>JBBSPR010000162.1:0-6278 GCA_038258615.1 Sphingomonadales bacterium
ACCCGGCGCTAATCCTGCCCCCCGGCAGATCATGCCCCGGCGATACGCCTAACGACGTCCACTGGCGCGGGTCGGCGGCGCATCGCCGAGCCCACGGTCATGCAACCAGCGATCAGCCACACCGGCGCAGGCCAGCTGCCCGCGCCCATGCGCGTCAGGCGGCGGCCTCCACGCGGTGGAGCGCGCACTGGCCCCAGATGTCGGACAGCGCCTTCACCAGCCGGTCGATATCGTCATCGGAATGCACCGGCGACGGCGTGATGCGCAGCCGCTCGGTGCCCACCGGCACGGTCGGATAGTTGATCGGCTGCACATAGATGCCGTGATGCTCCATCAGCCAGTCGGAGATCATCTTCGCCTTCTTGGCATCACCCACCATAACCGGGATGATGTGGCTGGGGTTCTCCAGCTGCGGAATGCCCATGGCGCGCAGCGCCGCGCGCACCTTGGCCACCCGCTCCTGCTGGCGCTTGCGCTCGAAAGGGCTCGTCTTCAGGTGCCGGACACTGGCCAGGGCGCCGGCAGCGATCGCCGGCGGCAGTGCGGTGGTGAAGATGAAACCGCTGGCAAAGCTGCGGACGAAATCGCACAGCGCCTTGGACGCCGCGATATAGCCGCCGACCACGCCATAGGCCTTGGCCAGCGTGCCCTCGATCACCGTCAGCCGGTCCATCAGCCCTTCGCGCTCGGCCACGCCGCCGCCGCGCGGACCATACATGCCCACGGCATGGACTTCGTCGATATAGGTCATCGCGCCATGCTTCTCGGCGACCTCGATGATCTCCTTGATGGGGGCAATGTCGCCATCCATCGAATAGACGCTCTCGAACGCCACCAGCTTGGGCCGGCCCGGCTCGATGCCGCTCAACAGCCGGTCGAGGTCGGCAGCGTCATTGTGCTTGAAGCGCAGGCATTCGGCGCGGCTGTGGCGGATGCCCTCGATCATCGAGGCGTGGTTGAGCGAATCGGAGAGCACCACGCAGTTCGGCAGCTTCGAGGCCAGTGTGGAGAGCGCAGCCCAGTTGGACACATAGCCCGAGGTGAACAGCAGCGCGTCTTCCTTGCCGTGCAGGTCAGCGAGCTCGCGCTCCAGTTGGCGATGCACATGCATGGTGCCGGAAATATTTCGCGTGCCGCCGGCACCCGCACCGGAACGATCCAGCTCCTCATGGATTGCGGAAATGACATCGGGGTGCTGCCCCATCCCGAGATAATCGTTCGAACACCAGACGGTCACCTCCTGGGTGCCATTGTCGGTGAAGCGGGTCGCACGCGGATACGCGCCCTTCTGCCGCTGCAATTCCGCGAACACGCGGTAATTGCCCTTTTCCTTCAAGCCATCGAGCGCGGCCTGGAAGTGCGCTTCATAGTCCATCAGAATCTCCCCGAGACTTATTGCCGCACCGAATCCAAGGCCGCAAGTGTCGATTGTTGATGTTTTGTTGTTGTCCGTCCTGAAGATCGCATCGTGTGGCGGTTTCGCATCGCCCAGCGGAACAGCAATGTGTCCTGCCAAGGCACCACCAGAAAGCCATGTTCGATGAAGGCCAGCAGTGCCAGCGCGAACGCCAGCGCATAGCCGGTGGCAAGCCCCGAGGGCGCGGTAAGCGCCGCATTGCCCAGCCAGGCTGCGATCACCGCAATCGCCGCGAGGCTGGCGACAAAGAACCAGCTGGCCGGCGCCACCCGGAAGTAGCTCGCCATGTATCGCATCCGATCGGGCATCATTTCGAGGCTCAGATGGGGCACGCCGGCGAAAATGTTAAGCTTGGCAGATAGTCGCATCACGAACAGCAGCAGGAAGGTGAGCGTCGCCGTCTGGTTCGGCTGGCCCCATGTGGCCGCCGCCATCACCAGCACGGTGGCGAACATCGCCACTTCATGATGGATCAGCGTCGCCGCCGCCAGCCGGAACCGCCGCCAGCCGCGCGCGTCCGGCGGGCATGGCGCGCGGTTGGGGCCCGTCACGAAGCCCATCAGGAAGCTCATCTCATGCCAGCCCCACAGCACAAGGGCTGCAGCAAAGGCCACATAGGCGGCAACATCGCCCACCATCGGCGCGGTCATGATGATCGCCCCCATCGCGAAACCGCTCACCACGGTGGCAGCAACGATGCTCACCGGCCAGGTCGTGCTCGGCAGCCGGTCGAGCCAGAGCACAAGCCCGGTCGAGGTGAACCACAACAGGGTCGCAAAAAGCAGAGGCAGCAGAAGCGCTGTCATGGAGCCAGCGCGGTGTTACCAGGCCGGCTGCAGGCGCACGGTGGCCGGCAGTTCGGTGGATTGCACGGGCTGCAGATATAGCTTCGCAAAGGTGAGCGCCGCTCGCGCCGAAAGCGCCGCGCGCCGGATCTTCGCCCCCAAACCGGCTTCGTCGCGCGTGGCATCGATCGCCGCAGAGATCGTCCGCATCTCCTCGAGCAGTTCGCGGAAGCGCGGCGCATCGGCATCGATGCTCAGCGGAAACACCTGCTTCGTGATCTCGGTGGTGATACGGAACACGGTGAAATCATACTCGCTGATGTCGATGCCGAGCGCCTTGTGCAGCACCGGACGGTTGTGATCGCGTACATACATAGTGGCGTAGACGGCGACCAGGAAGAAGCGGATCCACAGCTTGTTGAGCCCGGTCAGCAGCTTGGGGTCGGCGCGCATCAGCAGTGCAAAGCCCTCGCCATGCCGGAACTCGTCGTTGCACCATTGTTCGAACCATTCGAAGATCGGATGGAAGCGCTTGTCCGGGTTGCGCGCCAGATGGCGATAGATGGTGATGTAGCGCGCATAGCCGATCTTCTCGGACAGGTAAGTTGCATAGAAAATGAACTTCGGCTTGAAATAGGTATATTTCTTGGCCTTCGTCAAAAACGCCAGGTCGATGCCGATCCCCGCATCCTTGAGGCTGTCGTTGATAAATCCGGCGTGGCGTGATTCGTCGCGTGCCAGCAGCTTGAACAGCTGCTTGGCATCGGGATTGGTCACCCGCTTGGCGATCTCGGCATAGAGGATGCAACCCGAGAATTCGGACGTCATCGAAGACACGAGAAAATCGGTGAACTCGCGGCGCAGCTCGGGCTCGAGATTCTCGATCACGCCGTCGAACTCGGGCGTGCGCTTGAAGTGCCGCTTGTTGCCATCGGCCTTCATCTCTTCGATCAGCGCATCCCATTCCGCCCGCACCGGCGTCACGTCGATCCGGTCCATCGCCGCGAAATCGGTCGTGTAAAAACGCGGGGACAGCACCGTGTCCTGCGTCGCCATCGCGATCGCGTCTTCCTGCGTCACCGGTGCCGGCGAGATCTTGGCATGTGCGTTCATCGGGGCTTCTCCGACGTGAAAGTGATTTCGTAAAGTTCGGTGATGTCGAACTGCGCGCGCAGCTTGGTCCACAGGCGCTCGAGCCCCCCGGCCCGCCGCACGGTGGCGGTGCGGCGCAGGGTCAGCTCGCCGCCGAACGGCAGGCTCACCGGCGCACCATGCACCAGCACCCGGTCCCCCGGCCCGATCGGCACATTGCCATCCAGCTCGACATGCGCGTGCAACTCATAGGCGGTGTGCGCCACCGAGATGGTGCAGCCCGTCTCGAAGCTCTGGCCGCCGAACAGCGCCATCATGCCGGCCCCTTGCCGGCAGCCGCGGCAGTGGCCGGCAGGCTCGCGCGCAGATTGGGCAGGTTGTTGGGGATCGGCGGCTGCTCGCCCGCCAGAATGGCCGCAAAGGCGCGGCGATTGTCGGGGCCGAAGCTGCCCAGCTCGATGATGCGGCCGGTGCCGAGATCGGTGAGCGTCAGCGCGCCATCGGCCCATTCGGTCACCCGCACCGGGGAACTGCGCTCGGCGTCCTTGAGCATCCGCTCGCGCATCAGCCCGCGCATCACACCGCGGATGAAGCCGGTGTTCGATCCCGGCTCCAGGATCACAACCGGCGCATCGGTCGCTGCATCGGCGATCACCAGTGCACCATCCTCCCTGTCCGAAAACCGGAACTCGCGCTGCGTGACAACCGCCACATTGTTGGCGGCGCGAACCTCAGGCGCCGTCGGCCGGCCCTCGATCAGCCCCGCACGCACGCTGAACACCGCGATCAGCGAAATGCCGATCAGGCCCGCTGCCGCATACAGGGCGCCAACCGGAAACTTCTCGTTATGAAAGTCGCTCACGCGGCCGCCTCCAGCCCGGAGCGCGGCGCAGCGGACGGTTCGGCATGCGCCGCAGCGGACGGCTCGGCATGCGCTGCAGCGGCAGGATCGGCGCTCCGCAGCGCCTCCGCCAGCATCGGCACGAAGCTCTCGGACACCGCTCGCAGCATCGGCTGCGGATCGGCGACCTTCCAGGGGCGGACATGCGGCCAGGTCTGCAACCAGCCCAGCGGGAAGCGCTCGGTGGGCGCCAGCACGATATCGACATAGCCGCCACCGATCGGCTTCACATCCGCCGAGCCGATCTTGCCCAAAGGCAGATTGACAGCCTTGGGCACGGCAGCGCCGAAGCGCATCACCAGCCGCCGGTTGGTCAGCGTGTAGATCGTCGCGCGCGCGCCCGTCCAGGCCAACGCACCGAGCACGCCGAGACCGAGCACCGCCACGGCCAGCGTGGTGATGGCACCGACAATCCCGGTGCCACCCCCCACGAACGCCAGGCTCGCCACCAGCAGGAACCAGGCGATCACCAACCGCGTGTGGAACACCGCCCGCGCAAATGCCTGCCAGTTGGGCGACCCCTGCCAGACGATGAACTCGCCCTTCGGCAGGTTGCCCGGCAGGCCGCGGATCGGCTCGATCTCATACTCCATCGTCACAGGATCGGCTCCGCCCTTTCCGGCGTTGCCCAAAGATAGCCGGCGCCGAAGTAAGCCTGGACCTTCTCCTCTTCGAGCAACGTGATCTGGTCAGTCGACTTCAGCTGCGGGGCACCGGCAAACTGCGCCGCCAGAATCGCGTCGCAATGCACATGCCGCGGCTTCACCCGCGCCACGGCCTGCGGCATCGTCACCGTGCCACCACCCGTCAACGCCACTTCATAATAGCGGATCACATGCTCTGCACGGTCGACCCACAGGTCGCTGATCGTGCCCGCAACCTCCCCGTCAAGCCCGATCACCGGCAGTCCGCGCGGGTCGGTATCACGCCCCTCCACGGTCATGTGCCCGTCGACGCGCATCGGCACGATCCGCTGCCGGCCGAACATGTCGTAATCCGGCCGGTCGGCGCGCATCACATAGGAGGCGGGACCGACACCCGATGAAAGCTTGTCGCCCACCACATCGAGCGGCTCGCCCGACCAGCCGCGCGGCAGCACGTTCGTCGGCATCGGATCGCGACGCTCGAACGGCTGATAGACGGTGCCTTGCCCATGCGGCAGCTGGAACGCCTTCAGCTTCTGCACGTCATCGCCGATGCGCCACAACTCGGGGCGCACCTCACCGGACAGATCGTCTTCCAGCGGATAGCCTTCCCGGCGGCTCTCGCGGTTGAGATACCAGACGAGGCACAGGAAGAAGCCGAAGAACAGGTAGAGCGTCAACTCGGCAATATCGAGGCCGCCTACCAGATGCACGTTGGACAACATTTTCTCTCTCCCCTCAGGTTGGGAACTCGGTAAGGCCGAAACGGGCGCGGGACACGTTCTCCGAGGACCGCCGCGCCAGCGGGCCCAGTGCAATGAGGCACATGAACAATAGACCTATTTCCACGTGCCAGACCATAGAATATCCGGTGGCGGGATCATTCAGTCCCGGCCCCAGCGCGCCGCGCGTCGCCAGCGCGCCCACTCCGTCGCGGATCACCCCCGCCACCAATATGCCCAGCCCCGCGGCCGACGCCTGAACTGCGCCCCAGGCGCCCAGCGCCAGCCCCGATTTACTGCCGGAATCGCTCAGCGCCATCGCCGCCGTCAGCGTGCACACCGCGAACAGGCCATTGCCGAAGCCGATCAGCGTCGCCCCGGTGGCAAACAGCCCGACCGAATCGATGGGTGCCGAAAAGATCACCATAGCAAAGGCAAACACGCCGACCACGGCACCCAGCCCCGCCATCCGCGCCGGATCGCCGCAGCGCCCCAGATGACGCGCCGCCCAGGCCAGCCCCACAAGCGTGCCGGCCGAAGACAGTGCCGTCAGCCCGGTGGTGGCCGCCACGCTCATGCCGAGCACCTGCCCGCCGAACGGCTCCAGCAAAATGTCCTGCATGCCGAAGCCGGCTGCCCCCAGCCCGACCGCGGTCAGCAGCCGCTTCGTCGGTCCCGCCGCCATCAGATCGGCCCAGCGCGCGCTGAAATCCAGCG
>JBBSPR010000163.1:0-6264 GCA_038258615.1 Sphingomonadales bacterium
CATCCCCGCGAACGCCCGCGGACGGGTCGATTTCGATGCGTTGAAGGCCCGTCTCGGCCCCGATGTGGCCGCAGTGATGATCACCAACCCCAACACCTGCGGCCTGTTCGAGCCCGATCTGGTCGATATCTGTGCCGCGGTTCATGCCGCCGGCGGCTTCGTCTATTGCGACGGCGCCAACTTCAACGCCATCGTCGGCCGCGTGCGCCCTGGCGACCTCGGCATCGATGCGATGCATATCAACCTGCACAAGACCTTCAGCACGCCGCACGGCGGCGGTGGCCCCGGCTCGGGCCCGGTGGTGTTTTCGGAAGCGCTGGCCCCGTTCGCGCCGCTGCCTTTCGTCCGCAAGACGCGCGATGGTTTTGAACTGGTTGAGGAAATGCAGGCGCGCGAAAGTGCCGACCATAACCACAGCTTCGGCCGCATGGTCGCCTTTCACGGCCAGATGGGGATGTTCGTGCGCGCATTGGCGTACATGATGAGCCATGGTGCCGACGGCCTGCGACAGGTGGCGGAAGATGCCGTGCTCAACGCCAATTACATGCTGGCGAGCCTGAAGGACATCTACACCGCCCCCTTCGCCGAAACCGGCCCCTGCATGCACGAAGCGCTGTTCGCCGATGACTTTTTGCAGCCGGTCGGGCTGACGACGCTCGATCTCGCCAAGGCACTGATCGACGAGGGTTTTCATCCGATGACGGTCTACTTCCCGCTGGTCGTGCACGGCGCCATGCTCGTCGAGCCGACCGAAACCGAAAGCAAAGCCAGCCTCGACCAGCTCATCGGCGCAATGCGCTCGGTGGCGACGCGCATGCTGGAGACGCCTGACAGCTTCCGCAGCAGCCCGCATCTGGCCCCGCGCCGACGGCTCGACGAGACGGCGGCGGCGCGCAAGCCGGTGCTGGGCTATAAATCGTCCGAAGACCGGGCAGCCTGACGCAGGGTGTAGCGCTCCATGACGGCGTAATCGGCGCCGTCATGGCCGAGGCTGCTCTCCCACAGGGCGAAGCCGGTCACCTCCCAGGGGGTGGCCGGCAGCGGTGCCGAAGGGAACCCGTCGAGCGGGCCGGCAATGCGGCTGAACCGCGCCATGGTGATGTGCGGCACAAAGGCGCGGGCTTCTGGCGGCAGTCCTGCGCGCACCAGCGCTGCATCGACGCGCCGGGCAAGCGCTGTGACCTCGGCCTGCGGGGTCACGCCCACCCAGAGGTTGTCGATCCGCCCGCGCCGATCGAAGATCCCGGGCTGGCCGAGCGACAGAGTGAAGCGCTGGATGTTCACCGCCGAAAGTGCTGCAGCAATGTCCTGCGCCTGGTGGCGATCGACTTCGCCGATGAAACGCAGCGTCAAGTGAAGCTGTTCGTCGCGCTGCCAGCGGGCCCCCGCCACGCCACCTTGGGCAGCCAGCAGCACGTCGCGGACCGGCGGCGGCAGTTCGAGGGCGACGAACAGCCGGCGCATCTACTTCGGCAGCTTGGCCAGTTCCCGCTCGACGCTGGGCAGGATGCGCTGGACGATGACCTTGACGCCTTTCGGCGTCGGGTGCAGTCCGTCGGACAGCTGCATGCCCTTCACCGCGGCCACACCGTCCATGAAGAAGGGGTAGAGCGCCACGCCCCGCGCCTTGGCCAAGCCGGGATAGATGGCGTTGAATTCCTGAACGTATTTTGCGCCGAGGTTGGGCTGCGCTTGCATGCCGGCCAGCAGCACGCGGCTGCCGCGCTTCTGGAACTCGACGATCATCGCATCGAGGTTGCCGCGCGCGGTGGCAGGGGACTGGCCGCGCAGCATGTCGTTGGCGCCAAGCTCGAGAATGACGAGATCGGGCTTGGCCTTGATGCCCGCCAGCGTCCAGGCCATCCGTGCCCGGCCCTGCGCGGTGGTGTCCCCCGACACGCCGCCCATCGCCACCTTGACGTCATGGCCGCGCGCCTTGAGTGCGGCTTCGAGCTGCGGCGCAAAGCCCTCGCCGGGGCGAAGCTGGTAGCCGGCAGTCAGGCTGTCTCCATAGGCGAGGATGGTGCGCGGGGCTGCCTGTGCGGCGAAGGGCAGCATCAGCAGCAACAATCCGAAAGCGAACTGGTAAAAACGGGAAGCGTTGCCATATCGCCTTTTCGAGTCGTACATGAATTGGCCTTTTCGGGATGCGTGCATGAAGCCCAATATTGTCATTGATGCCGAGAATGTAACCCTTGGCTTCGGATCGGGCGAGGCTCGCGTCGAGGTGTTGCGCAGCGTGAGCCTGCAGGTGAAAGCCGGCGAGCGGCTGGCGATCCTTGGGCCGTCGGGCTCGGGAAAATCCTCGCTGATGGCGGTGCTCGCCGGGCTTGAGCAGGCCAATGGCGGGAAGGTGATGGTCGCGGGGGCCGATTTTTCGGCGCTCGACGAGGACGGGCTGGCGCGCGCGCGGCGGGGCCGGATCGGCATCGTGCTGCAGGCCTTCCACCTCATCCCGACCATGACCGCGCTGGAAAATGTTGCGGTGCCGCTCGAACTCGCCGGTATCGAGGGCCATGGCGCGCGCGCGGCCGAGGAGCTGAAGTCGGTCGGGCTCGGACACCGGATGACGCATTATCCGACGCAGCTTTCGGGCGGCGAGCAGCAGCGGGTAGGCATCGCGCGGGCGCTGGCGGCACGACCGGCGCTGATTTTCGCCGATGAGCCGACAGGCACTCTCGATGTCGCGACCGGTGAAGCGGTGGTGGAGATGCTGTTCGCGCGCTTGTCCGAGACCGGAGCGACGCTGGTGCTGATCACCCATGACGCCGAACTTGCAGCGCGCTGCGATCGCATCATTGAGATGCGCGACGGGCATATCGTTCGGGACGCAAGAACAACAGCCGCGCTCGCGGACGTGGCCGAATAGGGGCGGAACAGGGAGAGGTACGATGGAATTCCATTATCAGGACGGGGATGCCGCATGCGCCGGCTATCTGGCGCTGCCGACCGGCGAGGGCCCGCACCCGGTGGTGCTGATCGCGCACAATTGGGCGGGCCAGACCGCACAGGACAATGCGATCGCCGATCGGCTGGCCACAGCCGGCTATGCCGGGCTGGCGCTCGACGTTTATGGCGCCGGGGTGCGCGGCGACCTGCATGGGGACAACAGCGGCTTGATGAACCCCTGGCTCGCTGACCGTGCCGGCTTGCGGCGCCGGTTGCTGGCAGCGGTCGATGCCGCTGCCGCGCATGAGGCGCTTGATACCGATCGCATCGCCGTGATCGGCTATTGTTTTGGCGGCCTGTGCGCGCTCGATGTGGCGCGCAGTGCCGATCCGCGGGTGAAGGCAGCGGTGAGTTTCCATGGCATCTATGCCCCGCCGGGCCTCGGCGAGCAGCCGCCGATCACCGCCAAGGTGCTGGTGCTGCACGGTTGGGACGATCCGATGGCGCCGCCCGAAGCCACTGTGGCGCTGGGGCACGAGCTTAACGCTGCCGGTGCCGATTGGCAGATCCATGCCTATGGCCAGACGATGCATGCGTTCACCTTTGCCGGCGCCGCCAACCCCGAAGGCGGCATCCAGTATAATGCCGACGCCGATCGCCGCTCCTGGGCGAGCCTGATGGCATTCCTGCCCGAAGTGCTCGGCGGTTGAACCTGGCGCTCAGCCTGGCCCTGCGCGAGCTTCGGGGCGGCCTGCAGGGGCTACGGCTGCTCGCCGTTTGCCTCATCCTCGGCGTGGCAGCGCTGGCCGGGGTGGGCAGCCTGTCGTCGGCGATCACAGCCGGACTGGCGGAACGTGGCCAGCTTATCCTGGGCGGGGACATCGAGGCGCGGCTTTCCGGTCGCTTCGCGACTGAGGACGAGGTGGCGCGGCTGAAAGCGCTGGGCCCGGTGTCCCAGGTCGCCAAGCTGCGCGGCATGGCGAGCAATCCCGCCAACCAGGAACGCACCTATGCCGAGATCAAGGCGGTGGACGATAATTGGCCGCTCTACGGCCGGTTCCTGATGGCGGGCGGCGACAGGGTGCAGCCTGGGAGCGTTGCGCTGTCACAAGCGCTGGCCGACAAGCTGACGCTTCGGACGGGCGATCCGGTGGTGATCGGCAGCCTGCCGCTCAAGGTCGGCGGAATCATCGTCGAGGAGCCCGACAAGGCTGGGGATGGCCTCGGCTTCGGGCCGAACCTGCTGATGGCGCGCGCCGACCTGGAAGCGACCGGCCTGCTTGGGCCGGGCAGCCAGTTCAGCAGCCGCTACCGGGTGCGTCTGCCGCCGGGCGCCGACTTGTCCGCCACCACCGAGACGCTGGAAAAAGCAGCGCCCGACGCCGGTTTCCAGTTTCGCGACGCCAGCAACGGCGCGCCGAGTACGCAGCGCTTCGTCAACAATCTCGGCCAATTCCTGACACTTGTGGGGCTGACGGCGCTTGTCGTCTCGGGTGTCGGCGTGGCCGGCGGCGTGAGCGCCTATCTCGGCGCGCGCACCCGCACCATCGCTACACTGAAGACGCTCGGCGCCGACAGCGCGCTCGTTCGTGCTGTTTATCTCTGGCAGATCGGTTTGGTAACGCTCGGCGCCATCGTGATCGGCCTCGCCATCGGATCGCTGGCGCCATGGGCGGTTGCCAACTTCGCTGCGGATACTTTGCCGGTGCCGCCGAGCCTTGTTCCGCAATGGGGGGCGCTGGCGGCGTCGGCGGCCTATGGGCTTCTGATCGCACTGATGTTTGCGCTCTGGCCGCTTGCCGAGGCGGCGAAGATGCCGGCCGCGCGGCTCTATCGCAGCCTGACCGAGCGCCGATCGCGGCCGGGTTCGGGAACGATTGCCATCATTGGGCTGGCGGCGGTGGCGATTGTGGCCATCACGTTGCTGCGCGCCGGGGATACGCCGTTCGTGCTGGCGTTCCTGGGGGCGGCGATTGGGCTTGTACTGGTGCTCTGGGCGCTGGCCTCTGGCGTGCGGGCGGTGGCGGCGCGCGCACCCCGTCCGCGCAACATGCTGTTAAGACTGGCTTTGGGCAATCTGCATAGGCCGGGAGCACCCACCCGGCAGCTGGTGATGGCGCTGGGGCTGGGGCTGACGCTGTTTGCCACGCTGGCGACGATCGAGAGCAATTTTTCGGGCCAGATCAACCGCACCATCCCCGAAAAAGCGCCGAGCTTTTTCGTGATCGATGTGCCGCGCGAGGGCATCGAGGGGTTCCGCACGGCGGTTGCAGGGGTGGCGCCGGGGGCGGAAATGACCGTTGTGCCATCCTTGCGGGGGCCGGTGACGGCGGTGAACGGGGTGCCGGCCGGCGAGATCAAGGCCAATGACGAAGCCTGGATTCTGCGCGGTGACCGTGGCCTCAGCTATGCCGCCGAATTTCCGCCGGCCAGCACGCTGGTGAGCGGCACCTGGTGGCCCAAGGATTATGCCGGGCCACCGCTGATCAGCCTTGATGACGATGCCGCCAAGGCGCTGGGGCTGAAGATCGGGGACAGCCTGACCGTGTCCGTGCTCGGGGTCGAGATCGAGGCGAAGATCGCCAGCACGCGCAAAATCGATTGGCAGTCGCTGGGCTTCAACTTCGCGATCCTGTTCGCGCCGGGCGCGCTGGAAGCGGCGCCGCACGGCTGGATGGCGACGGTGGCTGTCGAGCCCGAGAAGGAGCGGGGCGTGCAGCGGGTGGTGGGGCAGGCGTTTCCCACGGCGTCGATCATTCGGGTCAAGGATGTGATCGGGCAGGTGAGCGAGTTGCTGGCGCAGCTTTCGGCCGCCATCCGTGCGGCGGCTTCGGTGACGGTAGCGGCGGGGATTGCGGTGCTTGTCGGCGCGATTGCATCGGGGGCGCGGGCGCGGACCTATGATGCGGTTCTGCTCAAGCTGCTCGGCGCCACGCGCGGGCAGGTGGCGATGGCGACACTGGCGGAATATATGCTGCTGGCCGTGATCGTCTCGGCGCTGGCGCTGGCGATCGGCACCGGGGCAGGGTGGTTTGTCATCACCCAGGTGTTCTCGCTCGAATGGGAGCCGATCTGGTGGCCGGTGGTCGCGACGGTGGGTGTGGGCGCGGTTGTGACGGTGCTGCTGGGGCTTGCTGGATCGTGGAGCGCGCTGTCGGCACGGCCGAATGCGGTTTTGCGGGGGCTGTGACGGCAGGGACCATTGAAAAACGGGAGCGCTTGCCCGATATTGCGGGAGACGACCGGCAGCTTCGCCGGGTTTTTGGAGGAAAGAATGGCCAATCCGCTGGATCCACGCATCGGCGCGGTTCGCTCCGCGGCTGACGCTAACGCCGGCTTCGACGCCGGGCTCCGGGCGCATATGCTCTCGGTGTA
>JBBSPR010000164.1:0-6250 GCA_038258615.1 Sphingomonadales bacterium
ACCGCGGCGAGACCGAGCGGGGCGAAGCCTTTCTGATCGAGGCGGAGCGCGCGGTGCAGAAATCGAGCGCGGTGCCGGAAGTGGACATGAGCCGGCTGGCGGCGCGGCTGGAAGGCGACGACGGGCTGACGCTGGTGACCGCACCTTCGGGCACCTATTTCCTCGAAACCAACAAACTGCGGATGAGCGGGCCGATCAGCCTCGATTCGCAAGCTGGCTACACTGTGGAAACCGGCACAGTGGATGTGGACCTGGACGAGCGCACCCTGGCCTCGCGAGAGGCGGTGACGGGCAAGCTGCCGATCGGCGATTTCCGCGCCGACCGGCTTTCGGCCGATGTGCAGGGGCGGGTGCTGGTGCTCGAGGGCCGCGCGCACTTGCGCATCAACGGCAGCCGGGGCAGAGCCGGGTAATGATGCGTGTTCTCCTGCCCCTGCTCCTGCTCGCTGCTGCGCCGGCTGTAGCGCAGGCGCCAGCCGCCACGCCTGCAAGGTCGGCATTGGGCGGACTCGATACCAATGCGCCGATCGACTTCGATGCCGACCGCATCGAAGTGCGCGACACGATCAACCAGGCGGTGCTGCAGGGCTCGGTGGAAATCCGCCAGGGGCGGATGACGCTGACTTCGGACCAAGTGACCGTGCTCTACACGCGTGCCGGGGAAAATCCGACGATGAACCGGCTGGAGGCGCGCGGCAGGGTAAAGCTGGTGAGCCCTTCCGAAACGGTGACGTCGAGCAGGGCGCTGTATGACGTGCCGGCGCGGCTGGTGACGATGATCGGGGATGTGGTACTCGATCGGCAGGGATCGGTGCTCAACGGGCAGCGGCTGGTGCTCAACCTCGGCAGCGGGGCGATCAGCTTCGATGCGCGGTCGCCGAGCAATCGGCAGGGGCGGGTTTCGGGGCGGTTCCTGGTCCCCGACCGGCAGAAATAAGCTGCGCCTGACCCCTTGTGCCGGCAAAGTTGTCCGGACAAACTGCAACGATGAACGAGCCGTTCGATTCTACCGGCCGCATTTGCGCGGGCACGGTCCTCTGCCCGGACCTGGCGGCGAGCGAGTCGGACTATCGGGACATATTGGGGCTGGCGCTGATCGATGATCGGCCGGTGTCGGGGGCGTTGGCGGCGTGTTGGGGGGCGCCGGCGATGGCTGGGCGGGCGTGCCGGCTGCTGCGCGCCGAAGGCGGCACGCCGTATCTGACCCGGCTGGTGGAAGGCAGTGCCGTGCCGGGGTATCGGCCGCTGCGCAGCTTCGGCTGGGCTGCGTATGAGCATACGGTGGCGGATGGCATGGCGCTGTTTGCGCGGATGCCGGGATCGGGGTTCACCGTCATCGGGCCGCCGAAGCGGGTGCCGGGGTTCGACAACTTCATTCCCTTCCAGGTGACCGGGCGGGCGGGGGAGGTGCTGTATCTCAACCAGGTGCTGCAATCGCGGATGACCGGGCTCGCTCTGCCGCACACGGCCGCCAGTGTGGACCAGATGTTCATCGCGGTGCTTGCTGCGGCCGATCGCGCGGCGACGCTTGCCTATCACCGCGATGTGCTCGGCTTCGGTGAGGGCGAGACCTGGACGATTCCTTACAGCGTCATCAACAACAGCTTCGGCATGCCGCCCGAGACCATGACGGTGATGACGATGACGTGCACCGGCCGGATGCCGGCGTGCGAGATCGACCAATATCCTGCTGCCGCGACGCCGCGGCCGTCCGCACCGGGAGAGTTGCCGCCGGGCAATGCCATGGTGAGCTTGCTTACCGATCGCCTGGAGGCGACGGCGCCGGGCTGGCTGGGACCAGCGGTGCGGATCGAGGATGATCTGTATCAAGGACGCCGCAGCGCTTGCGTGCAAGGACCGGCGGGCGAGCTTGTCGAGCTGATCGAGACGAATGTGTGAGCAAGACCCAAGAACTGGAGGACTGACCATGGGGATCAAGGAAGACATGCCGCTGCTGGCGCGCCATGAAGGCGTATGGGAGGGCACTTACAAATATTACAATGCCGATGGCGTGCTGGTGGATGAGCATGCCAGCCGGTTGTTCTGCCGCTTCAAGAACGATGCCGAATTTCCGTATCACCAGACCAACCATTACACTTGGGCCGATGGCCGCACCGACATCCGGGATTTTCCGGCGCGCTACCATGACAAGCGGGTGTGGTGGGACAATGAGCTGATCCAGGGCTATGCCGCCGAAGTGGGGTTCGACGAACATGCCCGCACGGTGATGCTCTACTGGCAGCGCACCGGGGACCCGGAGCTGTATCTCTACGAGATGATCCAGATCAGCGACGATGGCCAGAGCCGCTGCCGCACATGGCACTGGATCCGCGCAGGCAAGCTGGAGACGCGCACCGCGATCGAGGAGCGGCTGGTGACGCGCGACTGGGCCTCGCTCGAGGGTTGAAAGCACGGAGCCTCCGGCGGCCGGGGCCTTGGGCCCCGGACCCCATCAATCGGCTTTCGCACATATTGTCCATTTCGGGCTTGGCACTGGCCAAGTTCTCGGGTCCGGGACCCAGGTCCCGGCCGCCGGAGGCCACTTCCTTCTGTAACATTGCGGTTCCCCCCTCTATAGGGGTGGCATGAGCGACGACAGCAGCAATCCCGACAACGAATATGGTGCCGATTCGATTCAGGTCCTGCGTGGCCTGGAGGCGGTTCGCAAGCGCCCGGGCATGTACATCGGCGATACCGATGACGGCTCGGGGCTGCACCACATGGTGTTCGAAGTCTCGGACAATGCGATCGATGAATCGCTTGCCGGCTATTGCGACCGGATCGACATCACGCTCAACCCCGATGGCTCGGTGAGCGTGACCGACAATGGCCGCGGCATCCCCACCGGCATCCATTCGGAAGAGGGCGTGTCGGCCGCCGAAGTGATCATGACGCAGCTGCACGCCGGCGGGAAATTCAACAACTCCGACGAGAATGCGTACAAGGTTTCGGGCGGGCTGCACGGCGTGGGGGTGAGCGTCGTCAACGCGCTGTCCGAATGGCTCGAGCTGACGATCTGGCGCGATGGTGCCGAGCACTGGATGCGCTTCCGCCACGGTGAGGCTGAGGCGCCATTGAAGCGCACCGGCGATGCCGAGGGCCGGCGCGGGACGCGCGTCACCTTCCTGCCCTCGCCTGCCACCTTCAAGATCATCGAGTTCGACTTTGCGCGGCTCGAGCATCGCTTCCGTGAGCTGGCCTTCCTCAATTCGGGCGTGCGGCTCTTCCTCAACGACGCCCGCCACGCCGAGCCGGCGCAGGTCGAGCTTTATTACGAGGGCGGCATCGGCGCCTTCGTGCAATATCTCGATCGCTCGAAGACGGCACTTTTCCCCGCCCCGGTGGCGATCACGGGTCGCGCGGGGGACATCGGCATCGAAGTCGCCCTGCAGTGGAACGACAGCTACCATGAGAATGTGCTGTGCTTCACCAACAACATCCCGCAGCGCGATGGCGGCACGCATCTGGCAGCATTCCGCGCTGCCCTCACGCGCACCCTCAACAATTATGCAGAAAGCTCCGGCCTGCTGAAGAAGGAGAAGGTGAGCCTCACGGGCGACGACATGCGCGAGGGGCTGACCGGCATCGTCTCGGTGAAGCTGCCCGACCCGAAGTTCTCGTCGCAGACCAAGGACAAGCTGGTGTCCTCCGAGGTGCGGCAGCCGCTGGAAAGCCTGATCGCCGAGCGGCTGGAAATCTGGCTGCAGGAAAATCCGCCCTCGGCGCGCGCGATCGTGAGCAAGATCATCGATGCCGCAGCAGCGCGCGAGGCCGCCAAGAAGGCGCGCGACCTGACGCGGCGCAAAGGCGCGCTCGACATTGCCTCACTGCCCGGCAAGCTCGCCGATTGCCAGGAGCGTGATCCGGTCAAGTCCGAGCTGTTCCTCGTCGAGGGTGATTCCGCCGGCGGCTCGGCCAAGCAGGGGCGCAACCGGCAGTTCCAGGCGATCTTGCCGCTGCGGGGCAAGATCCTCAACGTCGAGCGCGCGCGTTTCGACCGGATGCTTTCCAGCCGCGAGATCGGCACGATGATCCAGGCGCTCGGCACCGGCATCGGGCGCGACGAATTCAAGCTCGAAAAGCTGCGCTCCCACAAGATCGTCATCATGACCGACGCGGACGTGGATGGTGCGCATATCCGCACGCTGCTGCTGACCTTCTTCTACCGGCAGATGCCCGAGCTGATCCGCGGCGGGCACCTCTTCATCGCCCAGCCGCCGCTCTACAAGGTGGCGCGCGGCCGGTCGGAAGTCTACCTCAAGGACAATGCCGCACTGGAGGATTATCTGGTCGATGCCGGGCTATCCGGGCTGATGCTGGAAACCGCCGCAGGCCCGCGCGGCGGCGAAGATCTGCGGGCACTCGTGGACCATGCCCGCCGCTTCCGCGCGTTGATGGACTATGTGCCGCGCCGCTATCCATCGATCGTGATCGAGGCGCTGGCGCTCAACGGCGCGCTGGCCCCGGGCATGAGCCCCGAGACGGCGCGCGAGGCGGCTACCGCGACCGGCAGCTGGCTGACCGAGGGTGACGGCGAAGGCGGGATGTGGAGTGCCGAGCCGGGTGCCGAGGGCGGCTATCATGTGCGGCGCGACTGGCGCGGCGTTTCCGATCATCATGTCATCGACGCCGGCTTCATCCACTCGCCCGAAGCACCGCGGCTGCATGCGCTGGCGGCACAGGAAGGCGGCACCTACACCGGCTTCGCCAAGCTCGGCGCAGCGCGCATCTCGCGGCCGTCCGAATTGCTGCAATCGGTGCTCGATGCCGGGCGCAAGGGGCTGTCGGTGCAGCGCTACAAGGGGCTGGGCGAGATGAACGCCGAACAGCTTTGGGAAACGACGCTCGACCCCGCCGCCCGCACGCTGCTGCGCGTGACGGCGGACGAAGCCGACCTGGCGGACGACATCTTTTCCAAGCTGATGGGCGATGTTGTGGAGCCGCGGCGCGCGTTCATTCAGGACAATGCGCTGAACGTCGCGAACCTGGACGTCTAGCCAGAGCCCTGCTCAGGCCGCTTCGACGAGTGCCAGCGCCGGGAGCCCCACCAGCCCGGCGCTCAGATCCCACAGCCGCGCGGAACGGCGGGCGTTTTCGGCCTTGGCGGAGAGTGGCTGTGCGAACGGCTGGGCACCGGGCTTCTGGCGGTTGCCCCAGCTCCAGTGGACGCCCGAGCGGGTGAAGCCGGGATCGGCCACCACCTGCGCCACACGGTCCCCCGAGAGCGGCTGGCTGACATAGCCTTTGGTGATGTTCTTCTGGAACCAGGGGAAGATGCGCTGGAAGGCAGGCGGGGCGTGGCGGAACAGCGGGGTTTCGGCGACGCAGCCGGGATAGAGGGTGCAGAAGACGATGCCGGTGGCGGCGTGGAAGCGGCCGTGCAGCTCGCGGCTCATCATCATCAGCGCCAGCTTGCTGTCCTTGTAGGCCTTGCCGGGCTTGAAGGGCTTGCCGTCGATCATCGCCACCGGCGGCTTGAAGCCGGATTCGAAGCCGGCGAGCTCGCCGAGGTCCGCAGGCGCGGGGATGGGGATCTTGCCGCCGAACTCCTCCGAATTCGCGGTGACGGTGCCCAGCGTGACGAGACGGCCGGTGCCGCGGCCGACGGTGGCATGCAGATCGGGGAGCAGCCGGTTGGCGAGCAGGAAGTGGCCGAGATAGTTGGTGGCGACGGCAAGCTCATAGCCCTGCGCCGAGCGCATCGGCACCTCTAGGCGCGGCATGTATACGGCGGCATTGAGCACGAGCGCATCGATAGGGCGCCCGAGTTTGCGCAGCGCGGTGACAAAGGCCTCCACGCTGTCCAGGTCTGCCAGATCGAGGTGAAGCACGCTGTGACGATCGGCAGCGATGCCGGTCGCGGCCGCGGCTTCATGGGCCTTGGGCAGATCGCGGCACGCCATGACGACGTGCCAGCCGCGGTCCGCCAGGGCCTTGGCGGCCCATAACCCGACCCCCGATGATGC
The DNA here is from genome assembly GCA_038258615.1 of Sphingomonadales bacterium. GTDB lineage: Bacteria > Pseudomonadota > Alphaproteobacteria > Sphingomonadales > Sphingomonadaceae > Sandarakinorhabdus. Next base: position 5,967 of record JBBSPR010000164.1, read on the forward strand.
GCCGGTGATGACGACTGTTTGGTCGGGGTGGCTGGTCATGGCTGGTGTTTTGCCGCAGTTGCTTGGGCGTTGCAACAAGGTCGGGCGGAGCGGGGAATGGGCTGGAAACTGGGGATCATCGGCGGCTCGGGACTTTATGCGCTGCCGGGCCTCGAAGGGGCCGAATGGGTGACGGTGGAGACGCCGTTCGGCGCGCCTTCGGACGCAGTGCTGACGGGCACCCTGCACGGAGTGCCGCTGGCGTTCCTGCCGCGCCATGGCCGTGGGCACCGGGTGCCGCCGGG
>JBBSPR010000165.1:0-6231 GCA_038258615.1 Sphingomonadales bacterium
CCGCCGCCTCGGCCGCCGCAAAATTCCCCAGCCGCCGCGCCAGCGTCGCCTTGAGCAGCCAGCCACCCTGCACCGTCGGATCGAGTGCCAGCGCCGCCTCGATCGCCGCCAGCCCCTCGGCCTCGCGCTTCAAATCCACCAGCGCCTCGGCACGCAGCAACTGCAGCGCCGCCGCCTCGGCCGGCGCGGGCTTCAATTCGAGCGCCGCCAGCACGAAGCGCAGCCCCGGCTCGGGCTTCGCCGCCAGCAGCGCCGCATTGGCACCCGCCGTCCACAAAGCCCGCGCCGCCTCTGCCCCGTCGCTGCCCGACCCAGCCAGCGTCGCCGCCGCCTCGAAGCTGGTCAGCGCCGCGTCATGATCCCCCTTCTGAAACTGCGCCAGCGCCAGGCAATGCCGCGCCGCACTGCCGCCGCCTTCGATCCGCCAGCCATTCGCCACCGCAATGCCGCGCTCGGGCGACGTCCGCGCCACCTGCGAGCAGGCGCGAAACCGCGACAGGTCCGAAGCCAGCGGAATCGCCTGCGCCGGCACCGCCAGCAACACGCCCGCCCAGAAAACACGCTTCATCTCAACTCGTCCACCAGTGCCAGCAACCGCGCAATATCCGTTTCGCGCGAGAGCCGATGGTCACCATCCTTGATGAGCACCACCTGAACATCGTCCGCCACCAGCCGCTCGGCAATGTCCAGGCTCAGCCGCCACGGCACCGCATCGTCGCACTGGCCATGCAGCAGCCGCACCGGCGCCGCGACCGGGATCGGCCCGCCCAGCATCCGGCAAGCCTTTGCATCCTCCAGAAACACCTTCGAATAAAGATAATCCCCGCCATAGCCGCTCGGCCGGCTGAAATGCCCCTGCGCCGCCAGCGCCGCCGCCTCGTCCGGCGCAATCTCCAGCCCCCAGTCCGGGAAATCGGGCGCCGCCGCCACCAGAACCAGCCCCGTCAGCCTGGCCTCCAGCATCACACCAGCGCGAAGCGCAATCCAGCCCCCCATCGAGCTGCCCACCAGCACCACTTGCGCCCCGGGCGCCACATGCGCCAGAACCGCCAGCGCATCCCCGGTCCAGCGGCCGATGCTGCCCTCCAGAAAATCCCCGTCGCTCGCGCCGCACCCCGAATAATCGAGCAGCAGGCACGCCCGCCCCTGCGCCACCGCCCGGTCGAACAGTGCCGTCGCCTTGCCGCCGCTCATGTCGGACATGTAGCCGGGAAGAAACACCAGCACCGGCCCGTCTCCGCCGGTGAAGCGAAAGGCGAGCCGGCTGCCATTGTGATCGAGGCTGGTCATGGCGCCGCAGTAGTGCTGCGCCACCACCCTGGCAAAGCAGAAAATCAGGCGCGCACGGCTGTCCGCAGGTCGCGACCGCGCCGACGCATCGCGAATCCCGTTGCGCCGAAGCCGAAAAGCATCATCGCCCAGCTCGCCGGCTCGGGAACACCCGGGACGACGGGTGCAGCGGCGGGATTGAGGAAGATGTTGTCGACATTGACGCTGAAGCCGGTGTTCGAAATGGCGAACACCAGCCGATCGACGACGACAGCCGAACCGGGATTGTAGAACGTCTGGAAGCCGGCGGTCCCAACACGGGTGAAGTTCGAGACATAAGCCTGCGCATTGCCCAGATAGCCCGTCACCGTGAAATTCTGCGTCTGCCGCGTTGCGCTACCCGATCCGCCATCAAAACTGCCGAGCGTGAAATAGCCACCGGTGATGTCGAAGGCGCCCGACGACTGGGCATAAAGGCTACCGCCGGGGTTGCCGTAGCTGTTGTATGTGACCACGCCGGACACCGCATTGACCGTGAATCCATCCTCGACATAATTGCTGAGGGTGCCAACCGCATCGAAGGTAAGCATGGCAGCCGACGCGGGGGCTGCAATGAGCAGGCCCAGCACCATCGCGCCACCAGCGAGGTTCATGTTCATATATTGCCCTTTTTTGAACGGCTTGAGCGCCTGCCCTCGCTCGTAAAGAGGCAATTAACTTTGGCAATACACCCAAATGGGGCTCGACAGGGTCAACCGCCGAGCAGCGTCAGCGGTGCACTGCGCGCGTGTAGAGGTGCCATGTCGCATAACCGAGCACCGGCAGTGCCAGCATCAGCCCCACTAACAGCGGCAGCGCGCCGAGCAGCAGGATCACCGCCACCCGCAGCCCCCAGCCGAGCATCACCGCCGGGTTGCGCCGGAACACCGCCACCGAGGTCGCCACCGCCGCCGCCGCGGCCGCCCCCTTGTCCACGGCCAGCGGAAAGCTGAACGCCGACACAGCCAGCGTCAGCACCGCAAACAGCCCGCCCACCAGATTGCCGGCGACGATCATGGTGAGGCCTTCGGATGTGGCGAACAGATCACGAATGAACTCGGCCGGGGTCGCCGGCCCCAGCCGGCCCATGGTGGCACCATAAATCGCCTGGGCACTCGCCAGCCACGCCAGAAACAGCACGAGAAGCATGGCACTCAGCGCCAGCAGCGGCCCGCGCGGCCGGCCTTTCAACGGATCGAGAAAATGGCTCCACCCCGAATCGAGCCCCGCCTCATGCCGCCGCGCCAGCTCGTAAAAGCCCGCCGCCGCAATCGGCCCGACCAGCGCGAAGCCGGCCGCCAGCGGAAAGATGATCGGAAACAGCGTCGCATTGAACGCCAGTGCCGAAGCGACGATGCCGACGATGATATAGATGACCGGCAGCAGCAGCAGGTCACCGCGTCGCAACTTGAAGTCCTCCCAGCCCCGGCCCAGCGCCCAGCCAAGATCGTCATTCGAAAGGGCGCGCGCCTCAAGGGGTGTCGTCGCACCCGCACCGGCAGCGCTCGCTTCGGTCTTGCCTTGCATGCAGGGTCTCCTTGGTCAGCGCCCCCCACCTGCGCCCGAGAATACCCTTTTGTCGGCGAAGCACAACAAGCCCAGGCAAAACCCGGACGCTCCGCCAGCCGCACAGGTTGACACCGCACCCGCCATCCCCGCAGGAAGCGACGCAAACCGACCGACAGAAAGCGCCATGTCCGATCTCATCACCCTCACGCTCCCCGATGGCTCCGCAAGGCAGTTGCCGCGCGGCACCACTGGTGCTGACGTGGCGGCGAGCATCGGACCCGGCCTCGCCAAGGCTGCCATCGCGGCGCGGGTGAACGGCGAGCTCGTCGACCTGCACCTGCCGATCGACGCTGATGCGTCGCTGGCCCTCGTCACCACGCGTGACGAGGCCGATGCGCTCGAACTCGCACGGCATGATTATGCGCACATCCTCGCCGAAGCCGTGCAGGTGCTGTTCCCCGGCACGCAGATCACCTTCGGCCCCTCCACCGACGACGGCTTCTACTATGATTTCGCCCCCGCCACTGGCCGCGGGCCGTTCACCGAAGAAGACCTGCCCGTCATCGAAGCCGAGATGCGCAAGCTCATCGCCGCCGACAAGCCGCTGCGCCGCGAAGTGTGGAGCCGCGAAGCGCTGATCGAACGCTGGACGCAGCAGGGCGAGAGCTTCAAGGCCGAATGGGCCGCCGAGCTTCCCGGCTCCGAGCCGCTCACCGTCTATTGGTCAGGTGGGGACTGGCTCGACATGTGCCGCGGGCCGCACCTGCCTTCAACGGGCAAGCTCGATCCGGCTGCCTTCAAGCTCACGCGCGTCTCGGGCGCCTATTGGCGCGGCGACCAGGCCAACGCCATGCTCAGCCGCATCTATGGCACCGGCTGGCTCAACAAAAAGCAGCTCGATGCGCACATGACGCGCCTCGAAGAGGCTGCCAAGCGCGATCATCGCAAGCTTGGCGCCGAGATGGACCTGTTCCATCTCCAGTCGGAAGCGCAGGGCTCGGTATTCTGGCACTCCAACGGCTTCGTCCTCTGGCGCCAGCTGGAAGCCTATATGCGCCGCCGCCTCGATGCCGCCGGCTACGAGGAGGTCAAGACGCCTCAGCTCATGGACGTCCGCCAATGGGAGCGCTCGGGCCATTGGGGCAAGTACAGCGAGAACATGTTCGCCGTTCCCGACGAAGTGCCTTCCGCCAATGGCGAAGGCCCGGTGCTGAAGGGCACCGGCGACATGATGGCGTTGAAGCCGATGAACTGCCCGGCACACATCCTCATCTTCAAGCAGGGCATCAAATCCTATCGCGACCTGCCACTCAAAATGGCCGAATTCGGCTGCTGCCACAGGAACGAACCCCATGGCGCCCTCCACGGCATCATGCGCGTCCGCCAGTTCACCCAGGACGACGCCCATATCTTCTGCCGCGAGGACCAGCTCGTCGCCGAAGTGAAGCAGTTCTGCGACCTGCTCGATTCCGTCTATCGCGACCTCGGCTTCACCCAAGATGCGATCAAGCTGGCGCTGCGCCCCGAAAAGCGCTTCGGCAGCGATTCGATGTGGGATTGGTCGGAACAGTCGCTGCGCGACGCCGTCGCAGCCACCGGCCGCAACACCCCCGAATGGGGCTGGGAAGAGCTTCCCGGCGAAGGCGCCTTCTACGCGCCCAAGCTCGAGTTCCACCTGACCGACGCCATCGGCCGCACCTGGCAGGTCGGCACGATCCAGACCGACACGGTTCTGCCCGAGCGCCTCGATGCGTCCTATGTCGGGGAGGACGGTGCCCGCCACCGCCCGGTCATGCTTCACCGCGCGATCCTCGGCACTTTCGAACGCTTCATCGGCATCCTCATCGAACACCACGCCGGCCGCTTCCCCACCTGGCTCGCCCCGGTGCAGGCAGTGGTCGCCACCATCGTGTCCGACGCCGACGAGTTTGCCGGCACCGTCGCCGCAGCCCTCAAGGCCGCCGGCATCCGCACCGACACCGATCTTCGTAACGAGAAGATCAACCTCAAGGTGCGCGAGCACAGCCTCACCAAGGCCGCGTACATGCTGGTCGTCGGCCGCCGCGAAGCCGAGGAGGGCACGGTGGCGCTGCGCAACCTCGCCGGCGGCGAGCAGAAGGTCATGCCGCTCGCCGAAGCCATCGCTTTCCTGCAGTCCGACGCGCTGCCGCCCGATCTCAGGCCCTGATCGCCAGGCGATGGCCACCAGCCGCCAGCGCCTCGAAGCCGAGATGGTCGCGGCAGCGGCAGCCGGCGAATTCGAGCGCGCCGCGAAGCTCCGCGATGAGCTGCGCGCGCTCGATTTCGATCCGTCCGAAATCCATGCGCAGGTGCCCGGCGCCATGGGCATAGGCACCCAGCACCCCAAGCCCATGCGCCCCGACGGCTGGAAGCCGCCGAAAAAGCCCGATCCCATGACAAAAGGCCGTAAGCGCTAGCCTTTTGTCGCCGCCCCTTCCGGTCGGCGCTGTTCGGCGCTACATAACGTCCGGAATCATTCCACAGGAGACTTTCCATACCAACTCCCCCGCGCCGCATGATGAACACGCCAGCACCCATGAATGGCCCGCGCTACGATGAGTTCATCACCGTCCCCAAGGTCCGCGTCATCGATCAGGACGGCGAAAATCTTGGCGTCCTCTACACCAAGGAGGCCATTGCCACGGCGCATGAGGCGGGGATGAACCTCGTTGAAGTCTCCCCGGGTGCGGACCCGCCGGTGTGCAAGATCCTCGATGTCGGCAAGTTCAAATACGAAGCGCAGAAGAAGGCCGCTGCCGCGCGCAAGAACCAGAAGACGCAGGAGATCAAGGAGATCAAGATGCGTCCCAACATCGACGACCATGATTACCAGACCAAGATGAAGGCCGTGCAGCGCTTCATCGAGGAAGGCGACAAGGTCAAGCTGACGCTCCGCTTCCGCGGCCGCGAGCTTTCCCACGGCGAACTCGGCCTGCGCCTCCTCGAACGCGTCCGCGACGACGCCGCCGAATACGCCAAGGTCGAGCAGACGCCGAAGATGGAAGGCCGTCAGATGCTCATGGTCATAGCGCCACGCTGAACGCGGCAGGATTTAGCGTCAGCTAAATCCTGACTCGCGGAAAGCGCGGCCGGCGGGGCGGCTGGCCCTCCGCCAGCCGAACCTGTTCCCCAAAAACTGGCGACGTGAGCGCGGGCTTTGCCCGCGCCAGCCCCCGGTAAAGCGCGCCCTCAATCCTCCGCCCCACGCCCCATAACCATCCCCATCCCACCACCACCGCCGGCAGCAGCACCACCACCGCCACCACCACGCCCACCGCCCTCACGCGCCCCCCCGGCCCTGCCCCCCGCCGCCCCCGGCCGCCGCCGCCCCAGCGCCCGAATCAGCACCTCACCCGAAAAACGGTGCACATCGACCGCCTCGCCCACCAAATC
>JBBSPR010000166.1:0-6229 GCA_038258615.1 Sphingomonadales bacterium
CGGCGCCGCAAAGCTGCGCGCCAGCCCGTCGCGGTCGATGCTCGCACTCAGCGCCCGCCGCAGCGCCGCATCCGCCAGCGCGCCGGACCGGCTGTTGATACGCCAGCCATACACGCCGTGCAGCGCCTCGATCCGCAGCGCCTCGCGCCGGCTGCCGATCCGCGCCTCGAACAGCCCCGCCAGCCCCTCGCCCACCACGATATCGGTCTTGCCATCCCTGAACGCCGAAACCGCTGCCACCACGTCCGCCACCGGGACAGAACGAATCCGCACCTCGGCCGGCCGCGCTTCCGGGCTCGCCGTCATCGCCCGGCGTTCCAGCACCGCCGTCGCATCGCCCTCCACCGGCGCCTGCCGCACATAACGCGCCAGCGTCGGCACCCCCGGACGCCGCACCGACATGCCAGGCTCCGCCAGCCATTCCAGCAGCAGCGGTGACGGCGCATCCAGCCGGAATTCCACCACCCGGCTCGTCGGCGCCATCACCCCCAGCTGTCGCACATTTCGCCCGTTCGCCGCCGTCCCGGCCCCCACCAGCCCCGCCAGCCGGAACGCCGGCTGCGGCGACGGCGGAGACGCCGCCCGGCGAAACCCCGCCACCACATCATCCGCCACCAGCGGCTTGTCATCGCTCCACTTCACCGGCCGCAGCCGCAGGATCAGCGACTGCCCGGCATCCACGAACCGCCAGGAAGACGCCAGCCCCCCCACAAGCTGCCCGGCATCATCGCGCTCGATGAGCGTCGTCGCCGTCAGCCCATCGGCCAGCCGCCGCGCCAGCGGCCCCACGACCTGCCCCGCCAACTGCCTCGCCACCTGCCCCGATTCCGCAGGCTTTTCCGCATCCAGCCCCACCACCGTCACATCGAGCGTGCTGCCCTCGGGCCGGTCGCCTGCGCACCCGGCGAGCACCAGCAGCAGCGGTAGCAGCCGTCTCATGGCTGCCACTGCAGCAATGGGCGTTCGGCGGACATGCGGCATTCTCCTCCAAACTCCCCAACGCAACCAAAGCACACAGCGCAGCTTGGCCGGCGCCAAGCAGCACTGCCTTGTGCCCAGCCATAGCGCCGCGCTAAGCCCGTTGCCATGGCCATCGCTCCCGACATCATCAGCCTCATCGGCAACACGCCGCTCCTCGCCCTCAAGGGACCCAGCGCCGAAACCGGCTGCACCATCCTCGGCAAGGCCGAATTCCTCAACCCCGGCGGCAGCGTCAAGGACCGGGCGGCGCTCTCGATCATCGAGGATGCCGAGGCCAGCGGCGCCCTCGCCCCCGGCGGCACCATCGTCGAGGGCACCGCCGGCAACACCGGCATCGGCCTCACCGTGGTGGGCGCCGCCCGCGGCTACCGCACCATCATCGTCATGCCCGAAACGCAAAGCCGCGAGAAGCAGGACACGCTGCGCGCACTCGGCGCCGAGCTGGTCCTCGTCCCCGCCGCGCCCTATGCCAACCCCGGCCACTACGTCCACACCTCGCGCCGTATCGCCGAGGAGACCGCCGGCGCCGTCTGGGCCAACCAGTTCGACAATATCGCCAACCGCCGCGCCCATGTCCGCACCACCGCGCCCGAGATCTGGGCACAGACCGAAGGCCGGGTCGATGGCTTCACCTGTGCCGTCGGCACCGGCGGCACCCTCGCCGGCGTCGCACTCGGCCTGCGCGAAAAGAACCCGGACGTGAAGATCGCCCTCACCGATCCCGAAGGGGCGGCCCTCTACAACTGGTTCGCCTGCGGAGAGCTTCGCGGCGAAGGCTCGAGCGTCTCCGAAGGCATCGGACAGAGCCGCATCACCGCCAACCTCGAAGGCCTGTCGGTCGATGCGCAATACCGCATCCCGGATGGCGAAGGGCTCGCCTGGGTCCGCCGCCTCAACGCCGAGGAAGGCCTGTGCCTCGGCCTGTCCTCGGGCATCAACGTGGCAGGCGCCGTGCGGCTCGCAAAGGCCATGGGCCCCGGCCACACCATCGTCACCATCCTGTGTGATTCGGGCCTGCGATATCTTTCCACCATCTGGAACCCCGAATGGCTCGCAACCAAGGGCCTCGGCTGATCCCCAGGCGATTCGCTTGCGACAGCAGCACACCTCGACACGCCACCACACAGCACCTATCCTGAAATTATGAGCATGCGTCTGCGCCCCTCCCGCGCCGCGAGCCCGCGCACCCGCCTCGGCATCACCGGGCTTGCCGCCGTTTTCATCATGGTCCTGCTCGCATCGGTCATTCTGCCCACAACCGGCGGCCCGCTCGCGTCCAGCCCCCAGGCTGTGGACCCTTTGGAAACCCTTGGGATTGCACCCTCCGCCCCGCCGGCACCGGCCCTTCCGCAATGATCCTGCCCGCCCCGCCGAGTGCGCGGCCGGATCCGGAAGCCCCTGCGCCAATTCCCCGGCAAACCATCGTTTCACAGACTTATCCACAAGCTGGCGGCGCGATTTGTGCACTGCACATCAACACCGTTCCGGCAGCTTTTCCCAAGGATATCCCCTGAAATCCACCCTCCTGCCCACCAAATCCCATTGAGGCCCGTCTAATCCCATGTTAAGCCCCATCCACAGTGTGGTTGGGACTTGAATTCGGCTATCGGGCACTCCGCCCGCCACGCCGCGCTCTCCCGCCGCACGATATGGGCGGGATCATTTGTCGAACGGCGTGTTTCTTGGTTATGGGCTGAACGCCGTCGACGCGAAGAGCCGTCTGTCGATCCCGGCTGACTTCCGCGAAGTGATGACCGCGCGCGGTTCCGACAAGGCGCTGTTCATCGGCCCCGGCCATGGCGGCGCCGATTGCCTCGTCGCCTATGATCGCCACTATGTCAGCAAGGCTGCGCTGGAGCACAGCGAGCGCCATGGCGCCAGCACCGATCGCGCCCGCTTCGACGAGGCCGGCGTGCTGTTCGGCGCCGCCGCCTCGGTCAAGATCGACGAGGCCGGCCGCATCGTTCTGTCCGCCGCGCTGAAGTCGCTCGGCGATATCGGCACCCATGTCTGGTTCGTCGGCGGGCTCGACTGGTTCGAACTCTGGAACCCCTGGCGCTATCTCGCGCGCGAGAGCCTCGATCCGCGCGTCGCCCGGCTGGTCCGCGCCGAAATGGTCGCCCGCGGCCTCGATCCGGCAAAAGAGCCCGAAGCATGAGCCCGCTTCCCCATATCCCCGTGCTCCTCGCCGAGACCCTCGCGGCGCTCGGCCTGCAGGCCGGCGACATCTACGTCGATGCCACACTCGGCGCCGGCGGCTATCTCCGCGCCGCCCGCGAGAGCTTCCCCGATTCCGGCCCGGGCCTCGCCCATGCCTATGGCTTCGACCGTGATCCTTCGGCCATCGCCATGGCGGCCGATCTCGCCGGCTTGTCCGATGTCACCCTCATCGAGCGGCCCTTTGCCGAGATGGAAGCCGGCCTCGCGGCGCACGGCGTCGATTCGGTCGATGCCATTGCCTTCGATATCGGCGTGTCGTCGATGCAGATCGACGAAGCAGCGCGCGGCTTCTCCTTCCAGGCCGATGGCCCGCTGGACATGCGGATGAGTCAGGCCGGCCCGTCCGCCGCCGATTTCGTCAACACCGCCAGCGAATCCGAAATCGCCGATGTGCTCTGGGCGCTCGGCGATGAGCCCGCCGCCCGCCGGCTGGCGCGCGCCATGGTCAACGATCGCCCGTTCAGCCGCACCAGCGAGCTTGCCCGTCTCTGCCGCTCGGTCATCGGCGGTCAGAAGGCTTCTCGGGCCGTTCCGGGGCGCGACGCCGCCACCCGCACCTTCCAGGCGCTGCGCATCCACGTCAACGACGAGCTCGGCCAGCTCGATGCCGGCCTCGCCGCCGCCGAGCGCCTGCTCCGCCCCGGCGGCCGCCTGGCGGTGGTCAGCTTCCATTCGGCCGAAGACCGGCGGGTGAAGACCTTCCTGCGCGATCGCTCGGGCGCTGCTCCTGCCGGCTCGCGTCATGCGCCCGCCGCCGGCAATGCCCCCGCCCCCAGCTTCGCTCGCCCCGCCAAGGCCGTCCGCCCCGGCGCCGCCGAGCTTGCGGCCAACCCGCGTGCCCGCTCGGCCACGCTCCGTGCCGCCGTCCGCACCGCGGCACCCGCCTGGGCCGCGGCCACCAGCGTCTCGGCAACTGTCGCAACTGTCGCAACTGTCTCGGGGAGGGTCACATGAAGGACTATGCCGGCACTGCGCTGATGGTGGCGCTCACCACCGTCGTCGCCATCGGCTGCTATGGCGTCACCGCGCATGGCGCCGCCCAGCGGGCCGAAATCGAATCGCTGCAGCGCAAGCTCGTCGCCGATGGACGCGCCATCCGCGATCTGCAGGTCGAGCTGCGCACCCGCGCCCGCATGCCGCTCATCGAACGCTGGAACGATGATGTGCTCAAGATGTCCGCCCCCCAGGCCGGGCAGTTCATGCGCTCGCCGGTGCAACTGGTGTCGATGATGGCACCCGAGCCCGATGTCGAGAGCCTGCCCGCCGCCCCGCAGATGCAGCTGGCGCTGGCGCCGGCGGCACCACGCCCGCAGGCCGGCGTCGTCCAGGCCAGCCTCGCCGAGACGCCCACAGTTCGCCCTGCCCCTGCGACGAGCCCGGCTCCCACAGCCGCCGCCACCCTGCTGCGGACAGCCTATCCCGCCGACGAGCGCTGACCGCCATGGCTTCGCGCGCGCTGTCATCCCTTGTCGGCGGCCTGCCAGGCGGAGCCACGCCCGACATCGCGCACCCCCCCATGCTGCCGGGCCAGCGCCAGGCCGCCCAGCGGCTGGCGCGGCAGCGGATGGTCATTGTCATGGTCATGTTCCTCGCCGTGCCGCCGGTCTTTGCCGGCCGGCTGTTCGATCTCGGCGTCCTCGAAGCCCAGCCCGTCACCCGCGGGGATATCGTCAGCAGCGCCCCGCCGCGCGGAGACATTGTCGATCGCAACGGCCTCGAGCTTGCCCGCACTTTCGAGGCCTATGCCATCTCGGTCGAGCCCCACAAGCTGGCGTCCGATCCGCGCCGGCTGGCGCGCAGCCTCGCGGGCATCCTGTCGGGCAGCGACGAGGCCGAGCTCTATGACGAGCTCACCCACAAGGGCAAGTTCCGCTATCTGGCGCGCCGCGTCCTGCCCAGCGAGGCCCAGGCGATCAACGATCTCGGGGAGCCCGCCATCTATCTCCGCCGCGAGGCCGAGCGGCTCTATCCCAACTTCAGCCTCGCAGCCCATGTCATCGGCTATCCCGATGATCAGGGCCGCGGCATGGCCGGCCTCGAAAAGACTTTCGACACGCAGCTTTCTGCCCCCGCCAGCCGCGGCGAGCCGCTGCAACTGGCACTCGATCTGCGCGTCCAGCAAGCACTCGAACATGAGCTCGGCACGCTTTATCGCGATCAAAGGGCGCAGGGTGCCGTGGGCATTGTGATGGATGTGGACAGCGGCGAAGTGGTCGCCATGACCTCGCTGCCCGATTTCAACCCCAATGCCCCCGGCCAGGCCAGCGACGATGGCCGCTACAACAAGGCCAGCTTCGCCACCTATGAGCTTGGCAGCACCTTCAAGGCGCTCACCATCGCCTCGGGGCTCGATGCCGGCACCATCACCACGCTGCAAAAGCGCTACGATGCCACCCGCCCCATCCAGATGGGCCGCTTCCGCATCCGGGACGATCACGCCAAGAACCGCTGGCTCACCGTGCCCGAAATCTTCATCCACTCGTCCAACATCGGCACCGCCCGCATTGCCGTGGAGGCCGGGCGCGACGTGCAATATGCGATGCTCGACAAGCTCGGCTTCTTCAAGCCGATCGACATCGAGCTGCCCGAGCGCGCTCGCCCGCAATTCCCCTCGCTCGAACGCTGGGGTGAACTGTCGACGATGACAATCGCCTATGGCCATGGCATTTCGGTCACGCCGATGCACCTCGCCTCGGCCTATGCCACCCTCGTCAACGGCGGCATCTACCGCCCGCCGACCCTGCTCAAGCGCGACGCCCCGGCTGCCGGAACCCGCGTGTTCAGCGCCACGACCTCGGAGACGATGCGCAAGCTGCTGCGCCTCACCGTCACCGCCGGCACCGGCCGCCGCGCCAATGCCCCCGGCTACCGGGTCGGCGGCAAGACCGGCACCGCGGAAAAGATCGCCTCGGGCCGCTATGTGCGCGGCGCCAATGTCTCCACCTTTGCCGCTGCCTTCCCGATGGACGCGCCGCGCTATGTCGTCATCGCCATGGTCGATGATCCGCGCGGCTCGAAGGAAAGTGCC
>JBBSPR010000167.1:0-6227 GCA_038258615.1 Sphingomonadales bacterium
CAACATCGTGCACCTGGTGCTGGCGCGGCTGCCGGATGCGCCGCCGGGGACCAAGGGGATAAGCCTGTTCATCGTGCCCAAGGTGCTGGCGGACGGCACGCGCAACGATGTGCGCTGCGTGGGGATAGAGCACAAGCTGGGCATCCATGCGTCGCCGACCTGCACGATGAGCTTCGGCGACCATGATGCGTGCGTGGGCTATCTGGTGGGGGCCGAGGGGGCGGGGATGCGCGCCATGTTCACGATGATGAACAATGCCCGGGTGCAGGTGGGGCTGCAGGGCGTGGCGATTGCCGAGGCGGCGACGCAGCACGCGCTCGACTATGCGCAGAACCGCACGCAATCGGCGCGCTTCGGGCACGGCGGCAAAGCGGTGCGGATCATCGACCATGCCGATGTGCGGCGGACGCTGATGACGGCGCGGGCGCTGACGCAGGCGACGCGGGCGCTGGTGTATCTCAATGCCGCTGCGGTCGACCGCGCGCATGTGGGGGATGCCGAGGGGCTGGGGCTGGCGGACCTGCTGACGCCGATCTCGAAAGCCTTTGCCACCGATATCGGGGTGGAGGTGGCGAGCATGGCGCTGCAGGTGTTTGGCGGCATGGGCTTTGTGGAAGAGACGGGTGCCGCGCAATATCTGCGCGATGCGCGGATTGCGCCGATCTATGAGGGGACCAACGGCATCCAGGCGCTCGACCTGGTGGGGCGCAAGCTCGGCATGGACGGCGGCGCGCACTGGAAGACGCTGCTTGCCGATGTACGCACCACCGTGGCCGAGCTGCACGGCCATGCCGAGCTGTCGACGATGGCCCCGTGGCTCGAGGATGCGCTTGCGGCAGCGGAGACGACGACGCACTGGCTGGCGACAACCAACGATCCCGATGACAAGGCGGCCGGCGCCACGCCCTATCTGCGGCTGATGGGGCTGATGCTCGGCGGCTGGCTGCTGGCGCGGCAGGCGCAGGCGGCGGCGGCGATGCTGGCGCGCGGCGAGGGCGACCCGAAATTTTTGAACGCCAAGATCAGCACCGCGCGCTTCTATGCCGAACAGCTGCTGCCGCAGGCGACGGCGCTGGCGGGCCCGGTGATGCGCGGGGCGGCGCTGCTCTATGCGATTCCGGATGATGTGCTGGCGGCTTGAAGCGGCACGGTCCGGGGCCGGGATTATGAGTCTTCGGGGTGTGGCAGGAGCCCCCCCACCCCGCTCGCACCAAGGGGTGCGAGTCGCCCTCCCCGCTAGGGGGAGGGCGTTTTGCTCAGAGCATGCCGAGGCGGCGCATTTCGATCTTGGGGCATTTGTCCATCACGACATCGAGGCCGGCGGCGGTGGCGCGGGCCGCGGCTTCGTGATGGATGACGCCGATTTGCAGCCAGAGCGCGGGCACGCCGCTGGCGATGGCCTCTTCGACAAGGGCGGGGACGGCATCGGCGCTGCGGAAGACGTCTGCCATGTCAACCGGGCCGGCATCGGCGAGGGTGGCGACGACGGGCTGGCCGAGCAGCGATTGTCCGGCGAGGCCGGGGTTGACGGGGATGACCTCGAAGCCCTGCTGGAGCAGGAAGGCCATGACGCCATGCGCCGGGCGGGCCGGGTTGGCGGAGGCGCCGACGAGGGCGATGCGCTTCACGCGGCGCAGCAGGCCGGCGATCTCGGCATCGGTGGCGAGCAGGCTCACAGGCCGATCTCCCGGGCGACGCGGAGCGCCACGGGCAGGAAGGCTTGCGCCGCGACGCCGCGGCCAGGGTGGCCGGAATCGGAATCACTGCGGATGCCGATGTCGAGCGGGATGCGGCCGAGGAAGGGGGCGCCGATGGCGGCGGCTTCGGCTTCCGCACCGCCCTGGCCGAAGGGGTGGCTGACATGGCCGCATTCGGGGCAGATGTAGCCGCTCATGTTCTCGATGAGGCCGAGGACGTTGACGCCAACCTCCCCGAACATCGCCACGGCGCGGCGGGCATCGATGAGGGCGAGATCCTGCGGGGTGGAGACGACGATGGCGCCATCGGGCTTGAGCTTCTGCGCCAGCGTGAGTTGCACGTCGCCGGTGCCGGGCGGCATGTCGATGACGAGCACATCGAGCACGCCCCAATCGCATTGCTCGACCATCTGCACCAGCGCCGAGCTGGCCATGGGGCCGCGCCAGATGATCGCCTTGCCGGGATCGGTCATCATGCCCATCGACAGCGCCTTGATGCCGTGTGCCTGGGCGGGCTGCAGGCGGTTGCCTTCCAGTTGGGCGCGGCCCTGGATGCCGAGCAGCGTGGGCACCGAGGGGCCGTAGATATCGGCATCGAGCAGGCCGACGGCGAAGCCCTGCCGCGCGAGGGCGACGGCGAGATTGGCGGAGACGGTGCTCTTGCCGACCCCGCCCTTGCCACTGGCGACGGCGATGAGCTTGCGGATACCGGGGATGGTGGAGGCCTGGGGTTTGGCGTCGGCTGCGACACTGCCGCGATCGGCAGTGAGGATGATGCGGGCTGCCTTGGGGCCGGCGATGCGATTGACCGCCACCTCGACCTCGGCCTGCAGGCGCTCGGCGGCGGGGCGATCGAGTCCATCGACGGCCAGCACCAGCCCGACGCCGCCATCGGGGCGCACGACCAGCCCCGAGACGCGGCCGCTGGCGATGATGCCGGTGCCGGGGGCGGCGGCTGGATCGGCAACCGTCGCGAGCGCCTCGGTGATCCTGTCCTTGAGTGGCATGCGATGTCCTCTTCGGTGGGTGGCGGCGATGCCGGGCGCGGCGTCAGTGTCGCGCCCTCGCAATCCGGGAGAGAGCGCGTATATAGGTGGAGATCAAGTATTGACGAGAGACGGAAACCCCAGCCGATGCCCTGGCAGAACAACAACGACCCTGATCGCGGCCGCAAGCCTGGCGATCGCTCGCCGGCCGACCGCGGGCCGTGGGATGATGCCGGCGATGAAGGCGGCCGGGGAAGCGATGGCGGCTCGGGCGGCGGCTCGGGCGGCGGCTCGGGTGGCGGCAGGAACCCCTGGGGTGAAGGCCCCTCGCGGCGGCCGACGGCGCCGCGGCCGAGCGGGAACCGCGATTTCGATGACATCATCCGCCGCGGACAGGAAAAGCTCCGGCAATCGCTGCCCGGCGGCGGTGGTGGTGGCCGCGGCTTTGGCGGCGGTGGCGGCGGTGGCGGCGGGCTCGATGCGCTCGGCGGCAAGGGTGCGCTGTGGGTGGGTGCCGCGATCGTGGCGGCCTGGCTGATCTTTTCGAGCTTCTATCGCGTGCAGCCGCAGGAACGTGGTGTGGAGATGCGGCTGGGCGCCTATGTGGCGACGACCGAGCCGGGGCTGCACTTCAAGCTGCCCTTCCCGATCGATTCGGTGACGCTGCTCAAGGTGGAGCAGATCAACTCGATCGACATCGGTGCGGTGGATGGAAATGCCGAGAATCTGATGATCACCGGCGATCAGAACATCATCACGCTGGCCTATGCGGTGCGGTGGAAGATCCGCGATGCGGAGCGGTTCCTGTTTTCGCTCGCCAACCCCGAGCAGACGGTGCGCGAAGTGGCGGAGAGCGCCATGCGCGCCGAGATTGCGCGCGCAACGCTGACCGACGCGATCGGCCCGCAGCGCGCGCAGATTGCCGAGCAGGTTCGGGAGCGGATCCAGGATACGCTCGACAGCTATCGCAGCGGGATCGACGTTCGCGGTGTCGATATTCGCCAGGCCGATCCGCCGGGGGCCGTGGACGACGCGTTCAAGGACGTGTCGGCGGCGCAGCAGGACGCGCAGCAGTATCTCAACCAGTCCCGCGCCTATGCGCAGCAGCTGCTGGCTTCGGCACAGGGTGCGACGGCAGCGTTCGACGCGGTGTACGAGCAATATCGTCTTGCACCGGAGGTGACGCGCAAGCGCATGTACCTGGAGACGATGGAGAGTGTGCTGAGCAAGGTGGACAAGACTGTGATCGAGCCCGGCTCGGTGACGACTTATCTGCCGCTGCAGGAAATCAGGAAGCGGCCGGTGGCCGCACCTGAGCCTGCGCCCGCGCCCGCGCAATAAGAGAGTGTGAGACGATGCCCCTGACCCGCAACCCCATTCTTTGGGCCTTTCTCGCCTTCGTGCTTGTCGTGTTGGCGATGAGCACCTTCTATACCGTGCCGGAGAGCAAGCAGGCGATCGTTCTGCGGCTTGGCAAGCCCGAACGGATCGTCAACGGCTACAAGCCCAACCAGCCGTTCGGCATGGGGGGTGCGGGGCTGGTGGCCAAGGTTCCCTTCATCGAGAATGTGATCTTTGTCGACAAGCGCGTGCTCGACCTCGACATGGAGGCGCAGACGGTGCTCTCCACCGACCAGCTGCGGCTGGTGGTGGATGCCTTCGCCCGCTTCCGCATCACCGACCCGCTGCGGATGCTGCAGACGGTGGGCACCGAGGCCAATGCCGCCGATGCGCTGAAGCGGATTTTGACCTCGCGGCTGCGCAACGAGCTTGGCAAGCAGCCGTTTTCGGCACTGTTGAGCCCCGAGCGCGGGCAGATGATGGATGACATCCAGGGCGTGGTGAACCGCCAGGCGCGGCAATATGGCGCCGAGATCGTTGATGTGCGGATCAAGCGCGCCGACCTTCCCACCGGGACGCCGCTCGAATCGGCGTTCCAGCGGATGCGCTCGGCGCGGCAGCAGGAGGCGCTGACCATCCGCGCGCAGGGGCAGAAGCAGGCGCAGCTGGTGCGCGCCGATGCCGATGCCGAAGCGGCGCGGACCTATGCCTCGAGCTTCGGCAAGGACCCGGAATTCTATGCCTTCTACCGGGCGATGCAGGCGTATCGCACCACCTTCACCGATTCGAGCTCGACGATCGTGATGTCGCCCAACAACGAGTTTTTGCGTGAGTTCGAGGGCAATCGCGGCAACCGGTGATGGCGGGGTGCGACGTCATGGTCCCGAGCGACAGCTTCTGTTCATCGCTGGTTAGGCGCGTCTGAACGATGAACGGACAGCGATAACAAATCCCGGCCGCGTGTATGCGTGCGCGCCCGCTGTACGAAAGGTCCCTGTCACGTGCGAATTGCCCGTAGTCTCATTCCTGCTGCCCTTCTTCTTGGCGGCGCTGCCGCGATCATCATGCCGGCGGCCAGCCAGCAGGCGCCGGTGGCGCAGAACGCAACGCCGCCGGCGGTGCCGATCAACCCGCCGGGCGATGCGCCGCGCAGCTTTGCCGAACTGACGGCGCGGCTGTCTCCGGCGGTGGTGAATGTGTCCACCACGCAGAAGGTGCCGGTGAACCGCTTCCGCGGGCTGCCGCCGGGCTCGCCGCTGGAGGAACTGTTCCGCCGCTTCCAGGAGCAGCAGGGCGAACAGGGCGAGCCGGTGACTCGCGAAGCCAATTCGCTGGGCTCGGGCTTCATCATCTCGCCAGACGGCTATATCGTGACCAACAACCATGTGATTTCGGCGAGCGAAGGGCGGACTCCCTCGGCCAATGCGCCGGTGGTGGAATCGATCACCGTGACGCTGGCGGACCGGACCGAATACAAGGCCACGGTGGTGGGGCGTGATCCGCTCACCGACATGGCGCTGCTGAAGGTGGATGCCAAAGACCTGCCGTTCGTGGATTTTGCGCCAAAGGACGATGTGCGTGTGGGGGACTGGGCGATTGCCATCGGCAATCCGTTCGGGCTTGGCGGCACGGTGACGGCGGGCATCGTTTCGGCGCTGCACCGCAACATCGGCAGCGGCCAGTATGACCGCTATATCCAGACCGACGCGAGCATCAACCAGGGCAACAGCGGCGGGCCGCTGTTCGACCTGCAGGGCAATGTGATCGGGATCAACACCGCCATCTTCTCGCCGACCGGCGGCAATGTGGGGCTGGGCTTTGCGGTGCCTGCGGAGATTGCGCGGCCGATCATCCAGCAGCTTCGCGTCACCGGCACGGTGAAGCGCGGCTATCTGGGTGTGGGCATCCAGCCGCTGACCGCCGATATCGCCGCTGGCCTCGGCCTGCCCAAGGACAAGGGCGAGATCGTCGCGTCGGTCGAGCCCAATGGCCCGGCAGCGCGCGCCGGCATTCGCCAGGGCGATGTGATCACGCGGATCAATGGCCAGGACGTGACCTTCGACAACACGCTTTCCTATGTGATTGCCAATACGCCCGTGGGTGCATCGATTCCGATCGAGTTGCTGCGTAGCGGCGAGCGGCGGACCATCACGGCGACCATCGCGCAGCGGCCGTCCGAAGCCGTGGTCCAAGCGCGCTCGGG
>JBBSPR010000168.1:0-6214 GCA_038258615.1 Sphingomonadales bacterium
CATCGGCCGATTGAGCGCATTGAGCGCCTTTGGCCGGTTGAGCGTGATCCACCGCGCGCGCCCCCGCCGCTCGATCAGGACTTCAGGCTGCACGTCAGGCTGCACGGGAAGATCGTCCATCATTTGCGCTCCACAAGATTGGGGGCTGTCGTTGCCGCAATCGGCACGGCACTTGTCGTCAACCGCGCCAGCAGCGTCCCGGCCTCATCGAAAAGATCGGCCTCCATGAAGGCGATGCGCTTGCCGAGCTTGAGGCACCGCCCCTCGGCAAACAGCGGCACCCCGGATTTCGCCGGCGCAAAGAAACTGGCCTTCAGCTCGATCGTCGGAATCCCGATCCGCTCCCCCGATTTCACGATCGCCGCAAACGCCGCCGCATCGTCGAGCATCGCCACCACAAAGCCGCCCTGCACATGCCCCATCGGGTTGCAGCATTCGGGGCCAGGCTGGAACTTCATCCGCACCCGCCCCGCCGAACTGTCCACCTCGAGCAGCTCCTGCCCGAGCAGAATCGCCGTGGGCGGCACAAACTTGTTCATCCGCGCCAGCAGCTCGGCATCGGTCATCGCCATCAAAGCACCTCGGTTCGCATCAGGCCAAAGCCTTGGAGCGCCGGTGCCAGCCGGTCAACCTGCGCATCGGCGCGGGTGAACACCGCAAAGCCGCCACCAGACCCGGCTTCATCGCCTGCGAGCAAAACCTTCACCCGCCGTGCAATCCCCGGTCCGCCATCATCGAACCCCAGGCCCTGAAACCCCAATTCCACCCCGGCCTCTGCCAGCTCCGGCTGCAACAACGGAAAATGCGTGCACGCCAGCACCACCCGGTCCATCCGCTCCCCGCCCGGCTGGCCGGTCAACCCCGCCAGTTCGGGCACCACATCCGCCGCCGTCACCGTCTCGCCCGCCAGCTTCGCCTCGGCGAGTTCGACCAGCCGCGCCGAGCCATGCCGCAACACCAGACAATCGGCCGCGAATTCCGCCGAAAGCCGGTCCACATAACCCTGCCGCACCGTCGCCTGCGTCCCCAGCACGCCGATCACCCGGCTCCGGCTGGCGAGGGCAGCGGGCTTGATCGCCGGCACCGTCCCCACCACCGGCACATCGAGCGCTGCGCGCACATGCGCCAGCGCAATCGTCGAAGCCGTGTTGCACGCAATCACGACCAGCCGCGGCCGATACCGCTCCACCAGCCGCCCCAGAAGTGCGGGCACCCGCGCCGCAATCTCCGCCTCGCTCTTCGTCCCATAGGGGAAGCCGGCATTGTCCGCCGCATAGACCACCGTCACCCCCGGCAGCAGCGCCCGCAGCGGCCGCAGCACCGACAGCCCGCCCACGCCGGAATCGAACATCAGAATCGGAGCCACCATCACTGTCTCCTAGCCGCCCGCTTGCCGCCCTGCCAGCGCTGGGCTAGCGCTGGAGCCGTGGGGCCACTCGAAACCGTCATCCGCCATCCGCTCGCCAGCCTGCGGCTCGGCCTGCGCGTCGCCGCCCTGCTCGTCGCCCTCGCCTTCATTTTGCCCGGCCACTGGCTCGGCAAGCCCCCCTCCCCCTGGCCCCGCCGCTTCCTCGCCGCCACGTCGCGAATCCTGGGTGTCCGCATCACGTCGCAAGGCCGGCCGCTGCTCCACGATGTCTTCCACGTCGCCAACCACATCGGCTGGATCGACATCCCCATCCTCGCCAGCCTCACCGGCACCGCCTTTGTGGCGCAGGACAAGATCCGTCATTGGCCGATTGTCGGCTGGCTCGCACGCCTCAACAACACCGTCTTCGTCTCGCGCACCGATCGCCGCAGCGTCGGCACCCAGGTCGAAGAACTCCGCGCCGCCCTCGCCGAGCACCAGCCGGTGGCGATCTTCCCCGAAGGCACCACCACCGATGGCCGCAGCCTGCTGCCCTTCAAGCCCGCGCTGTTCGCGGTGCTGCTGCCGCCACCTCGGCGCCTGCTCATCCAGCCCGTCGCCATCTGCTTCGACGATACGGGCCGCGATCTCGCCTGGATCGGCGAGGAAACCGCTCCCCAGAACGCATGGCGCGTCTTCACCAACACCCGCCCTATCCACTGCCACCTTCGCTTCCTCGAACCCTTCGATCCCGGCGACCACCCCGATCGCAAGACCATCGCAGCCCAGGCCCGCGCCCGCATCGCCGCCGCCCTGGCCGAACATTACGGCCATCCGGTCCCGTGACAGCCCCGCGGCCACGCGCTAACAGCAGCGCATGACCTACCCAGCCACCCGCCTCCGCCGCACCCGCTCCGCCCCCTGGAGCCGTGCGCTGCACGCCGAGACGATCCTCACGCCCGCAGACCTGATATGGCCGCTGTTCGTCACCGAAGGCCGCGGCGTCGTCGAGCCGATCCGCACCATGCCGGGCGTCAACCGCCTCTCGGTCGACAAGCTGGCCGACGCCGCGGCAGAAGCCGTCAGCCTCGGCATCCCCTGCATCGCCCTCTTTCCCAACACCCAAGCCGATCGCCGCAGCGAAGACGGCGCCGAAGCCCTCAACCCAGACAATCTCATGTGCCAGGCCATCAAAGCGCTCAAAAACGCCCAGCCCGGCCTCGGCGTCCTCACCGACGTGGCGCTCGATCCCTACACCAGCCACGGCCATGACGGCCTTCTGGCGGAGGACGGTCGCATCCTCAACGATGCCACCATCGAAGTCCTCATCGGCCAGTCCCTCAACCAGGCGCGCGCCGGCGCAGACATCATTGCCCCCTCGGACATGATGGACGGCCGCGTCGGCGCCATCCGCGACGGCCTGGAGGGAGAAGGCTTCGACCTCGTCCAGATCATGGCCTATTCCGCCAAATATGCCTCCGCCTTCTACGGCCCGTTCCGCGATGCCGTCGGCTCCAGCGGCCATCTCAAGGGCGACAAGAAAACCTACCAGATGGACCCCGCCAACGCCCGCGAGGCGCTCCGCGAAGTCGAGCTCGACATTCTCGAAGGCGCCGACTCGGTCATGGTCAAGCCCGGCATGCCCTATCTCGACATCATCCGCAGCCTGCGTGATGCCTTCGACGTGCCGATCTTCGCCTATCAGGTGAGCGGCGAATACGCGATGCTCGAAGCCGCGGTGGCCGCCGGCGTCCTCGAACGCGATCGCGCCGTCCTCGAAACCCTCACCGCCTTCAAGCGCGCCGGCTGCTCGGGCGTCCTCACCTACCACGCCCCGCTCGCGGCCCGCTTGCTGGGTCGATAAAGCGCCCGCAACCCAGCAGATCAGTTGTGGTTGAGCAACGCCCGCAAAGCCTCGACCGACCGAGCGTCACGACGCTTCAACCTCAACGTCCTGTACCCGACGCTGCTGGTTCGCCGGTCCCGCTCCGCATCCTTCGCCGGCCGGTGCGTTGAATCGTCCAGTTCGACCAGAAGCCGGACCGCCCCCCGATCATCGAAAAGTACGAAATCCACGCGCTGCCTGTCGAACCTGTTTCGCGTCGCGGTCCGTCCGGACCTGGTCAGTCCGGTGTCTGCATCGAGCAAAGCGCCCATCGCCACTTGTGGACCGACGTGGAGCGGGCTCGCAGCCGGCACAAGCAGCTTCCAGAACTCAAGCTCATTCGCAGTCATCATCGGAATACGACGAAGCTTTTCCCGACCCCGCGCTGGCTTGATCATGGAGCCCAAATTCGAGAGCACCACCGCAACCACGACGAGCACGGATATTGATGTCCAATCCATGACATGTTCACCTGTTTTTCTGACGCGATTCCATTATTCCGCAGGAAAAATAGCTTTGATCAACGCCTGCGCGCCAGATGTGTCACTGTCATCAATTGCAAACTGTCTGCAGCCGGGGTCCGAAATGGTCGGCCCGTTGCCGATTGATCGTTGCGCCGGCCACTCCAGCAATCCCATGTCAACTCGTCGCGGCGCGGTGCTGCACCCCGTTGCGGTGCTGCCCTGCCCGGTCTAGGCGCAGCCGGTGCGTGCCGAGGTCATCCTGCCCCCCAGGCGCTGGCGCCTCCCCCGCCCCAGCCGGGCCGCTGCATTCCTGCTCGTCCTGCTCATCCATGTCGGGCTGGCGTTCATCATCCTGTTCCTCGGCCCCACCATCAAACTCGCAGAAATGGGCCGCAACGCCATCGAGGCCTTCAACATCCCCGCCCCGCAAGCCGAACCCGAGCCCGAGCCCGAGCCCGAGCAGGCGCCGCCGCCGCCCCCTGCCGCCGCCACCCCGGAGCCCAAGCCCACCCCGCAGCCCGTCCAGCCGCCCCTCATCGATGCGCCCGCCCCCCCGGTCGATCTCG
Source organism: Sphingomonadales bacterium (assembly GCA_038258615.1). GTDB lineage: Bacteria > Pseudomonadota > Alphaproteobacteria > Sphingomonadales > Sphingomonadaceae > Sandarakinorhabdus. The sequence goes on from JBBSPR010000168.1 coordinate 4,264, forward strand.
GCGTGCTGCCGATCGAGCTCGATATCCGCAAGATCCCCAACCGCCGCCCAGTGCCCGAAGCTGCCGAACAGCAGGTCGCCGAGGCCGAAACCAACCTGCCGGACAGCAAGGTCGTCAGCAGCGGCCGGGTCTATGGCCCATCGCTGAACAGCAAGCCCTCGTTCCTCGCCGGCAAGACGCTCTACGCGGCCGAATGGTACCGCGAGCCCACCGATGCCGAGCTGGCCTTCTATCTCCCCAAAACCGGCATCCCGCGCGGCGCTTGGGCGCTCGTCGCCTGCCGCACCGTCGCCAATTTCCGCGTGGAAGATTGCCAGGAGATGGGGGACAGCCGCCCCGGCTCCGGCCTCAGCCGCGCCATCCGCAACGCCGCCTGGCAATTCCGCGTCCGCCCGCCGCGCGTCGATGGCGCCTACAAGGTCGGCGAATGGGTGCAGATCCGCATCGATTTCACCGAGCCCCCGGCACGCTCAGATCCCCCGGCACCATAGCCGGTTGAACCGCCAGCCCCCTTCGCCTAACGCTCGAGCATGAGCAAGATCCGCGCCGCCATTCTCGGAGCCTCCGGTTATACCGGCGCCGATCTCGTTCGCCTGGCGCTCACCCACCCCGAAATCGAGATCACGGCACTGGCCGCCAACTCCAAGGCCGGCCAGAGCATGGCCGCCATCTGGCCGCACTTCACGCCCTATGCGCTGCCACCGCTCACCACCGCCGAAGCGGTGGACTTCGCCGCGGTCGATGTCGTGTTCGGCTGCCTGCCCCACGCCGCCTCGGCCAGGCTGCTCGGCACAATCGATCAATCCGAGTTCGGGCCAACCATCATCGATCTTTCCGCCGATTTCCGGCTCCGCGATGCCGCCACCTATGCCGAATGGTATGGCGGTGCCCACCCCGCCCCGCACCTTTTGGCGACTGCCGTATACGGCCTCACCGAGTTCGCGCGGAGCCAGCTCCCCGGCGCGCAGCTCATCGCCTGCCCCGGCTGCTACCCCACCGCCGTGCTGCTGGCGCTCACCCCGCTCCTCGACGCCGGGCTGATCGGGGCCGAGCGCATCACCATCAACGCGCTGTCGGGCGTCTCGGGCTCGGGGCGCGGCCTCAAGGAGGCCAATCTCTTCGCCGAAGTCGCCGAAGCCGTGCACCCCTATGGACTCGGTCATCACCGCCACATGCCCGAGATCGAGCAGCAGCTGGGTACCGCCGCCGGCGCTCCCGTCACCATCAGCTTCACCCCCCATCTCGTCCCCATCAACCGCGGCGAACTCGTCACCTGCATCGTGGAGCTCGCCGAAGGCCAGACCCACCTCAGCCTGCGCAAAGCGCTTGCCGACCGTTACGCGCACGAGCCCTTCGTCCATCTCCTTCCCGAAGGCCTGGCCCCCGCCACCCGCATGGTGCGCGGCTCGAACCACGCCGTCGTCAACGCCTTCGCCGATCGCATCCCCGGCCGCGCCATCGTCGTCGCCGCCATCGACAATCTGGTCAAAGGTTCGTCGGGCCAGGCCATCCAGAACATGAACGCAGCTCTCGGCCTCCCCGAAACCATGGGCCTCGAAGCTGCGCCGCTGTTCCCCTGATGCCCCTCCACCCCTTCAACGGCACCACGCCCAGCATCGACGCCACCGCCTTCGTCGCCCCCGGCGCCCAGCTGATCGGTGATGTCACGCTGGGGCCCGACAGCTCGGTCTGGTACAATTGCGTGCTGCGCGGCGATGTCGAGCGCATCATCGTCGGCGCCCGCTCCAACATCCAGGATGGCACAGTCGTCCATGTCACAAGGAAGCGTCACGGCACCGAAATCCAGGACGATGTGCTTATCGGCCATATGGCCATGATCCACGGCTGCGTGCTCGAATCGCACAGCTTCGCCGGCCTCGGCAGCATCGTCATGGATGCCTGTGTCATCGCCGCAGACGGCATGCTCGCCGCCGGCAGCCTGCTCCCGCCC
>JBBSPR010000169.1:0-6192 GCA_038258615.1 Sphingomonadales bacterium
CACCATCCATCGCGCCATGAAAGTCCGCTTCGCGCCCCACATGCGCCCGCCGCGCGCGCGCGTCTTCAGCGCTCAGAAGCCCGGCGTTCATGTCGGCATCGATCGCCATCTGCTTGCCCGGCAGCGCATCGAGCGTGAACCGCGCCGCCACCTCCGAAACGCGCCCGGCGCCCTTGGTGATGACAACGAGATTGATGATCATCAGCACCGCAAACACGAACAGCCCGACGACATAATCGCCGCCGACCAGAAATCCGCCGAACGCCTCGATCACATGCCCCGCCGCCGCCGTCCCCTCATGGCCATGCACCAGCACAACCCGCGTCGACGCCACGTTGAGCGAAAGCCGCAGCAGCGTCGCGAACAGCAGCACGGTCGGGAACACCGAAAAATCGAGCGGTTGCTTCGTGTTGATCGCCACCATCAGCACGATCAGCGAAATGCCGATGTTGAGGATGAAGAACACATCGAGCAGCGCCGCCGGCAACGGCACCACCATCAGCAGCACCAGCGACAATATCGCCACCGGCAAGATCGCTCCCAGCGCTGCGGCCTTGGGGTCGGCCACCGCCAGCCGCCCGCCGCCAAAGCGCGCCAAAACGCCCGCCACGCTCATCCGCCCAGCTCGGCGAGCAGCAGATACGCCATCCGCGCCTGCGCCGGCAGCCCGGGCGACATGAGAGCCTGCACCGGGGCCTGCACCGGCGCCGCAACGGCAACCACCGGCAAGCCGTTTCCGCGTACCGGCAGATCATTGCCGCCGCCGATCTTGCCCGCCACCAGCGCCATCACCGCGCTCAGGGACCGCGGCGTCCCATCCTTCGCATGAAAGATCGCCCGGTTCGCCGCCGCCGCGCGCGGCACCACCGCCGCCGCCGGCGCTTGCGGATCGGCGGCCAGCGCCGTCAGGAAGCGCGTCGCCCCCCCAGTCCCCAGAAAACTCGCGAGATGCACTTCGGCCGCCGTCACCGCCCGCCCCAGCGAGCGCCCCAGCGCCGTCGCATTGTCCTGCACCAGTTCCCCCGCCATCAGGCTCGCCGCCTCGGGATCGTCGCGCAACGCCAGCACCGCCTCGCGCACCCGCCCCGCCGCCGCCGCCCCGGACCGGACCGCATCCGCTGCCCAGCCCAGCCCCGCCGACGCGCCATGCTCATGGCCATGCCGCCCCACCATCGTCATCCAGGTCGCATCGGTGAACTGGAACAGCCCCCGCGCGCTCGAGGTCGTCGCCTGCGCGCGCGGATCAAGCCCCATTCACTCCGCGCCTGCGCCAGCAGAAAACCGAAATCGGTGCCGGTGCGCGCCGCCGCCGAGCGCACGGCCGCAATCACCCCCTCAGCTGCACGCGTCTCGATCCGCAAGAGAAGCTCCCCTCACCCCGCCACCCCAACGGCGCCGGTCCAACCCGATCTCTGCAATTGCCGTGCCAAAACCGACCAGAAGAAAAGCGCCCCTCCCTCCCCCTTGCGGGGAGGGCGACTCGCGCCCCTTCGCGCGAGCGGGGTGGGGGTCCCTCTTCGTCACACGCACACCCAACCCCAGCCGCAAGCGCCCTCGCAGCCGATCCCCACCTCATACGATAACAAAGTCGCTCCAGCCGGGCCCTCAGCCCGCCGCCGCCCAGCGACCATCGCGGCCATAGGTCAGCGCCGCCGGGCGCCCGGCGCCTTCGGCCACCGCCACCAGCCGCCGCTCCACGCCGATCATCTTGGCCCGCGCCCTCAGCGCCGCTTCGGCGTTCAGCCGCTGCGCTTCCTCCAGCGCCGGCCGGTCCATTGCGCCCGCCGCCACATCATGCGCCACGGCGTCCAGCGCGGCCGTCTTGGCGACCGTCGCCGCTTCGATGGCACCTGCATCCTCGGCGTCCAGCGCTGCCAGCTCGGCGCGAATGGCCGTCACCAGCCGCGCGAAACTGTCAGTCCGCTCGGCAAGCGTCCCGCTCACGGCTTACCTTGGGCCATCATCGCCAGGGCAATCGCCAACGGGTCGGCATGATAATCGCCATTGGCAATCGCCGCACGAAGGCTCGCGACCTTGGCAGCGTCCACCGGCGGACTGGCCGCCATCTCGGCGCCCACCCCGGCAAAATTCACCGTCATCCCCGCATCCGCGCCTCGCGGCTCGGCCCTGGCGCCGGCGCGGTGGTCGCTCGTCCGCGCGCCGCCTTCCGACGGGAGCGGCGAAATCTGATGCATGCGACCAATGCCTTCAATCATGCTGCTGGTCCTTTCATTTCGCATCCTCATGGCTCAACCAACGGCTGAACCAAAGCCATCGTGACGGTTAACGACCGAAAACCGGAGCATTTAAACCATCTATTGCAATCCGCCCGTCGGTTTCCACGCGCACCCGCAGCCGCCGGCCATTGCCCCCGAGCGGCTTCACCCACAGCCGACCATCGTGGACATCGCCATCGGCTATCGCCTCCAGCCGCACATCGAACCCGGCGCCCGCAAGCGTCACCACAACCCGCTCGCCGCGCCGATACCGCAGCGATCCATCCGCAGCGCGCAGCGGGGCGGCATGAACCATCCCCCCTTCCGCGGCACGCTCGCCCGCAGCCTCATCCTGCGGCGGCAGGAACACCCGCCATGCCGGGGCAGCACAGCGCGCCTCCACCAGCCGGCCCGCCCAGGCAAAGGCGGGCGCAGCACAGGCCGGCAGCTGCAGCCGGTCGTCCACCAGCAGCGCTTGCCCGGCAAAGCGCTCGGCTGCCAGTTGCAGATCGGCATTCGCCATCGTCGGAGCCGCCACCATCATCAGTCCCAAAAGCACATGCATTATCGCCTCCACCAAGAAGCCCCCGCCCAGCAAGTTCCGCGCCAGCCGCCCAACCGGTCGAATATCCCGCCCAGCAGCAGCCTCAGCAGCAACCCCAGCAGCAACCCTGGCGGCAACCGATTGCCGCCCCATCGGCAACTGCCCGGCAAAACCCTGCCGCCCCGCTGCCTCCCCGTCTGCGCAGCGCATCTGGCACGGCGCTTGCAGAGCCCCAGCCATGGCAATCCCCGATCTCATCGACCGCCAGTTCGGCATCCATGGCCAGGCCATGCAGCTGCGCTCGCAGCGGATGGCGCTGATAGCGTCGAACATCGCCAACGCCGCCACGCCGGGCTACAAGGCGCGCGACCTGGATTTCGCCGCCGCCCTCAAAGCGAGCAGCAATCCTGCAACCGGCTTCGCCGCCTCGCTCCGCTACCGCGTCCCCGTGCAGGCCAGCCTCGACGGCAACACCGTCGAGCTCGCCACCGAGCAGACCGCCTTTGCCGAAAACGCCCTCCACTACCGCGCGTCGCTGAGCTTCCTCACCAGCCGCATCCAGAGCCTCACCACCGCACTGAAGGGCGAATGATGGCCGAGCTCTCCACCTTCGACATCGCCGGCCGCGCCATGAGCGCCCAGCTCGTGCGCCTCAACACCATCGCCTCCAACCTCGCCAACGCCGGCAGCCTCTCGGGGAGCGCCGAAACCGCCTATCGCGCCCTCAAGCCCGTCTTCGCCACCGCCTATGGCCGCTCGACCGCCACCGTCGATGTCGCCGGCATCGTCCAGACCGGCACGCCGGAATCACGCCACGAGCCCGATCATCCCCTCGCCGACGCGCAAGGCAATGTCTGGACCGCCGCCGTCGATCCCAACCAGGAGCTCGTCGAGATGGTCGAGACCGCACGCCAGTATGCCAACACCGTCGAAGTTCTCGCCACCGCGCGCGGCCTCGCCCTCGACACGCTGCGGCTCGGCCGCTGAGGAGCCATCATGTCCGTCATCCCGTCAGGCATCCGCCCCGTCCAGACCGGCCCCGAAATCGTGCCGCGCGGGCCAAAAACCCTCGGCCAGGCCGATTTCCTCGCCCTCATGACCGCGCAGCTGAAAAACCAGGACCCGACCAAGCCCGTCGATAACACCGAATATGTCGCGCAGATGGCGCAATTCTCGATGGTCGCGGGTGTGAGCGAGAGCAACACCACGCTCAGCCGCATCGCCGCCAGCCTCGACACTTTGCTCGCCCGCACCCCCATTCCTCAGGAGTAAACCCCCATGGCCTTCTACACCGCCCTCACCGGCCTCACCGCCGCACAAACCGAGCTCTCCACCCTCGCCAACAACATCGCCAACGTCGGCACCCACGGCTTCAAGCGCTCGCGCGTCAGCTTCGGGGACATCATCTCCTCCACGCCGCTGCAAAATCCCAACCGCGTCGTCGGCTCGGGCACCGCCGTCCGCGCCGTCGCCCAGCAATTCACCCAGGGCGCCATCGAAAGTTCGGACAGCGCGCTCGATCTCGCCGTCTCCGGCCAGGGCTTCTTCACCGTCAAGGGCGGGGCCGGCGGCACCGAGATCAGCTACACCCGCTCGGGCAATTTCTCCGTCACCGCCGATCGCTTCGTCGTCGATTCCGCCGGCCGCCGCCTCCAGGTCTTCCCCACCACCACCGATGGCACCCTGCTCTCCACCGAGCTCGCCAGCACCATCCCCGCCCGGCTGCCCCTCCTCTCGGGCGTCCCCGAGGCCACTTCCAACATCCGCATCGCCGTCAACCTGCCCGCCAGCGCGCCGATCATCGCCGACAGCCCGATTTACACCCCCGCCAGCCCCTATGCCTTCGATCCCGCCAACCCCGCCACCTTCAACGCCAGCACCTCGGCCACCGTCTACGAAAGCGCCGGCAACCCGCTCGATGCCACCATCTACTACATAAAAACGTCCTCGCTCTCCCCGGCCGATCCCTTCCACCGCTGGGAGGCGCGCGTCATCGCCGCCGGCAGCGAACTCACCGTCGCCGGCACCCCCGGCATCCCGCTCGAATTCGATGGCACCGGCGCCCTCACCAGCCCCATCACCCCCTTCACCTTCGATGCCCTCACCCTGCCCGGCGGCCTCCAGCCGCTGTCGCTCACCATCGATCACGGCATCGCCACCACCCAGGCCACCGGCGCCTTCGCGCGCAAAAGCCTCGAGCAGGACGGCGTCCCCGCCGGCACCCTCGAAAGCGTCGCCGTCGATCGCCAGGGCGCGCTCCGCGTCAGCTTCACCAACGGGGACATCCAGTTCATCGGCCGCGTCGCACTCGTCAATTTCAACAACCCGCAGGGCCTGAAAGCCATCGGCGACGCCAGCTATGTCGGCACGCCGCAATCAGGCCTGCCCACCCCCGGCGAAGCCGGCCGCGGCGGCTTCGGCAGCATCCTCTCGGGCAGCCTCGAACGCTCCAACGTCGATCTCACCACCGAGCTCGTCAGCCTCATCGCCGCCCAGCGCAACTTCCAGGCCAGCGCCAAGGCGATCGAGACCGACACCACCCTCCTCCAGACCATCATCAACCAGCGCTCTTGATCATGGACCGGCTAATCTACACCGCCCTCTCGGGGCTCACCGCCCGCCAGCGCGGCCAGGCGGTCACCGCGAACAACCTCGCCAACGCCGAAACCACCGGCTTCAAGCGCGAGATCATCGCCGCCGAAGGCCGCTGGCTGCGCGGCGATCCCGTCCTCGGCGCCGGGTCGATCGCCCGCGCCCAGGCCGGCGCCCCCAGCCTCGCCACCCCCGCGAGCCATGGCAAGCTGCTCCCCACCGGCCGCCCGCTCGATATCGCCGCCGCCGGCGAAGCCTGGTTCGCCATTGCCGGCCCGGTCGTCAACGGCATCCCCACCGAAGCCTATACCCGCCGCGGCGATCTCCACATCAGCTCCACCGGCCGCCTCGAAAACGGCGAAGGCCGCCCCATGCTCGATAGCACCGGCCAACCCATCCAGGTCCCCGCAAACGGCACCCTCGAAATCGCCGCCGACGGCACCCTCTCGATGCTCACCGATGGCATCAGCGCCCCCCTCACCCGCCTCAAACTCGTCGCCGGCGGCAGCCGCGAGACCGGCTTCGACAAGGGCCCCGACGGCCAATTCACCAGCCGCGACGCACTCCCCGCCGACCCCGCCGCCCGCCTCGTCACCGGCACCCTCGAAACCGCCAACGTCCAGGCCTCCGCCGCCCTCGTCGAACTCGTCGAACAAAGCCGCGCCTTCGACGCCAGCGCCCGCCTGCTCCGCACCGCCCGCGAAATCGACGAAGCGGGGTCCCGCCTTATCCGGATGGAGTCGTGATGATGAAGAAGATGCCTCCGGCGGGGGGGGGCGCGCGCGCCCCACCCCGGAGCCCGGGGGGGGGCCCAACCCACGCCGGGGTAGGCCCGACCCC
>JBBSPR010000170.1:0-6158 GCA_038258615.1 Sphingomonadales bacterium
CAGCGCGTCAAGCGCAACCGGCTGATATCACTTAACTTAGTTTCGGGTCAGACACTTATCGCTGTGATCGAAAACCCTACCGACGTGAAAAATATCGGAACGGTCATCCGTAACGTAAATGCTCTCGGCGTGGAGAAAGTGTACGTTGTCGATCCACGAGGCTCGCTGCCCGATGACTGGCAGGAACTTCGGGAGCGTAAGTCAATTTCGAAGACTTCAGTTTCGGCCGTAAAGTGGACTTTTGTGAAGCGCTTCGACAGTACCGACGATTGTTTCAATCATCTGGAGAAAAAAGGATTCAGATCTGTCGTCACTTCACCCCACGTCAAGGGCAAGAAATGCATTTTTCTTCACGAAGGTGATTTTACCGAGCATAGTAAGCTTGCGGTCTGGTTCGGAAGTGAGGCCATAGGGATTAGCGACCGCGCAGTAGAACGAAGTGACATGTGTGTCAGCATACCAATGTTCGGAATGATTGAGAGTCTTAATCTTGGTACTAGCTCCGGCATAGTATTGTATGAAGTGGCAAAGCAGAGGCGAGAATATCAAAGTCGGTTCCGGCTGCGCAAGAGAAGAGGTGAACGCAAGACACCGCTGCCTACTGTGATCTCGCCCGACGACCAGCCTTGTTGAGTGGATCGAAAGGTCGCAACGTCTTACCATTAACATTACTAGCGGCCGTCGGCCCCAGCCGTCGTACGATTTCAAAGGCCCGACCTGTCGCTCCGCGCGCGGCACCTCGCTTCGGATATCCAAAATACCAGTCCGCTGAGGATCCCGCCGCCGAGATAAACGGCGGTCGGCAAAAGAGCGAACCTCGCACCCGCCAAACCAATCCCGAAGCCGCGCGACCAAGCTTCCGGGAGTACCGCGATCACCACCAGCATCGCCACCATGGCCAGAACCATCGTGAGCACCGGCCCAGCGGCTTTCCCAAGGCCACGCGTTGCAATCACAAGGCTGGCGAAAAGGATCGCGAAGCCCAGCTTGGCCGCGGGAGCAACCTCGTCGGCGACAGCGAACACATCGCTGAATAGATTGTCATTCCTCACCAGCGGCGAAAGACCAGCTAGGGCTATCACAGCACTCGGCACATAGACCGCAGTCACCCAGCCAAAGATCCAGGCCACAAAGAAGCAATTGACGTTGAACGGATAAGCAGCTGGCATCCGCCAATCGTAGCAGGGTCACCCCGTCCACACACCGCGAAATTCAATGTGGGGAGCACGGTGCAGCGTTTCAGCTCGCCAGCTTCCTCACCACCTCCGCGCGCAGCGCATCGCGAACCACCTTGTTCATCGCGTTGCGCGGGAGTTTTTCCACCACCACCAGCCGCTCGGGGCGCTTGAAGATCGCGCAGCCCTTTCCCTCCAGCCAGGCACCGAGCGACGCGATCGACGGCGTCGCCCCGTCGCGCGGCACCACCGCCACCGCCACACGCTCGCCGAGCACCTCATCGGGAATGCCCACCGTCGCCGCTTCGAGCAGGTCGGGCGCCCCCACCAGCAGCTCGTCAATTTCGGCCGGCGAGATATTCACCCCGCCGCGGACGATGATCTCCTTGGAGCGCCCCACAAAGCGGTAGAAGCGCTCCAGCTCGCCCTCGCCGGCGATTTCGAACAAGTCCCCGGTGCGGAAATAGCCCTTGTCGTCAAAGGCGCGGGCGTTGAGCTCGGGGTCTTCCCAATAGCCCGAGAACACATTGCCGCCGGCCAGCCGCAACTCGCCGACCTGGCCCGGCGCCGTGATCTCCGCCTCGGTCGCTGCGTCCACCAGCCGGGTGTGCACCACCTCGCCGGTGATGCCCTTCTGGCCCTTGTGGACGAAATAGCGTGCGCGCAGTTCCGGGTCGGGCACATCGACCGGCCCGCAGAACAGCGAGCAGCCTTCGTTCGATCCGAAGATGTTGCAGATCTCGATCCCATGCCGGTCCCGCCACCCGCCGATCAGGAACGGCGAGAGCGGCGCCGACCCCGAGCCGATCGCCCGCAGGCTGGAGATATCGGTCGCCGCCAGGATCGCCGGTTGCATCAGCAGTGCCGTCAGCACCGCCGGCGGGGCAATCGTATACGTCACCCGCTCGGCGGCGATCTGCTGCAGGAACAGCGGCAGGTCGAACGGATGGTGCAGCACCATGCGGCCCCCCCCGTTCTGGGCAAGCCAGAGCCAGGGCAGCATCATCCCGCCGATGGACGCGATGTTCACCAGGGGGAAGGGGTTGAGGATCACATCCCCGTCCGCCATCCCCGCCGCTTCCGCCACCACCTGCGCGTTCAAAATCCAGTGGTTATGGTCACGCGGCACGCCCTTGGGCGCACTCTCGGTGCCGCTCGTCCAGCAGATCGTCATCACCTCGCCGCCCGCAGTCGGGTGTGCCGCCACATGTGCCGCGACCGGCGCCGGGTCGCCCGCCGCCAGATTATGCGCCAGCAGCACGCGCACCCCCAGCGCCCGCGCCATCGCCGCATGGTCATGCCCGCCGAACCGCTCCACCGTCACGAACGCCTTGGGGCGCGTCTTGCCCACGATATGCCCCAGCTCATGCGCGCGATATTGCATCACCACCGGCGAGATGATCACCCCCAGCCGCGCGCAGGCCAGCACCAGCGCCACCGCATCCACCGTGTTGGGCAGCTGCGCCACCACCACATCGTCCTTGGCCAACCCGGCGCCCAGCAGGCTCCCCGCCACCCGCTCCACCCGGTCATGCAGCGCCGCCCAGCTCAGCCGCTCCGCCGGCCGGCCATCGAGCGCCTCGCGGTTCAGCGGATCGCACAGCGCCAGCTCGTCACCGCCGGTCAGCCCGACCTGCTGGAACAGCGCATCGACCGACCGGCCCTGCCACCAGCCGCGCGCTTCAAAGTCGGCAATCCGCGCCTTCGACGTCAGATACATGCTGCTCTCTCCCCGCCACTTTCATAAGTCGACTCACTCGGGCAGACAATGCAAGGTGCAACCATGAGGGGCAAAGAATGATTCGCGCCATCCAATGGGCCACCGGCGCGCTCGGCCGCACATCGCTTCGCCGCCTCATCGACGCCCCGGATATCGAGCTCGTCGGCGTCCATGTCTATGGCGCCGCCAAGGCCGGCGTCGATGCCGGCACCATTGCCCGCCGCCCCCTCACCGGCGTGCTCGCCACCAGCGACATCGAAGCCACGCTCGCTACCCCGGCCGACATCGTCATCCACACACCGCGCATCACGCTGCCCTATGATGCGCTCGCCGATGATGTCTGCCGCCTGCTCGCCTCGGGCAAGAACGTCATCAGCACCGCCGGCTTCCACTGGCCCGCCGCCCAAGGTGCGGCCTATGCCGACAAGCTCAAGGCCGCCGCCCTCGAAGGCGGTGTCACGCTGGCGGGCATCGGCGTCTCTCCCGGCTTCGTCGTCGAGCGGCTGGCGCTCGGCGCCACGGCACTCTGCAGCCATGTCGAAACCATCACCATGCAGGAAACCGTCGACGCCAGCGCAATGGCCAGCCCCGCCTTCGTCTTCGACCTGATGGGCCTCGGCTCCGATCCTGCCGCCGGAGACATCCGCCACGGCCCGCTCGCCACGCTCTACACCGCGCTGTTCAGCGAGGTCTTCCACCACGCCGCCGCAGCACTCGGCACGACGCTCGATCGGCTCGATCCCGATCACGAGCTCACCCTCGCCCCGCACGACATGGCCATCGCCGCCGGCCGCATCGCACAAGGCACCGTCGCCGCCACCCGCTGGCGCTGGACCGGACATTACGCCAGCGGCAGCGCCCTCACCATGTCGATCCTCTGGACCGCCGACCGCGCCCTCCACGGCGACACTGCCCCCGGCCACTGGACCATCACCATCAAGGGCCGCCCCGATGTGCACATGACGCTCGATATTTCCGAGGCCGATCCCGCCGCCCCGCCCAGCCGCGCGCTCTCCGATGCCACCATCGCGGTCGCCCTCAACGCCATCCCCGATGTGCTCGCCGCCCCGCCCGGGCTGTTCGCGCACATGCCCGCCTCGCCGTGGAAGGGCCGTTTCGCATGACCGACATCTTCATCCACGATGCCGTCCGCACCCCGCGCGGCAAGGGCAAGCCCGGCGGCGCCCTCGCCGGCATGATGCCCGAGGAGCTCGTCGCCGCCTGCATCGATCATCTCGAAGCCCGCGGCCGTCCGGTCCGCGCGCGTGCCGAGCGGCTCATCCTGTCCTGCGTCGGACAGGTCGCAGCACAGGGCGGCCATATCGCGATGGTGGCCAAACTGAAGGCCGGGCTCCCCGCCACCACTGCTGCGCACAGTCTCAACAATTTCTGCGCCGGTGGCCTCACCGCCATCGGCATCGCCCATGCCGCCGCCGCCAGCGGCCAGAGCATCCACAGCCTCGCCGGCGGTGTGGAAATGCTCAGCCGCGTGCCCTTCATGGCCGACAATGCAGCCCATTATACCGCCACCGATCTTCCCGACCTCAGTCGCTACATCCCCGTCGCCCTCGCCGCCGACCTGCTGGCGCAAGCCGAGGGCATCACCCGCGCCGAGCTCGATGCCGTCGCTCTCACCAGCCAGTCCCGCGCCGCAGCCGCCCCCGCTGCAATGAACGCCTCGGTCGTCCCGATGGCCGGCCTCACTGCCGACGAAACCCCGCGCACCACCAGCGCCGCATCGCTCGCCGCGCTGCCGCCCGCCTTTCCGGGCCTCGCCGCCCAGTATCGCTCCATCCTCGGCGATGCGCCCATCGATCATCGCCACACCATGGGCCATGCGCCACCGCTCGCCGATGGCGCCGCCCTTGCCCTCATCGGCCCCGCCGACCCCTCGCTGCCGCCTCCCCGCGCCCGCATCCTGGCCTTTGCCGAGGCCGGTGGCGATGTCCGCGCCTCGCTCACCGCCGGCTTCACCGCCATGGAGCGCGTCCTCGCCCGCACCGGCCTCACCCTCGAACAGATGGACGCCACCGAGTTCATGGAGGCCTTTGCCGTCACGCAAGCCAAGTTCCTGCGCGATTATCCGGTCGATCCGGCGCGGGTGAACATCACCGGCGGCCATGTCGCGCGCGGCCACCCGATGGGCGCCACCGGTGCCATCCTCACCGCGACACTCCTCGATGCGCTCGATCATGTCGATGGCCGCTACGGGCTGGTGGTGGCCAGCGGCGCCCAGGGAGTCGGCGTTGCGATGATAGTAGAAAGGCTCTGATGCTCGGCAAGATCCTCCCCCGTCTGCGGCTGCCGGTCGTCGTGGCACCGATGTTCCTCGTCTCCGGCCCCGAGATGGTCATCGCCGCATGCAAGGCCGGGCTCATCGGCAGCTTCCCCGCCCCCAATGCCCGCACCGCGGCCGAGTTCGATGGCTGGATGGCACAGATCACCGCCGCCGTCGGCGATGCCCCCTGGGCGGCCAACCTCGTCACCCACGCCAGCAACCCGCGGCTCGCCGAGGATCTTGCGCTGGTCGCAAAGCACAAGCCGCCGATGGTCATCACCGCGCTCGGCAGCCCCAAGCCGGCGATCGAGGTCGTGCACGGCTATGGCGGGCTGGTGTTCGCCGATGTCACCACCGTCAGCCTCGCGCGCAAGGCGGCGATGGTCGGCGCCGATGGCCTGGTGTGCGTGAGTGCGGGGGCAGGGGGCCACACCGGCCAGCTTTCCCCCTTCGCCTTCGTATCAGCACTCCGCCAGTTCTTCCACGGCCCGGTCTGCGTCGGCGGCGGCATTGCCGATGGCGCCGGCATCCTCGGTGCCACTGCAGCAGGTGCGGATCTCGTCTACATGGGCACGCGCTTCATCGCGGCCGACGAGAGCCTCGCCCAGCCCGCCTACAAGGCGATGCTCGCCGATTGCGCGATCGACGATCTCGTCGTCAGCCCGGCCGTCACCGGCACCGCGGCAAGCTGGCTCAAGCCCAGCCTCAAGGCTGCCGGCTATGATCTTGAAAACCTGTCCGCACCCATCGCGCGCGATTATGGCGGCGACGTCCAGAAGCGCTGGAAAGACGTCTGGTCCGCCGGCCAGGGCCTCCACGCCATCCACGGCACCGAGCCGCTGGCCATGATCGCCGATCAGCTTGTCCGCGAGCATGATGAAGCACTGGCCGTCATGGTCGCACGGGCCCGGCTGCTGCGCCGCTAAACCCTGCAGGCACAGGGCCTCCGGCGGGGGGGGGCGCGGGGCGCCCGCGCCCCCAAATC
>JBBSPR010000171.1:0-6125 GCA_038258615.1 Sphingomonadales bacterium
CACCACATTGTCGAGGAAGTAGCGGTCATGGGTGACGAGGATCGCCATCCCCTTGTATTCCTTCAGATGGTTCTCCAGCCACGACACGCTTTCGGCATCGAGGTGGTTGGTCGGCTCATCGAGCAGCAGGATATCGGGCTTTCCAGCAGCAGCTTGCACAGCGCCACGCGGCGCTTCTCGCCACCCGAAAGGCTCTCCACCCCCGAGTCCCCCGGCGGGCAGCGCAGCGCGTCCATGGCGATCTCGAGCTGGTTGTCGAGCGTCCAGCCATCGACAGCGTCGATCTTCTCCTGCAGGTCGCCCATCTCCTCCATCAGCTTGTCGAAGTCGGTATCGTCCTGCGGGTCCGCCATCTCGGCGGAAATCGCATTGAAGCGGGTCATCATGTCCGCCACCGGGCGCACCCCGTCCATCACATTGCCGCGCACATCCTTGGTCGGGTCGAGCTGCGGCTCCTGCGGCAGATACCCCACCGTGATGCCCTCGGCCGCCCAGGCCTCGCCGATGAACTCCTTGTCGAGCCCGGCGATCACCTTCATCAGCGTCGACTTGCCAGCGCCATTGGGCCCGATGATGGCGATCTTGGCGCCGGGCAGGAAGCTCAGCGTGATGTCCTTGAACGCCGGCTTGGAGGCGCCGGGATAGGTCTTCGAAAGACCCTTCATCACATAAGCATATTGATAGGCCACGGGGGGCTCCGATACGAAAGACAGGCTGCGCGTGCGGCTCTAGCAGTGCCGGCGGCGGCTTTCAAATGGCCAGCGCAGGTTTACGCCCGATCCGGTCCCTGCAGCCCCTGCAGGCTCTGCCCCAGCAAAGCCTGCCTTGCCATCGCCGCGCGCTGCATCATCACCCGCGGCTGCTGCAAATACCGCCCCGGCGCCATCCCCATGAACGTCTTGAACTCATGAATGAAATGCGACTGGTCGACATAGTCGCCATGATAGGCCCGGCCCAGTGGCACCCCCGGCATCCGCATCATCACATCGAGCGAACGCAGGAAGCGCTGGCGCCGCAACAGGGATTTCGGTCCGAAGCCGAACCAGCTGCTGCACAGCCGTTCAAGAGTGCGCACGGACACGCCGACATCGGCGGCATAAGCCTCCACATTCGTGATCGTGCCGTTCACCAGCACATCGAGCGCCCGCGCCAGCATCGGCGGCGGCACCGGCGCGGCATCGAACCGAGCCAGCAGCGCCGTATCGAGGATAGCCGCCCAGGCATCGATGCCGTCTGCGGCCAGAACCGCCGCGTGCAGGCCCGGCGCGTCGGGCCATTCGGCCACCAGCGGCACTGCAACATCGGCCAGCCGTCGCGCATTGCCGCCCATCAGCTGCGCCCAGCCCAGCGGCAGCAGCCCCACCCCGAGCAGCGCCGATCGCGGCACGGATGTCACCTGCGCCCCCCGGCTGCTTGGCCCGAACACCGCCGCATCCGAAAATGTCCATAGCGGACCGCCCAGCCGCTGCACCATCCAGCGGCCCTTCAGCGTGAAGCGGATGTTGGTCCATTCGGGATGGATCATGTCGTCGATCGCGAAATCACCGGTGTCGAACCAGTAATAGCTGGAGACCAGCGCCCGAAGCGGTTCCGCCGGCAGGCGGAACGCCATTTGCGGCAAGCTCACCGCCGTATCCGCCCCCATGTTTCCCCCGATTTTTCCGTATCTTGGTCGGCATGGCGCGTTTTTACAAGCCGCAACGCCGCAACCGGGCGCCGATCGCCGTGGTTCAAACCTCACAAGAGCGGGCCAACACCCATGACCAAGCCCGCGATAGGCGCCGGCGTCCTGGCCCTCGCCATGATCGTCATCCTTGTTCTCTATCCGGGGCGCAACCAGATTGCCCGAGGACGGCAGCCCCGGCAGCCCAACCCCGGCGGGGGACAGGCAATGGGCAAGCCTTGAGGGGCCTATGCGACTGCCCCCGCCCCCAGCAGCGCATCGATCTCGCCAGCCCCCAGCCCCAGGCTGGCCAACACCGCGCGCGTGTCCGCCCCCGGCTGCGGCAGCGTTGCGGCACCGCCGGTGCGGTCGCCGTCCACAGCGATCGGCAGCACCGGCAGCATGGTTTCACGCCCATCGACGAGGACCACCGGCGCCAGCCCGCCGCCGGCCAGCAGGTGTGGATCCTCGAACAGCTCTTCAGGTCTGCCGATCGGCGCAAAGGGCAACCCCGAGCCATCGAGCCGCGCCATCAGCTCGGCCTTGGTAAAGCGCTTCAGCTCATCGCGAATCCGCGGCAGCAGCGTCGGCCGCGCCGCCACACGGGCATTGTTGGCGCGCAGGCCCTCGTCCGCCCAGAGGTCATCCAGCCCGAACAGCGCACAGAACTTCGCCCAGAGCGCATCGGTCACCACGCCGACGAACACCTGGTCGTCATCGGCGGTCTCGAACACGTCATAGATCGCCCAGGCCGAGACCCGCGCCGGCATGGGTGCGGCCGGCACGCCGGTCACCGCCAGCTGCGCCATATGCTGCCCCACCAGATAGGCGGTCGTCTCGAACAGCCCCGCCTGGATCGTCGCCCCCTCGCCGGTGCGGTGCCGGCGTTCGAGCGCCGCCAGCACCCCGATCGCGCCGAACATGCCGCCGGTCACATCGATCACGCTGGCGCCGGCGCGCAGCGGCCGCCCCGGCGGCCCGGTCATGTATGCCAGCCCGCCCATCATCTGCGCCACCTCGTCGAGCGCCGTGCGTTTCTCATACGGGCCGCGCAGAAACCCCTTCTCGCTGCAATAGATCAGCCGCGGATTCTCGGCCCGCAGCCTGTCGGCCCCCAGCCCCAGCCGGTCCATCGCCCCGGGGCGGAAATTCTCGATCACCACATCGGCGCCCATCGCCAGCCGCCGCGCAACCGCCACCCCGTCGGGGGACTTCAGGTCGATGCAGATGCTCGCCTTGCCGCGGTTGTACATCGGGAAATACCCCGCCCCCGAGCCCATCAGCCGCCGCGTCGCGTCACCGCCGATCGCCTCGACCTTCACCACTTCGGCCCCCAGCTCGGCAAGGATCGCGCCGACGGTCGGCCCCATCACCAGATGCGTGAACTCGGCGACCCTGATCCCCGCCAGCAATGCCCCGCCCATCCCCGCTCCTTCCCAAAGCCTGTCGTGTCCGGCATATGTCCGGACAAATCGAGGAGCAAGCCATGCCCGCCATTCTCGTCTCGGAAGTCGGTCCGCGCGACGGACTCCAGTCGATCGATCCCATACTGCCGCTGGCGGTCAAGACCGCCTGGATCGACGCGCTGGTGGCGGCCGGTGTGCGCGAGATCGAAGTCGGCAGCTTCGTGCCGGCAAAACTGCTACCGCAACTGGCGGACACTGTGGATGTGGTGGCGCACGCCCGCCAGCATCCGGGGCTCACGGTGGCGGTGCTGGTGCCCAATGCGCGGGGTGCGGAGGCCGCCCTCGCCGCCGGCGCCCACAAGCTCACCCTGCCGCTGTCGGCTTCGGAGACGCACAGCCTGAGGAACCTGCGCCGCACCCACGCCCAGGTGCTCCAAGAAGCCGCAGCGATCGCCGCATTGTGCAAGGCAGCGCCGTCCACGGTGCATTTCGAAGGCAGCGTCAGCACCGCCTTCGGCTGCACCCTCGAAGGCCTCGTCCCCGAGCGCAAGGTGGTCGAGCTCGCCGAAGCGCTGATGGCCGCCGGCGTCGACGAAGTCGGCCTGTCGGACACCACCGGCTATGCCAACCCCGCCCAGGTCAGGTCGGTCGTCCGCGCCGTCCATGCCGCAATCGGCGCGGAGCACCTCACCGGCCTCCACCTGCACAACACCCGCGGCCTCGGGCTCGCCAATGTCCTCGCCGGGCTCGATTTCGGCATCACCACCTTCGATGCCTCGCTCGCCGGACTCGGCGGCTGCCCGTTCGCCCCCGGCGCCTCCGGCAACATCGTCACCGAAGACTTGGTGTTCATGCTCGAAGCCATGGGGTTCGAAACCGGCATCGACCTGCCCAAACTGCTCGAAGTCCGCAAAATCCTCGCCGCGGCGCTGCCGCACGAGCCGCTCTACGGCTTCACCCCCGATGCCGGCCTGCCGCTCGGCTTCGAGGTTGCGCACAGCTGAGCGACCTGCCACTGTAGCACTCGCTACATAGCTGGAGTCGCCCGATGATGCTGTTTCGATTGTTCCTGATCGGCTTCCTCGCCACCCTCGCCGGCTACACCGCGCTGGTGATCGTCGACCATGGCTGGAATTTGGTGCCCGTCTTCTTCGGGGACATTGCGGCGATGACCTGGCCCGGCCAGTTCAACCTGGATTTCCTCGGCTTCCTGCTGCTCTCGGCAATCTGGGTCGCGTGGCGCAACCACTTCTCCCCCGCCGGCCTCGGCTTGGCAGTGCTCGCCTCAATCGGCGGCATGATGTTTCTGACGATCTACCTGCTGGTGCTCATCGGCCAGACCAGGGGTGACATCGCCACCATCATGCTAGGCGCAAGGCGGGCGCAGCCTTGACCACGCCCGCCGAAATCATCACGCTGAATAGTTGCGGCCCGCAAAGCCCCAGTCGAGGTGATCCTTCACCACCGCCTGCACATGGTCCGGCCGACGGTTCTGCCAATCCAGATAATAGGCATGTTCCCACACATCCACCGTCACCAGCGGCTTCAGCCCCTGGGTAAAGGGCACATCGGCGTTGCTCGTGCTCATCACCTTCAGCTTGCCGCCGTCGGAGACCAGCCAGCCCCAGCCGGACGCGAACTGCCCGATCGTCACCTTGGCCAGCTCGGCCTTCATCGCGTCCACCGAGCCGAAATCCCGGTTGATCGCGTCGAGCAATGCCCCTCCTGGCGCCGTCGTGTCCGGCGAAAGGCTCTTCCAGTAGAAATTATGGTTCCACGCCTGTGCTGCATTGTTGAACAGCGGCTTCTTGCCGGCATCGCCCGCCACCGCGAGGATGATCTCCTCCAGCGACATGTCCGCCATCGGCGTGTCCTTCACCAGGCCAGCAAGCGTGTTGTAATAGCCGGCGTGATGCTTGCCATAATGGAACTGGATCGTCCGCGCCGAGATCACCGGCTCCAGCGCATTCTCCGCCCAAGGCAGCGGCGGCTGCTTCAACTCGGAGCGCCCAATGCTCGCCGCTGGCAGCGGCGCTGCGTTCGCGCTGCCACTCATGGCCGCAGCCCCTGCAACAACGGCACTGGCCCCGACACCGGCCCCGACACCAGCCTTGAGAAAGTTTCGACGCGCTTCATCGGCGGACTCCTGTTGGTCGTTCATGATATTCTCCCTTTGAAATCAACACCGTCATCTTAACAGGCCGCTCACTCCCCTGTCCCCTGCGCCAGATAGACCCAGGGTCTTTGCTGGCGATCAAGGGCCTGAAACGCGCGGATCGCCTCGCCCTGCGCAAGCGTCAGGTCGCTGGCATCCAGCCCGCCAAGCAGCATCGCCTTGGCTTCCCCATCAATCGCAAAATCGAAATTTAGTTCCCCCGCAGTCACCGTCTGCGCCGTCAGATCCACCGTCACCGGCCCTCCTCCCGCCAGCGCCAGCACGCAGTCACGCGGCAGCACGCACGGCAGCAGCCCGCCGCGCACGGCATTGCCGGCGAAAATCGGCGAAAAGCTCGGCGCCACCACGCAGCGGACGCCCCATTCCACCAGAGCCCACACCGCATGCTCGCGGCTCGACCCGCAACCGAAATTGTCCCCCGCCAGCAGGATCACCGCCCCCGCATACGCCGGACGGTTGAGCACGAACCCCGGATCCGGCACCCGCCCCTCCCGGTATCGCCGCCCGGCAAACAGCCCGTCCGCCAGCCCGGTCTTCCCCGTGGATTTCATCTCGCGCGAAGGGATGATGATGTCGGTATCGATGTTGTCCTCGATCATCGGCGCCGCGACGCCCGTCAGCACCGTGAACGGCGGGCTCATGACGCCCCCTGCGGCAATGCAATCACCCCGGCAATCGCACTCGCCGCCACCACTGCCGGGCTGGCGATATGCGTCCGCGTGCCCTTGCCCTGCCGGCTCTCGAAATTGCGATTGGTCGACGAGATCACCCGCTCCCCCGCCCCGAAACTCTCGCCACCGGCAAAAAAGCACATCGAGCAGCCACTCTCCCGCCACTCGAACCCGGCCGCCAGAAACACCCGGTCGAGCCCCTCGGCCTC
>JBBSPR010000172.1:0-6108 GCA_038258615.1 Sphingomonadales bacterium
GAGATGCGCGAGTTGGGGCTGTAAGGGGGCCTCCGGCGGCCGGGGCCTCGGGCCCCGGACCCCGATCTTTGGGCTTTGGGCTCCAACTGTGATGGCGGGGCCCTGCTTTGGGGACTGGGGCTGCCGGAGGCAAATTGCTTGACCACCGACGGGCGCCAGCGTAAGGAGCGCGCCTTCCGGTGCGGACTGTCCGTCTGCGCTGCAACCGAATTTGCTTCCAACAGGATATCAGATGGCCAATACGCCCCAGGCTGAAAAGCGCATCCGCCGCAATGGTCGCCGTGCCGAGATCAACAAGGCGCGGGTCAGCCGCATTCGCACGTTCGTCAAGAAGGCCGAGGCAACGATCGTTGCCGGCGATGCCGATGCTGCTGCGGCAGCGCTTGCTGCGGCCCAACCCGAGATGATGCGCGGCGTGTCCAAGGGCGTGCTTCACAAGAACACCGTGGCGCGCAAGATTTCGCGCATGGCGAAGAAGGTCAAGGCGCTCGCCCAGGCCTGAGCCTGAAGCAGCGCGGACGCATTTCGGGCGGCGGTGGACATCAGGTCCGCCGCCGCTTTTTCGTTCGTGCGGACAAGCGTGCGGACAAGGCAGAAGCGATGATTCGGAGTCGCACGATGAACAGTGCGATTCGGCGCGCTTGGCCGTGGGACTGGTCGTTCAATGGAACCACAATGCCCGTATGCGGCGGGCGGGCGGTGCCGGATGATGACGGGACGGCTGCAAGGACGATCCGAATCGCTTAACGTTATGACAATGATGATAGCGAACGAAAACAGATGCTTGCGTGATGGGCAGGCGCGGCGTGTCATAGAAACGTAACGGCAACGTCACGAAATATCAGCAGCTTGGGGAGGCCTGGCGGCAAATTCGGCAAAGATCGTGTCAAGGCGGTTTATTCCGTCCCGATGCAATTCTGGCGCTTGCCGGGCGGCCCCGCAGCGGCTTAATTCACAGCCCGATACGGACCCATCGCCGCCCTCCTGGCCGGCCTGGACTGATCGCCCGAACGTTCCGATTCTGACGGGGCCGCTGGCCGCGCTGGAAGGCTGTTGCCTGCGGACGATGCCTTGTGCGCGGGGGACAGTCCGGCCTCCATCACGAGGCTGCGGTGGGCGAAGACGGGCATCAAAGACCCGTAACGGGGGAGGGACAACAGGCGTGGCGAGTTCGGCACCAACATCTTCGGTTCAAGTCGCCAATCCGCTGGTGCCGAATCCCGTGACCCGCGGTCTGCCGTGCGCCGCTTCCCATGGAGGCGATGCCGCGATCTGGGAGCAGGTGCGCGCCGCACTCCGCGCCGAATCGGGGGAACGCAATTTCGAGACCTGGCTGGCGCCGCTCGCCTTTCTCGGCTGCGATGGCAGCGAAGTGCATGTGGCAGCGCCATCGGCGTTCCTGGCCGACTGGGTGGCCAATCATTTTGCCGAGCGACTGCGCCACCATTGGGCGCAGCGGCGGCCAGGCGTGCGCGCCGTCACCGTGTCGGTGCGCGCCGACACGGCCGAGCGCCGTGCCGCCACGCCGGCCGCACGGCAGCAGCCGGCCGTGGTGGCCACGCTTGCGCCGCCTTCGGCCGTCCCCGGGCTCAGCCTGCCGATCGAGCAGCGCTACACCTTCGAGAGCTTCGTCGTCGGCAAGTCTAACGAGCTGGCCTACAACGCCGCCCAGGCGGTGGCCGAACCGGGGGCACCGGGGTTCAACCCGCTGTTTCTCCACGGCACCACCGGGCTGGGCAAAACCCACCTCATGCACGCGATCGGCAATGCCTATCTGGCGCGGCAGCCCGATGCGCGGGTCGTCTACATGTCGGCCGAAAAGTTCATGGTCGAGTTTCTTGCCGCACTTCGCGCCAAGGAAGCGATCAGCTTCAAGCAGAAGCTGCGCTCGGTCGACCTGCTGATGATCGACGATGTGCAGTTCATCGCCGGCAAGGAATCGACGCAGGAAGAATTCTTCCACACGATGAACGAGATCATCAGTGCGGGGAAGCGCCTGGTCATCACCGCCGACCGGTCGCCGCAGAACCTCGAAGGCATCGAGCAGCGCATCCTCAGCCGCATGGCCTGGGGGCTGGTGGCCGACATCAACCCTGCCGACTACGAGCTGCGCCTCAACATTCTTCACGCCAAGGTGGAGGCGATGCCGCAACAGGTGGCGGTTCCCGATGACGTGATCGAGTTTCTGGCGCGCAAGATCACCGCCAATGTTCGCGAGCTCGAGGGTGCGCTCAACCGGGTAGTGGCCTATGCGGCCCTGGTGAACGCGCCGGTGACGCAGGAGTTTGCCCGCGAGCGGCTGGCCGACCTGCTGCGTGCGCACGAGCGCAAGCTGACCATCGACGATATCCAGCGCAAGGTGGCCGAGCATTACAAGCTCAAGATGGCCGACCTGCTCTCGGCGCGCCGCGCGCGCGAGGTGGCACGACCGCGGCAGGTGGCGATGTATCTCGCGAAGAAGCTGACCCCGCGCTCGCTGCCCGAGATCGGCCGGCGTTTCGGCGGACGGGATCATACCACGGTGATGCACGCGGTGAAGCGGATAGAGGCACTGCGCGCCGCCGATCGTGAACTGGATGGCGATGTGGTGATGCTGACGCGGCTGCTCGACGGCTGATCTCGCCTTCGTTGTCGATAGTATACAGTTTTCGCTTTTCCCGGTGGGTTGCCTCCCCTATTGTCTCGCAAAAGATGGTGGGGGGACTCTCGTGCAATCCGTGAAGATCATTGCCTTGGCAGCGCTGGCAACTGCTGCGCCGATATGGGCGGGGCCGACCGACTGGCCCACCTCCCACCAGAGCCTTGCCGGGCAGCGGCACTCGGGGCTTGGCGACATCGATGCCGGCAATGTGGGGCAGCTTCGCGAGGCCTGGGTCTATCACATGAAGCCGGCGGACGGATCGGCGGGCTCGCGGCTGGTGACGGCGGAGACGGTGCCGCTGGTGATCGGCGGCACCATGTTCATCTCGACGCCCTACGGCCGCGTGGTGGCACTGGACGGGGCGACGGGGACCGAGAAATGGTCCATGACCCTGCCGGACAACGAGCGGCCGGCGGTGCGCGGGGTGGCTTACTGGGCCGGCGAAAAGACGGCGGGAGCGGGCAAGCCGGCGTCGGTGATCGTGGGGACACGGTCGGGGCGGATCTATTCGCTCGACGCGGCGACGGGTGCGCCCGCGGCGGATTTCGGGACTGGCGGCTACATCAACCTGCGCACCCCCGATGTGATGCCCACCGGCCCCGACAAGCCCTATGTGCTGGCGGCGACGCCGTTCGTGTTCAAGGACCTGATCATCACCGGCGGCGGCAGCCCGGACCAGGCGGCATCGCTGGGGGCGCTCGGCGATGTGCGCGCCTGGGATGTGCGGACAGGCAAACTGGTGTGGCAGTTCCACACCGTGCCGCGGCCGGGCGAGGTCGGCCATGAGACCTGGGGCGGGGAGAGCTGGAAAAACCGCGCCGGCGCCAATGTCTGGGGGTATTTCTCGGCCGACGAGGCGCGCGGGCTGCTCTACATGCCGGTGGGGGCGCCCAACAATGACCGGATGGGGGTCGACCGGCCCGGGGACAATCTGTTCGGCAGTTCGGTGGTGGCGGTGAACGCTTCGACCGGCAAATATGTCTGGCACTTCCAGGTGACGCATCATGACATATGGGATTGGGACGCGGCCTCGCAGCCGGTGCTGTTCGATGTGAAGAAGGGTGGCCGCACCATCCCGGCGCTGGCGACGGTGAACAAGAACTCGCTGATGTTCATTCTCGACCGGCGCAACGGCAAGCCGGTTTTCGGTGTGGAGGAGCGCCCGGCGCCGCCGACCGATGTGCCGGGCGAGCGCACCAGCCCGACTCAGCCCTGGCCGGTGAAGCCCGAGCCGCTGGCGCAGACGAGCCTCTCGCGTGACAACCTCTACAAGGACACGCCCGAGCACAAGGCCTGGTGCGAGGCGCTGGTGGACGACAACAACATGATGCTCGGCGCCACGCCCTATCAGCCGATCCTGCTCGACAGATACACCGTCAACCTGCCGGGCACGCAGGGCGGGGTGAACTATTATGGCGGGACGCTGGACCCCAAGCGCGGTCTTTTCGTGGTCAATGTGAGCAACCTGGCGCAGCCGATGCGGATGGTGAAGATGCCCGATGGCAATTATGCCAACTCAGGGCCGCTCGCCGGCACGCGGCGCTTCTGGAACCCGGAGACGCATCTCCCCTGCGGACCAACGCCCTGGGGCCAGCTCGTCGCAGTCAACGTCAACACCGGCGAGATCGCGTGGCGATCGACGCTCGGGGTGACCGACAGCATGCCCGAGGGCAAGCAGAACACCGGCCGCCCGGGGCTTGGCGGCGCCATCACCACCACGAGCGGGCTCACGTTCGTCGGCGCCACCGACGATGCCCGCTTCCGCGCGTTCGAGACCACCACCGGCAAGGAAATCTGGACCCACAAGCTGCGCGGCTCGGCGAGCGCCACGCCGGTGACCTACAAGGGCGGCGATGGCCGGCAGTATGTGGCGGTGATGGCCACCGGCGGCGGCCAGATCGGCGCCGCCCTCACCACCGATGAGCTGGTGGCGTTCAGCTTGCCGCGATGAAGGCTGAGATATGGTGCCTCTGGCGGCTGGGGCCTTGCGCCCCGGACCCCATTTGTGGGGCAGTGTGTCTGGAGAGTTGCTCATGCGAAACTTGGTAGCGTTCGGTGCTGTGCTGGTGTTCGGCGTTGCGGCGGCGGCACAGGTGCCGGTTGAACTGACGCCTGAGCAACTGGAGATGTTTCCGCCCGGCGAGGGGCGTGAGGCGACAGTGCGGGTGTGCTCGGGATGCCATGCGGTGGAGATCATGACCCAGCAGCGGCTGGCGCCGGCAGACTGGGCACGGGTGGTCGACACCATGGCCGGCAGCGGCGCCCAGGGCACCGACGCCGATTTCGACGCGATCACCGCCTATCTGTCCAAGGCATTTCCGGCAGAATAGCAGGCAGGCAGGCTCCAAGGGCCCGACCCCAAAAACGGGGTCTGGGGCCAAGGCCCCAGCCGCCGGAGGCTGCGAGAAACGCCAGCCGCCATGCCTGGCTCAGGCCCGCGCCGGCGCTATGACAGGTGGTATCGTTGACAGCGCATTGAATGTATTTAGCATACAGTTTCGGCGCTTGGCGCCGCGTTGCCCAAAGGAACTTCGATGCGCAAGCTGCTGCTCACCACCTTGCTCGCCGGTGCGATCACGTCTCCGACGCTGGCCGGGCAGGCCGCAGCCGATCCGCCGCGAATCCCCGGCCAGAATCTGGAGGGCATGCGGATCTATCTGCGCGCCGGGCTGAAGACCCATGCGCCGGGCGAGCATGATTATCCGCAGTTCCTGGCCGACTGGTCGAAGCTGCTCACCGAGCGGGGGGCGGTGGTCGATGGCTCCTTCCATGCGCCGAGTGCTGCCGAGCTGGCCGGTGTCGATGTCGTGGTGATGTACAAGGGCGATGCCGGCTACATGAGCGACGATGAGCGGGCGGCACTGCGCGCCTATGTCAAGCGCGGCGGCGGGCTGGTGACGCTGCACGATCCGCTGTGCGGGCCCGATCCCGAGGAATTCGCCTCTTATGTGGGGGGTGCCACGAAGCATGGCGAGGTCAACTTCACGCTGGGCGCTGACATTCCGCTGTCGATTGTCGACAAGAGCTCGCCGATCATGAAGGGCATGACCGATATCACACTGTTCGACGAGGCGTTTTACAAGATGACCTGGGCGAAGGCGCCGGCGATCCATGTGCTTGCCACCACCAAGATCCCCGACACGCCTGCGGCCCGGCGCGGGGGCGGTGTGGGCCAGGTGGTGCCGCAGGTGTGGACCTATGAGCATCGGCTGGAGGACGGCGTGCCGGCACGGGCCTTTGTGTGGATGCAGGGGCATACTTACGAGAATTTCGCCAAGCCGCAGGTCCGCGACATGCTGCTGCGCGGCATTGCCTGGGCCGGCAAGCGGCCTGTCGATTCGCTGGTGGACTATGTGGCGCCGGCGCGGCCGCAACGCCTTGCGGCGGGCGCGCAATGATCCGGCTGGCGCTGCTGGCCGCCACGCTTGCCGCGCCTGCCTCGGCCGCGGATCTGGTGGTGGTGCGCA
>JBBSPR010000173.1:0-6068 GCA_038258615.1 Sphingomonadales bacterium
CGCGCCCGTGGGGGGGGTTGGGGGTGGGGGTGGTGGGGGGGGGGCGCCGGCCCCCCCCCCCCCCCCGCCGGAGGCCCCCTTCCTAAAAGCCCATCACCCCGCTAGACGCTCGCGCATGTCCAAAGCGCGCACCAAGTCCCCGGCCAATATCAACCTCGCGCGGGGTGCGGCGCGGCTGGGTGCGGTGCAGGCGCTTTACCAGCAGGCGATGACCGGGGACACGATCCCGCGGCTGCTCAACGAGTTTCATCATCATCGGCTGGGTGAGTCGCCCGACGGCGCCGGGCCGGGGGTGGAGATGGCAGAGGCCGATGTGGCGTTTTTCGATGACCTGGTGATGGGGGCGAGTGCCCGCGCCGAGGAGCTGGACGGGCTGGTGGCGGGGGCGCTGGCGGCAGGGTGGACGCTGGAGCGGCTCGACCGGCCGATGCAGGCGCTGCTGCGGCTGGCGACCTATGAGCTGGTGGCGCGCGTCGATGTGAGTGCGGCGACGGTGATCGAGACCTATGTGGCGCTCTCCAAGGCGTTTCACGATGACAAGCAGGCGGGGTTCGTGAACGGGCTGCTCGACACGGTGGCGCGGCAGGTGCGTGGCTGAACGGGATTTCATCCGCGCCCTGATGGCGCCGCTGGCAGGCAGTGCCGCGGCGCTAGGGCTGGCGGATGATGCGGCGGTTTGGACGCCGCCACTGGGGCGCCAGCTGGTGCTGACCCATGACACGATGGCGGCGGGCGTGCATTTTCTGGCGAGCGATCCGCCGGGCGATGTGGGGTGGAAGCTGGTGGCGGTGAATGCGTCCGACCTGGCGGCGATGGGCGCGCGGCCGGCAGGAGCGCTGCTTTCGGTCGCGCTGGGGGCCGGGCAGGACGCGGACTGGCAGGCGGGGTTTGCGCGCGGGCTGGGGCAGGCATTGGACGCGTTCGGGCTGGCGCTGTGGGGCGGGGATACGGTTTCGGGCGTGGCGGCGCCGGTTCTGGGGATGACGGTGGTCGGCCATGTCGAGCCGGGCTTGGCGCTGGGCCGCAGTGGTGCGCGGGTGGGCGACAAGCTTTGGGTGTCGGGCACGATCGGCGATGCCGGGCTGGGGCTGGCGATGGCGCGGGGCCTGGCGCCGACGCAGCCCTGGCTGCTCAAGCGGCTGCGGCGGCCGATGCCGCGGCTGGCGCTGGGGGCGGCACTGGTGGGCGTGGCGAGTGCCTGCATGGATGTGAGCGACGGGCTGCTGATCGATGCCGAGCGGCTGGCGGCGGCGAGTGGCGTGGGGCTGGCGATCGATCTGGGTGCGGTGCCACTGTCCGACGCTGCGCGGGCGTGCGGCCTGGAGCTGATCGATGCGGTGGTGAGCGGGGATGATTACGAGCTGCTGTTCACGGCGGCGACCGATGCGGTCGTGCCGGCGGGGGCCTGTTGCATCGGCTCGGTGGTGCGCGGGGCGGGGCTGGCGTTGAATGCGGATGGGCGTGCGGTGCCGCTGCCCGCGCGACGCGGCTGGGAGCATGCACTGTAGCTGTTGGTTCTGCGGTCTTTACATCGACCCCATGCCTGTCATGCTGCGCACAACAACCGCAGCAAAAGCAGCGGCTGGGCAGGGGAACGCGCATGGATCCGGTCATGATGGCCATCGGCTTCGGGCTGGTGGCGGTGCTGTATGGCGTGCTCACATCGAGGCAGGTTCTGGCGGCGAGCCCCGGCAATGCGCGGATGCAGGAGATTGCGAAGGCGATCCAGGAAGGGGCGGGGGCGTATCTCGCCAAGCAGTATACCGCGATCGGCATCGTGGGGGTGATCATGGCGGTGCTCGTGGCTGTTCTGCTGGGGCCGGTGGAAGCCGGGGCCTTTGTGCTGGGGGCGGTGATTTCGGGGATGACCGGCTTCATCGGGATGAACATCTCGGTGCGCGCCAATGTGCGGACTGCCGAAGCCGCGCGGCTCTCGTTGCAGGCGGGGCTGACGATGGCGTTTCGCTCGGGCGCAGTGACGGGCATGCTGGTGGCGGGGCTGGCCCTGCTGGCGATCGCCGGGTATTTTTATGCGCTGGTGGCCTCGGGCCTCGCGCCGACGAGCCGGGCGGTGGTGAATGCGCTGGTGGCCCTGAGCTTCGGCGCTTCGCTCATCTCGATCTTTGCGCGGCTGGGCGGCGGCATCTTCACCAAGGCGGCCGATGTTGGCGCCGACATGGTGGGCAAGAATGAGTTGGGCTTCGACGAGGATGATGACCGCAACCCCGGCGTGATTGCCGACAATGTGGGGGACAATGTGGGCGATTGCGCCGGCATGGCGGCCGACCTGTTCGAGACCTATGTGGTGACCATCGGTGCCACGATGGTGCTGGTGGCGCTGCTGGTAGGCGGGGCCGATGCGGCGCGGCTGATGACGCTGCCGCTGCTGGCCTGCGGCGTGTGCATCGTCACCTCGATCATCGGCACCTTTTTCGTGCGGCTGGGGGGCGGCTCGATCATGGGGGCGCTCTACAAGGGGCTGCTGGTGACGGGCGTGCTGTCGGTGCCGGCTCTCTGGTTCGCGACCGCGATGATCTTTCCCGATATGGAAGCCGCCATCGGCACCGCGGAGCGCAGCTTCACTGGCCGGGCGCTATTTTACTGCATGATGGTCGGGTTGGGGGTGACGGCGCTGATCGTCTGGATCACCGAATATTATACCGGGACCGGCTATCGGCCGGTGCAGTCGATCGCCAAGGCGAGCGATTCGGGGCATGGGACGAACGTCATCCAGGGGCTGGCGGTGTCGATGGAATCGACGGCGATGCCCACATTGGTGATCGTGGTGGGCATCATCGCCACCCACCAGCTGGCGGGGCTGATCGGCATTGCCTTTGCTGCCACCGCGATGCTGGCGCTGGCCGGCATGATCGTGGCGCTCGATGCCTATGGGCCGGTGACCGACAATGCCGGCGGCATTGCCGAAATGGCCGGGCTCGAAGCGGAGGTGCGCGAGCGGACCGATGCGCTCGATGCCGTGGGCAACACCACCAAGGCGGTGACCAAGGGTTATGCGATCGGTTCGGCGGGGTTGGCCGCACTCGTGCTGTTCGCAACCTATACCGAGGATCTGGCGCAGTTCTTCGGCACGGTGCCGGTCGATTTCTCGCTCTCCAACCCCTATGTCGTCGTCGGGCTGCTGCTCGGCGCGCTGCTGCCCTATCTGTTCGGCGGCATGGCGATGACGGCGGTGGGGCGCACGGCACAGGCGGTGGCGCAGGATATTCGCGCGCAGTTCAGGGAGAACCCCGGCATCGCGACGCGCGAGGTGCGCCCCGATTATGCGCGCACCGTGGGGCTGGTGACGGCCGGCGCCATCCGCGAAATGATCATCCCCTCGCTGCTGCCGGTGCTGGCACCAGTGGTGGTATACTTCGCCATCACTGCAGTGGCGGGGCAGGGCAATGGCTTCGCCGCCCTTGGCGCACTGCTGATGGGGGTGATCGTCTCGGGGCTGTTCGTGGCGATCTCTATGACGTCGGGCGGCGGTGCCTGGGACAATGCCAAGAAGGTGATCGAGCAGGGTGCCTATGGTGGCAAGGGCTCGCCGGCGCACCAGGCAGCGGTGACGGGGGATACGGTGGGCGACCCTTACAAGGACACCGCCGGGCCTGCGGTGAACCCGATGATCAAGATCACCAACATCGTGGCGCTGCTGCTGCTGGCGGTCCTTGCGGCTTAGACGCTGGCCATCGTGCCGGACCCGCCGTTTCCGACGGTCAGGTTGCCGATGGCATGGCCGAGGAGATCGGGGTGGAGTGCCAGCGGGCGATCCTCGAACTGGCAGGCGGTGACGAGCTGCTCGAGCAGGAAGCGCGGCTGGAAGGCGGCGAGCGGCAGGCCATGGGTCTGGGTGAGTGCATCGGCCAATGCTTCGATTTCGCTTTGCGGCGGTGGCTCGGCAAAGCCCAAGTTTTTGGATACGCCTTCGAAGATCTTCACCCAGGTCGCGCGCGGCGGCGCAGCGACTTCGAGCTTGTAGGGGATGCGGCGGAGGAAAGCCGGGTCCATCAGATCGGACGGGGAGAGGTTGGTCGAGAAGATGACGATCGCTTCGAAGGGGATGCGCACGCTCTTGCCGGTGTGCAGCTTGAGATAGTCGACCCGGTTTTCCAGCGGCACGATCCAGCGGTTGAGCAGGGCTGTCGGCGAAACCATCTGGCGGCCGAAATCATCGATGAGCATGCAGCCGCCGGCGGCCTTCACGTGCAGCGGGGCGGTGTAGAAGTTGGCGTTGGGCTCGTGCTTGAGATCGAGCATTTCGAGGGTCAGCTCGCCGCCGGTGACGATGAACGGCCGGCGGCATGCCACGAAGCGGGCATCGGGCTCGTCACGCATCAGGGCGCTGACCGCGCCGCTTTCGGCGACCTGGACGGGCTTGTGCACATCGGGATCGAAGAGCTGCATGATCTGGCCGTCGATCGATACGGCGTGCGGGATGTAGATGACCTGGCGGAACACGCGTTCGAGTCGCTGGGCGACCGATGTCTTGCCGTTGCCGGGCGGGCCGTACATCAGGATGGCGCGGCCGCCGCGGGCAGCGGGGCCGATCTGGCCGACAAAGGCATCCGGCACCTGCAGCCCGGCGAAGGCGGCGCGCATCGAGGCCGGATCGATGACTTCGTTGGTGACCTTCTGGCGATCGATCCAGTGGATATAGGTTTCGAGCGACACAGGCGCGGCGCCGACATAGCTGGAGCGCGCCATTGCCTCGGCGGCGCGGCGCTTGCCGGCTTCGGTCAGTTCGTGACGGATGACGGTGAGGCCGCCCAGGATGGCGATCAACTGGCCGCGCACCCCGACATCGATGAGATCGCCGATGATCTTCGGGGCGAGCTTGAGCGCGCCGGAAAGGGCTGCGACGGTATCGGCCGGGGTGGCCGCCATGGTTTTCAGTAGCAGCTCGAGCAGCGATTTTTCATCGATGCGGGTGTCGGCGATACTGACCGGCTCGCGGGGGATCCCGTCCATGAAGCGCGCAAGCCCGACTTCTGAGATGGCGCCGGCGGCGACCAGACTGTCCCCCAGCCGGCCGCCATGCTCGCGCTGATGCGCAAG
The DNA here is from genome assembly GCA_038258615.1 of Sphingomonadales bacterium. Lineage (GTDB taxonomy): Bacteria > Pseudomonadota > Alphaproteobacteria > Sphingomonadales > Sphingomonadaceae > Sandarakinorhabdus. Next base: position 5,059 of record JBBSPR010000173.1, read on the forward strand.
TGCCGATTGCACGGCGGTGGGCGTGACAAGCCCTGCCGCTTCGAGCATCTCGCCGATTCGCATCCTGGTCTCCAAGCGTCCGCTCAACGGCGTGGCTCGCCATCGGTCAGCAAGCCCGCTTGATAGGTGAAATTACTCAGCAATGCCACCAAGTCCTTCAAGACAAATGGTAAACTGATCGTTCAAACGCACGCAACACTGCCAGGGCGGCGGGATCGGCAAAGGGCAGGTGCTGCATCAGCAGCACTGCGGCCAGCCCTGCGGCAGGATCGACCCAGAAGAAGGTGTTGGCAATACCCGCCCAGCTGAGGCACCCGGCACTGCGGCCATCGGGACCGGGCTCGGGATTGATGAGCGTGCCCAGCCCCCAGCCGCACTGCTGGCCGGGCATTGCTTCATAGGGCCTGGCCAGCCAGGGCAGGGTGGAGCCCATGATGCCGGCACGCAGCGGTCCGAGCTGGTTGGTGCCGAAGGCGCGGACCATTTCGGCAGACAGGAGGCCGTCGCCACCGCGCAGCAACATCTGCAGGAAGCGGCCATAGTCCGCCGCGGTGCCGGCCAGCCCGGCGCCGCCGGGGATGAACTCGTGGGTTTCGCTGTAGAGCGCGAAGACGGGAAACGGCGTCATCGTGCCATCGGCGCCGCGGATCATCATCGGCACGTTGCCGGCGCCGTAGCGGGTTTCGGTCATGCCGAGGGGGCCGAGGATCTCGCGCTCCAGCCAGCTGTCGAGCGGCTCGCCGGTGGCGGCGGCGATGGCGAGCGCCACCCAGTCGGTCGAAACACCATAGGCCCAGCCGGTGCCGGGATCGAAGAGCAACGGCATCGTAATCGAGGCGATCGTTCCGGGTGTGGGCGGTGCCGCACGGCTGCGGCTCACTTCGGGCTGCACGAAATCATAGCCGAAGCCCGAACTGTGGGTGAGCAGGTGGCGCAACGTGATGGCAGTGGTGGCAGGGCGCAGTTGCAGCACATCGCCATCGAAGCCGGCGATGACCTGGGGGGTGGCA
>JBBSPR010000174.1:0-6045 GCA_038258615.1 Sphingomonadales bacterium
AAGGCCCATGCCGCACCCGCACTGCTGCCGTTCGTTACGATTGCGTTGAACTCCTCCGCGCACACTCCTATCTTGGTTCCAGATTGAGCCGGCGCTGGGGCCGGCCGCACCCGAGGACCATTCCCATGACCCGTCCCGTCACCGACGCTTCGTTCCACACCGATGTCATCAGCGCGACCAAGCCCGTGCTCGTCGATTTCTGGGCCGAATGGTGCGGCCCCTGCCGCCAGATCGGCCCCATCCTCGAAGAGCTGAGCAACGAGATGGACGGCGTCGAAATCGTCAAGATCAACATCGACGACAACCCCGATGCGCCCAGCCGCTACAATGTGCGCGGCATTCCGACGATGATCCTGTTCAAGGACGGCGCCCCCGTCGCCACCAAGGTCGGCGCTGCCCCCAAGGGCCAGCTCAAGAGCTGGCTCGAAGGCGCACTCGGCTGAAAACCTGTGGCGCGCGGTCAGTCCGCTGGCCGCGCATCCGCTTCTCCCATATCGCTACCGCGCGGGCGTGCGAAGCGCGCAGCTCCGGCGCCAATGCCTCCAGCGCAGTGGCATCGGGGTTGACGATCGCGGCCCAGCCCATCCAGCCATAAACCGGATGCGGCGTCAGAACGCCCGTGCCGGCAAAGTCCCATGCCCCCTCGATCACCCCGGCCTTGGCCGGGCGCGGCGGCCTCGGCCCGAACCGCGCGCTGAACGCGGCAGCGTCCATACCGAAATTGAAGCGCCAGCGGCCATCGCCCAGCCGTGACGCGCGGTCATGCGCCCCGTCACCTGTCTTGATCGTGGCGAAATAGGCGCCGCGCGGCAGCGTTGCACCGGGGTTGTGAAACAGCGCCACCTCGCCCCAGGCGCTGATCGGCACGAGCCCGGCAAAGCGCGCCAGCAACCAGGCTTGTGCGTCAGCGGGCGTCACCGTCGGTCAACTCCGGTAGTCGGCGTTGATGCTGATATAGCCATGCGTCAGGTCGCAGGTCCACACCCGCGCCCGCCCCGTGCCCATTCCCAGGTCGACGCCGATCGCCACCTCGCTGCCGGCCAGATGCGCCGCTACCGGCGCCTCGTCATAGCCCGGCACCACCGCACCCGCTTGCGCCACGCGCGTGGTGCCGAAGCTGATCGCCAGCCGGTCGCGCTCGGCGGGCTCGCCGGCCTTGCCCACCGCCATCACCACGCGCCCCCAATTGGCATCGCCACCGGCAATCGCCGTCTTCACCAGCGGCGAATTGGCAATGCTCATCGCCACCCGGTGCGCCGAGGCATCGTCCACTGCCCCGGCCACGCCGATCTCGATCAGCTTCGTCGCCCCCTCGCCATCGCGCACAACCAGCCGCGCCAGCTGACCGCACAGGTCATCGAGTGCCGCTGCAAAGGCATCGGCGCCGGGAGAATCCCATCCGCTGATACACGCTGCCCCCGCCGCCCCGGTGGCAAAGGCCAGCACCGTGTCGGAGGTCGAGGTGTCGCCGTCCACCGTGATGCACGAAAAGCTCCGCGCATTGGCCGCCGCCAGCACATCCTGCAGAAAAACCGGTTCCACTGCGGCATCGGTGAAGATGAAGCCCAGCATCGTCGCCATGTCCGGCGCGATCATCCCCGAGCCCTTGATGATGCCCACCAGTTCCACCCGCACGCCGCCCACAAGCGCGCTCGCATGCGCCGCCTTGGGGAAGGTGTCGGTGGTGCCGATCGCAGCCGTGGCCTCCGCGAAATCCGCCGCCCCCACCGCCGCATGCGCCGCCGTCACCCCCACCACCGCCTTGTCGTGGGGCAGGGGCACCCCGATCACCCCGGTCGATGCCTGGAAGACAGCGTCGGCTGCACAGCCCAGCAGCGCCGCCGCCGCCGCGCCCTGCGCAAGCGCCGCCGCGCGCCCGGCCGCCCCGGTAAACGCATTGCTGTTGCCGGCATTCACCACCAGCCCCCGCGCCCGCCCTTGCGGCAGCCGCTCCCGGCAAAGCTCCACCTCGGGCGACGGGCAGCGCGACCGCGTTGTCACCCCCGCCACCGTCGTCCCCTCATCAAACGCCACCAGCAGCACATCGGCACGGGTCCAGGCCTTGTAGCCGGCGGTAGCGGTGCCGATGCGCACCCCGCCGATGGCGGGCAGGGCAGGGAAGGGGGTGGCGAGCGGGGAGATGGTCATGCTGCCCCTTTGCCAAGTGCGCGCCGACGCGTAAACAAGCCTTTCTTGACTCTGCCGCCGGCTTTGCTCTAAGCGCTGCCGCTCAATTTGGTGCCGTACCGGCGCCCAGATACCGGATTTTGACATGAAGCGCACTTATCAGCCCTCGAAGCTCGTCCGCGCCCGCCGCCACGGCTTCCGCGCCCGCATGGCAACCGTCGGTGGCCGCAACGTCATCCGCAACCGTCGTGCACAGGGCCGCAAGAAGCTCTCGGCCTGAGCCGATGATTTGCGGCGATGGCCTCCCCACCGCCGACAATCGCCAAGCGCGCTGATTTCCTTGCCGCCAATCGCGGCAAGCGCTTCGTCACACCCGGCTTCATCCTGCTCATCCGTGCCCGCGAGCCAGATGCGCCGATGCGCGCCGGCTTCACCGTCACCAAGAAAATCGGCAATTCGGTCGTGCGCAGCCGGCTGAAGCGCCGCCTTCGCGAAGTCGTCCGCCTCGGACTCGCTGAGCATGGCCATCCCGGTGCCGATCATGTCCTCATCGGCCGCGACGCCGGCCTCACGCGCGATTGTGCCGCCATGCAGGCCGATCTCGCCAAAGCCTGTGCGCGGCTGCGGCCATGATCAGGCGCATGCTCATCGTCCCCATCCGCTTCTGGCAATGGGGCCCGTCGCGCATCCTCCCACCCAGCTGCCGTTTCGCCCCCAGTTGCTCGGCCTATGCCATCACCGCCATCGAGCGCCATGGGCCGCTCAAGGGCCTGTGGCTGGCGGTGCGACGCATCGGCCGCTGCCATCCCTGGGGCGGTTCGGGCTATGACCCGGTGCCCTGAATGGCTATGACCACAAAGATATCCCCGCTATAGCGCCCGCAATCCGATATTCATCCAGTTCCCGAAAGACGCGCGTGACCCAGGAAAATCGCAACATGATCCTTGCCGTCCTGCTGTCAGCCATTGTGCTGATCGGCTGGACGCTGGTCAGCGATCGCTACTTTCCGCAGCCCGAAGCCCCGGTGGCGACCACGGCGGAAACCGCACCTGCCCAAACCGCTGCCGCAACTGCAGTTGCTGGCGCTGCCCCCACCGCCGTTGCCCCCACCGCCGTTGCCGGTGGCGCCCCGCTGCCCCCTGCCCGCCGTGCCGAAGCGCTGGCGGCCGCCCCGCGTCTTGCCATCGATACCCCGCGCCTGCGCGGTTCGGTGAACCTGCGCGGCGCCCGCTTCGATGATCTCGAGCTCATCACCTATCGCCAGTCGCTGCAGCCCGGCGCCCCTGCCATCCGGCTGTTCAGCCCGAGCGGCGCCAGCGATGCCTATTTCGCCCAGTTCGGCTGGAGCGGCCCCGGCGCACCGCCGGTCGACGCAATCTGGACCGCCAGTGCCGGGCGCCTCACGCCCACCACCCCGGTCACGCTCAGCTGGACAAGCCCCACTGGCCTCGTGTTCGAGCAGTTGCTCGCCGTGGACAGGGATTTCCTGTTCACCGTCCGCCAGCGGGTCCGCAATCCCACTGCGACGGGCGTCACCGTGCAGCCCTGGGGGCTCGTGTCGCGGCTCGGCAAGGGTGTCGAGGAAAATGCCTTCAACCTCCATGTCGGCCCGCTGGGGGTGCTTGGCGGCACCCTGAAGGACAGCGATCTCGACTATGATTCGCTGCGCGAGGACGGCAACCAGAGCTTCACCTCCAAGGGCGGCTGGCTGGGCATGACCGAGAAATACTGGCTGGCAGCGCTCGTCCCCGACCAGACGCGTGATCTCAAGGCCAATTTCATCGCCGCCCCGAACAACCTTTATCAGGTCGATTATCTCGGCAGCCCGCTCGCCGTGGCAGCCGGAGGCAGCAGCGAAACCGTCCAGCGCCTGTTCGCCGGCGCCAAGGAAGTCGAACTGCTCGACCAGTATCGTGACCAGTTCGGCATCCCCCGCCTCGATCGCGCGGTCAGCTGGGGCTGGTTCGAGGTCATCGCCCAGCCGATCTTCTACGTCCTCGCCTGGCTGTTCGATTTCACCGGCAATTTCGGCGTCGCCATCATCGGCCTCACCATCCTGGTACGACTGCTGCTCTTCCCCATCGCCAACAAGCAGTTCGAGAGCATGGCGAAGATGCGCGTCGTCGCCCCGCGCATGAAGGCGCTGCAGGAGCGCTACAAGGACGACAAGCCCAGGCTCCAGCAGGAGATGATGGCGCTGTACAAGACCGAGAAGGTCAATCCGCTCGCCGGCTGCCTGCCGCTGGTCGTGCAGATCCCCATCTTCTACGCGCTCTACAAGACGCTGCTCGTCTCCACGGAGATGCGCCACCAGCCCTTCGTGCTGTGGATCAAGGATCTCTCCGCCCCCGATCCGCTCACCCCGCTCAACCTGTTCGGGCTCATCCCCTGGCAGCCGCCCGCCATCATTGCATTGGGCGTGCTGCCCATCCTGCTCGGCATTACCATGTGGCTGCAGCAGCGCCTCAATCCGGCCCCGCTCGATCCCGTGCAGAAGCAGGTCTTCGCCATCCTGCCGTGGATGTTCATGTTCATCATGGCACCCTTCGCCGCCGGCCTGCAGCTCTACTGGACCGTCAACAACATCCTCACCATCGGCCAGCAGGCCTATATGCTGCGCAAATATCCGATGCCCGCCACGCCGCCCGAAGCCGCGGCACCCGCGGCACAGGTCGCCGTGGCCCCCAAGGCGCCGCGCAACCGCCCGGCGGCGAACAGTAACAAGCCCCGGCCCAAGGCCAAATGAGGTACGAGCCCGACGCAACCGAAGAGGCGCGGCGGCGCTTCGCCGGCCCGGTCAGCTTCATGCTGTCGGCCCCGGCGCTTGAATTCCTGCCCGCCCCCAAATGCCCCGAGATCGCCTTTGCCGGCCGCTCCAACGTTGGCAAGTCCTCGCTGCTGAACGCCCTCACCGGCCGCCAGGGGCTGGCCCGCGCCTCCACCACGCCCGGCCGCACGCAGGAGCTCAACGTCTTCGAAGTCGGCGAGCCGCTGGTGTTCCGCCTCATCGACATGCCCGGCTACGGCTTTGCAAAGGCGCCCAAGGACATCGTTGCCCGCTGGCAGGCGCTGGTCTTCGATTATCTGCGTGGCCGCGCCGTCCTGAAGCGCGTCCTCGTCCTCATCGATTCGCGCCACGGCGTGAAGCCCGTCGACAAGGAAGTGATGGACATCCTCGACAAGGCCGCGGTCAGCTACCAGCTGGTGCTTACCAAGGGGGACAAGATCAAGCCCACCGAGCTCGCCAAGGTGCTCGCCGAAACCGAGGCAGCGGCCCGCACCCAGGCCGCCGCCTATCCGCAGGTGCTCGCCACCAGTGCCGAAACCGGCTTCGGGATCCCCGAGTTGCGCGCTGCGGTTGTGCAGGCAGGAGAGCAGGCATGAAGCTGATCATCGCAAACCGCGCCTATTCGAGCTGGTCGTTGCGCGGTTGGCTCGCGGCAAAACTCTCGGGCCTGCCGTTCAGCTGCACATTGGTGCCCATGGACACACCCGAATGGGATTCGGGTGCCGCCAAGGGCGAAATCCCTTCGGGCAAGGTGCCGGTGCTCTGGGATGGCGGCGAGCCGGTGTGGGACAGCATGGCCATCGTGATGTGGCTCGCCGACAAGGGCGGTCATGATCGCTTCTGGCCGCGCGATCTCCACGCCCGCAAGCTCGCCTATGCCATGTCCGCCGAGATGCACGCCGGCTTCCAGGCGCTGCGCAGCGGCTGCCCGATGAACCTCAAGCTGCGATTCCCCGATTTCGCCGCCTCGCCGGACGTGCTCGCCGATGCCGCGCGCATCGTCAGCCTGTGGGACGAAGCCCGGTCCCGCTTCGGCGAGGATCTCGACGAACCATATCTGTTCGGCCATTTCTCCGCCGCCGATGTGATGTACGCACCCGTCATCTATCGCTTCGCGCATTACGGCCTGC
>JBBSPR010000175.1:0-6029 GCA_038258615.1 Sphingomonadales bacterium
CCCATCGCCGGCGGCAGCAGGTTGCGCGCCGGCGGTGGCGCCTCGGCGGCGCCCTGCGCAGGCTCGCTGCCCGGCCGCGCCATCGGCACCTCGGGTGCGGCGCCGAGGTTGATGTCGCTCATGTCCTCAAGGCCGGCCCCGGCCGCATAGATCGTCTGGTCCTGCCCTTCCACATCCATCCCGCGCGGGTCCTCGGGCTTTACCTTGAACGGCCCGGGAAGTGCGCTGATCAGCGGTGCCTGATCGGCCTCCATATAGCCATCGCCATTGCTCTGGCCGGGCCGCGTGAACACATAGACCGCCACGATCGCCGCCACCGCCACCGCCAGCAGCACGATGATCAGCCGCATCAACGGTGCGCGCGACGCGCCCTCCTCGCGCGGCCTCCCCCGCGGTTCGGCCGCAGCCAGCCAGGGGGCGTCGTCGTCGTGCGCCATCAGTGCAGCTCGCTCGCCGCTTCGACACCGATCACCCCGAGTGCGGAGCGGATCACATTGCCCAGCCCCCGCGCTAGCGCCAGTCGCGCCGCCGTGGTGGCCGGATCATCGACAATCACGAAGCGCCGTGCCGGATCGTCATTGCCCATGTTCCACAGCGAATGGAACGCCGCGGCCAGATCGGCGAGGTAAAAGGCAATCCGGTGCGGCTCGCGCGCCTCGGCTGCCTGCTCCACCAGCCGTGGCCAGCTCGCCGCCAGCTTCACCGCCGCCAGTTCCTCGGGCAGCAGCAGCGACAGATCGGGTTCGGGCAGGTCGATCCCGGCCTCCACCGCCTTGCGCCCCAGCGAGGCGATGCGCGCATGGGCATATTGCACATAAAAGACCGGGTTCTCGCGCGTCTGCTCCACCGCCTTGGCAAAGTCGAATTCCAGCGGGCTCTCGGGCCGCTTGGTGAGCATGATGAAGCGCACCACATCCTTGCCCACCTCGTCGACCACATCGCGCAGCGTCACGAAATTGCCGGCGCGCTTGGACATCTTGAACGGCTCGCCATTCTTCATCAGCTTGACGAGCTGCACCACCTTGATGTCGAGCGGCACCCGGCCTTCCGAAAGGGCGGCCACCGCCGCCGTCATGCGCTTCACATAGCCGGCATGGTCGGCGCCGAACACGTTGACGAGGGCGGTATAGCCCCGCTGCAGCTTGTCGTAATGGTACGCGACATCGCCGGCGAAATAGGTCCAGCTGCCGTCGGACTTCTTCATCGCTCGGTCGCTGTCATCCCCGAACTCGGTCGAGCGGAACAGCGTCTGCGGGCGCGGTTCCCAATCCTCGCCGCTGGTGCCCTTCGGCCGCTCGAGCACGCCCTGGTGGATCAGCCCGCGCGCATCGAGCACCTCGAGCGCCTCCTGCACCCGCGGGCCCAATGAATTCTCCGAGAAATACACGTCCTGCCTGATGGCAAGCGACGCCAGATCCTCGCGGATGCGATCCATCATCGCCGCCACTGCAATCGCGCGAAAATCCTTGAGCCACTCGCTCTCGGGCGCGCCCACGAACCGGTCGCCATGTTCGGCCGCCAGCGCCTCGCCGATCGGACCCAGATAGTCCCCCGGATAAAAGCCCTCGGGAATCGTCACCGTCTCGCCCAATGCCTCGCGGTAGCGCAGGTGCACCGAGCGCGCGAGCACATCGACCTGCCCGCCAGCGTCGTTGATGTAGTATTCGCGCGTCACCTCATTGCCGGCGAAGGCCAGCAGGCTGGCGAGCGCATCGCCCACCACCGCCCCCCGGCAATGCCCCACATGCACCGGGCCGGTGGGGTTGGTGGAGACATATTCGATGTTGATCCGGCTCCCGGGCTTCGCTGCCCCCCGGCCATAATCGACGCCCGCCGCCAGAATCGCCTGCAGCTCCGCTTCCCACTCGGCGCGGCGCAGCGTCAGGTTGAGAAAGCCCGGCCCCGCCACCTCGGCCGTCGCCACTTCCGGCCGCCGCGACAGCCGCTGCGCCAGCGCCACGGCAATTTCGCGCGGTGGCCGCTTCGCCTGCTTGGTCAGCACCATCGCCGCATTGGTCGCCAGATCCCCATGCGACGCATCGCGCGGCGGCTCCACCGTCACGCCGCGCGTGTCGAGCCCCTGGGGCAGGTCGCCGCTCGCCTGCATGGCGGCAAGCTCGGCCTGGATGATGTCGAGAAATCGGGCGTGAAGATGCATCCCCCGGCTTTAGCCGCTGCGGTGCGGGTGCGGAAGGGGGTGCGGGGCGGCAGGGCCGATGCTATCCCGGTCCTCCAACGGCGCAACGCAGGAAGACGATGACCCGAATTTTCCGCCAATGGCTCGCCGTCCCGCTCTGGCAGCGCATCCTCGCCGCCCTGGTGCTCGGCGCGCTCGCCGGGCTGGTGCTGGGCGCCCAGGCCGAAAGCCTGCGCTGGCTCGGCGATCTGTTCATCCGCCTCATCCGCATGCTCATCGTGCCGCTGGTGTTCATCACCCTCGTCGCCGGCATCACCGGCATGGAGGCGCCCGCCCGCCTCGCCTCGATCGGGCTCAAGGCGATGACGCTCTACATGGCCACCACCTTCGGCGCGGTGCTCATCGGCCTTGCCCTCGCCCTCGCCATCCGCCCGGGAATCGGCCTCGATATCGGCACCGCGACCGACATCGTCACCACCGCCCCGGTGCCACTCGGCGAGCGGATGATGGCCATCGTGCCCGAAAATGTCATCGCCGCCTTCGCCGCAGGCGATGTGCTGGCGGTCATCTTCTTCGCCGTGCTGCTCGGCACCGCGATGGTGCTTGCAGGGCCAGCCGCCGCCCCGCTCACCCGCGCCTTCACCGCCGGCTCCGCGGTCATGCTGCGCCTCACCGGAATCGTCATGGAATTCGCCCCCTTCGGCGTCTTCGCGCTCGTCGCCACCGTCACCGGCAGCGAGGGGTTGGCGGCGTTCACCGGCATGCTCAAGCTGGGGCTTGTCGTCTTCCTCGGCGGCGCGCTGCATATGCTGCTGCTGCAGGGCGCCCTCGTCCGGTTCGTCGCCCGGATGCCCATCCCCGCCTTCCTGAAAGGGGCGCGCACCCCGCAGCTCATGGCCTTTTCCACCAGCTCGAGCGCCGCCACCCTGCCCGTCTCGCTCGAAGCCGCACAAGAGCAGCTCGGCGTGCCGGCCCCCATCGCCTCGGTGGTGCTGCCGCTCGGCGCCACGATCAACATGGACGGCACCGGGCTTTACGTGGCGGCCGTCGCGGTGTTCGCCGCCCAGGTCTTCGGCATCCCGTTGTCGCTTGCCGACTATGGCCTGATCGCACTGACGACGATGCTGGTCTCGATCGGCACCGCCTCGGTCCCGTCCGCCTCGCTGTTCCTGATGGCGGCGGTGCTCGATGTCATCGGCGTCTCGGCCGCGCAGGTGGCGCTCGTCATCGGTTTCGTGCTGCCCTTCGACCGGCTGCTGGACATGTGGCGCACCGTCGTCAACGTCACCGGCGATCTCGCCATCGCCACCGCCGTCACCCGCTGGGAGGGTGACGGCGGCGCTGAAGAGTCCCCTCAGCCGGCGAAATGAAACTCATACGCCGGCCCGGTCAGGAACGGCGCCAGTTCATCGGCGAGGATCAGCGTCTGCAGGATGTCCGCCGCTTCCTGATACTTGCCGGTGGCAAAGAAATTGTCCCCCACCTGGCCCTTCCACACACCAAGCTGCTCCTGCACCGCCGCCCCGATCAGCGCCGCATCCACCGGCTCGCCTGAATCGAGCACCACCTTCTGCATGCGCCACTGCCAGAGCTGGGTGCGGCTGATCTCGGCGGTCGCGGCATCCTCCATCAGATTGTGCAGCGGCACCGCCCCCTGCCCGCGCAGCCAGGCGGCGATATAGCCGATGCCCACATTGATGTTGTTATCGAGCCCGGCGCGCGACTTCGGCCCGGGCGGCGCCGTGACCAGATCATCCGCCGTCGCCACCCCGTCCGGAATCACCCCGAGCTGGTTCGGCGTCGGCATGATCGCATCGAACACTTCGCGCGCCAGCCCGACGAGCCCGGGGTGCGCCACCCAGGTGCCGTCATGCCCCAGCTTCGCCTCGCGCTCCTTGTCGGCGCGCACCGCGGCAAAGGCCTTTTCATTGGCCGCCTCATCGTCCTTCACCGGAATGAAGGCGCTCATCCCGCCCATCGCATGCGCACCGCGCTTGTGGCAGGTGCGGATCACATGGCGCGCATAGGCCGCCATGAACGGGCTCGCCATCGTCACCGCCGCGCGGTCGGGCAGCACCTTCGAGCCATCGTTCTGGAAGGTCTTGATATAGCTGAAGATATAGTCCCAGCGGCCGCAGTTGAGCGCGGTGATATGGTCGCGGAGTTCGTAGAGGATTTCCTCGGCCATGAAGGCACCCGGCAGCGTCTCGATCAGCACCGTGGCGCGGATGGTGCCGAGCGGCAGCCCCAGCACCGATTGCGCCAGCCGGAACACATCATTCCACAGCCGCGCTTCCAGATAATGTTCGAGCTTGGGCAGGTAGAAGTAAGGCCCCGAGCCGCGCGCGAGCAGCGCGTTGGCATTGTGGAAGAAATACAGCCCGAAATCGAACAGCGCGCCCGCCACGCGCTCGCCATCCACTTGGCAATGTGCCTCGTCGAGGTGCCAGCCGCGCGGCCGCGCGATCAGCGTGCAGGTCTTGTCGTTCAGCTTGTAGCTCTTGCCCCCGGAACCTTTGTTCTCGTCGAGCGTGATCGTGCCCGCAGCCGCATCGCGCAGATTGACCTGCCCCTGCACCATCACATCCCAGGTCGGCGCCGACGCATCCTCGAGGCACGCCATGAAGCATTGCGCGCCCGAATTGAGCGCGTTGATCACCATCTTGCGGTCGCACGGCCCGGTAATCTCCACCCGGCGGTCGCTGAGGTCGGCGGGTGCGGGCCGCACCTGCCAATGCGGATCTTCCCGCACGCTCGACATTTCCGGCGGGAAGTCGATCGATTCGCCGGCGTTCCACTGTGCCTGCCGCTCATGGCGCGCCGCCAGCAGGCTCTGCCGCATCGGCTCGAAGCTCCGGTGCAGCAGCGCCACGAAGGCGAGTGCCGGATCGGTCAGAATCGTCTCGTAGCCGGTCTGCAGCGCGCCGGTAATCTTGATGCTCATGTCGTCAGTCCTCGGTGAAGCGGAAAGGGGTCAGGCCGCGCACCCGCTCATCGAAAGCGAGATGTGCGGCAGCGGGAGGCAGGCCGCGCTGGCGGCAATCGGCGCGGTGGCAGGCTGCACAGCCGGGGCCGATCGGCACGGCGGCACCACCGAGATCGAGCCCCGACGACCAGACCAGCGCTGCGGCATGGCGCGCCTGTGTGCCGATGCCGATGGCAAAGTTCGGTCGCTCGCTGCCCCAGGGGCCGGCCCCCCAAGGAATAGCAACGCTGCGCACGGTGCGCGCCAGCGTCAGGAAGCGATGGCCATCCTCCAGCTCGATCAACTGGCGCTGCATCTGGCCCGGCGAGGCAAAGGCGACGTGCAAATTCCACAGCGCACAGCTGCCCATCCCCGGCGCGGGCAACGGCGAGGGACCCGGGGCGAAACGCTTGGAGATGGTGCCGGCGCGGTCGATCCGCACGAGGAAGAACGGCACCCCACGCGCGCCCGGCCGGCCGAGCGTCGTCAGCCGGTGCGCAATCTGCTCCAGCCCGCGGCCGAAGCGCGCCTGCAGCAGCTCGACATCGTAGCCCGTGGCCTCGCACGCCGCGAGAAAGCGGCCATAGGGCATCAGCACGGCCCCTGCTGCATATTTGGCCAGCGCCACCACCGCCGCACGCCGCGCCAGCGGATCGGTGATCGCCGCCGCGGCTTCGGCAATCTCGGCCTTGAGCTCGATCAGCGCCAGCTGGATCGCCGCCGCAAACCCGCGTGAGGCCGCATCGAGGCTTTCGGAAAGCTGCAATTGCCGTGCATGCAGGTCGAGCCGCCGCAGCGTATCGGGCATCACATCGACCGGCATCACCCGCACCGACAAGCTGTGCCGCGCCCTCAGCCGCTCGACCACCGCCGCATTCAGGTCCCCGCCCGAAAGCCGCAACTCGTCCGCCAGCGCCTCGGCTGCCA
>JBBSPR010000176.1:0-6014 GCA_038258615.1 Sphingomonadales bacterium
CCCCCCCCCCCCCCCCCCCCCCCCCCCCCCCCCCCCCCCCCCCCCCCCCCCCGCCCCCCCCCCCCCCCCCCCCCCCCCCCCCCCCCCCCCCCCCGCCGGAGGCCCCCTTACAGCCCCAACTCGCGCATCTCCACAACCCGATGCTCGCGCGCACTCGTCTCCGCCGCCAACCCGATCGCCACGGCGCGCAAACCATCGTCGGCCGAAACGATCACCGGGCCTTCCCCGCGCACCGCGGCGGCAAAGGCCGCATGCTGGTGGAAGCTGGCGCCATGATGATCGCCGGCCGCAAGGGCGGCCGGGTCGGTCTCGACATGCCGCCGCGTCACCTGCTTGGGGTTGCGGAAGCCGACGCGTGGGCTGAGCACGATCTCGCCCGCCGGAATATGCACATCGAGCCGTGCCGCATCGCCGGTGGCGGAAATATCCTCCTGCTGCTCGGCGCCATCGGCGAACATGCACAGATCGAGCATCGCGCGCACGCCATTGGCAAAATCCACGGTCGTGAAGCTGTTGTCGATGATGTCGGGCGTGCGGCCATCATAACGCTCGCCCAGATGGTTGACGTCCATCGCCCCCGAGCAATGCACCCGCACCGGCTCGGCACCGACGATCAGCCGCATCAGGTCGAAGAAGTGGCAGCATTTCTCCACCATCGTTCCGCCGGTGTTTGCCGAAAAACGGTTCCAATCGCCCACCTTGACCAGAAACGGAAAGCGATGCTCGCGGATCGACAGCATCTTCAGCGCGCCCACCGCCCCGCCATGCACCTCAGCCACGAACGCGGTCACCGGCGGCATGAAGCGATATTCCATGCCGGTCCAGAACACCCGGTCATAGCCCGCCGCGGCCTGCGCCAGCGCCCGGGCATCGTCGATCGTCGTCGCCAGCGGCTTCTCGCACAAGATGTGCAGCCGCGCGTCCATCAGCGGCGCCAGCACATCGCGGTGGGTGAAGTTGGGGCTGGCGATCACCACGGCATCACAAAGCCCCGAGGCGGCCAGCGCCGCAGCATCTGCAAACACCGACACATCATGGCCGATCGCCTTGGCGCTGGCGTCGATCGAGCTCGCCACCGGGTCGGCAAGGGCCGTGATGCTGGCATTCGGTTGCAGCGCGATATTGGCGATATGCTCGCGCCCCATCATGCCGGCCCCGACGATGCCCCAGCGGATGTGATCGGTGCTTTTCATTGTCGGGAACTCCGGAGTAAGGGCAGGGGATGACAGATATCGCGCTTTCGCCCGAACTTCGCCCGCTCGGCAAGTCTTCCCTGATGGTTTCGCCGCTCGCCTGGGGGATGTGGCGCTTCGCCGGCAATGATGTGACCGCCGCTCGCCGCCTTGTCGAAGCCGCCCTCGCCGCCGGCATCAATTTCCTCGACACCGCCGACATCTATGGCCCGGACAATGACGAGCCCTTCGGCGCGTCCGAACGCCTGCTCGGCCGCGTGCTCGCCGAAGCGCCGCAACTGCGCGATGCGATGGTGCTGGCCAGCAAGGGCGGCATCCGCATGGGCGTGCCGTATGACAGCTCGCCCACCTATCTCCGCGAGGCGGTCGAGGCCTCGCTCACCCGCCTCGGCGTCGAGCGCATCGATCTCTGGCAGATCCACCGGCCGGACATGCTGGCCAACCCGGCTGACACTGCCGTGGTGCTCGATGCGATGGTCGCCGAAGGCAAGATCGGCGCGATCGGCGTCTCCAACCACACCCCGGCACAAACCCGCGCGCTGGCCGCCCATCTGGAAAGCGGCATCGTTTCCACCCAGCCCGAATTTTCCGCCCTTGCCCTCGCCCCGCTCGAAGACGGCACGCTCGACCTGGCGCTCGAAGCCGGCCATGGCGTGATGGCCTGGTCGCCGCTGGGGCAGGGGCGGCTCGGCAGCGGCGATCCCCGCCCCGGCCGCATGCAGGCGGCGGACCCGCGCACCGGGCGCGTCGTGGCGGCGCTGGAAGCGCAGGGCAATGCTTATGGCGTCAGCGTGCAGGCGGCGGCCTATGCCTGGATCATGGCGCACCCCGCGCGCCCCATCCCGATCATCGGCAGCCAGAATCCCGCCCGCATCGCCGAGGCCGCCGATGCCTTCAAGGTGCGCTGGACGCGCGCCGAATGGTACGGCGTGCTTGTCGCCTCCAAGGGAGAAAACCTGCCATGAGCGCCTGCGAAGTCAGCTGGTTTTCGGCACTCTGCGACGATGATTACGAGTTCCTGGGCCAGCCCGACCCGGCGCTCAAGTCGAGCTTCGAGCACTGCCGCAACATCGTGCTCACGGCCGAAAAGGGCGGCTTCGACAATATCCTGCTGCCCTCGGGCTATGCGCTCGGCATCGACACCACCATCTTCGCCGGCGCCATCGCCGCACTTACCAGCCGCATCCGCCTGCTCATGGCGGTCCGCGTCGGCGAGACCTGGCCACCGCAGCTCGCCCGCCAGATCGCCACGCTCGACCGGATTCTCGGCGGCCGACTGACGGTCAACATCATCTCGTCGGATATGCCAGGCGAAACCATGGCTTCGGCCCCGCGCTACGCCCGCACCGTCGAGGTGATGCAGATCCTGAAGACCATCCTCAATGGCGAGCCGCTCGATCATCAGGGCGAGCATTACCAGCTCAAGCTCGATCCCCCCGGCGTCACCACAGTATCGGGCAAATGCCCGCCGCTCTATTTCGGTGGCCTGTCCCCCGATGCACGCGAAGCTGCCGCGCGCGCTGCCGATGTCTATCTGATGTGGCCCGACACCATGCCCGCCGTGCAGGCGATCGTCGACGACATGAAGGCCCGCGCAGCCGCGCATGGCCGCACCCTGCGCTTCGGCTACCGCGTCCATGTCGTGGTGCGCGAGACCGAGGCCGAGGCGCGCACCGCTGCCGACCGGCTGCTCTCCAAGCTCGATGCGGCCACCGGCGATGCCATCCGCGCAAAATCGCTCGATTCGCAGTCGGTCGGCGTCAAGCGCCAGGCCGAGCTGCGCGAAAATACCAGCGACGGCTATGTCGAGGACAATCTGTGGACCGGCATCGGCCGCGCCCGCTCTGGCTGTGGCGCCGCCATCGTCGGCGATCCCGACCAGGTGCTCGCCAAGCTGCAGGCCTATCAGGCGATGGGCATGCAAGCGTTCATCCTGTCGGGCTATCCCCACGCCGCCGAAGCCGATCTGTTCGCACGCCATGTGCTGCCGCGCATGGCGCACGGGCCGCTGATGCTGCCGGGTTGATTCGCCTCTCATGAACCCGCCGCTGCTCCCCGACATCGGTCGGATGGTCATGCTGCACCCGCTGCCGGCATCGGTGCTGCTGTTCGCCTCGCTGCTGCTCGCCGTCGAGGCCGGCCGCCGCTGGAAGCGCCCTGTCGCCGCCAGCAACGAGGCGGTGTCGCTGCTCGATGGCGCGGTGTTCGCGCTGCTCGGCCTGCTGGTCGCGTTCAGCTTCGCTGCCGCCGCCAACCGCTTCGAAACCCGGCGCGATCTCATCGCGGCCGAGGCCAACGCCATCGGCACCGCACAGCTCCGGCTGTCGCTGCTGCCGCCGGCCGATCGTGCCGCACTCGAAGCGGCAATGGCCGCTTATGTCGACAGTCGCCTGCGCAGCTATGCCCAAGCCGCCGACCGCGGTGCCTTTGCCGCACAGCTCGCCGAGGACCAGGCCCGGCAACAGGCGATCTGGGCCGCCGCCGTGGTCGCGGTCGAGCGCCCTGATGCCCATGCCGGCGCCACCATCCTGCTGCTGCCCGCACTCAACGAGATGTTCGACATCACCACCACGCGCGCGCAATTGCTCCGCGCGCACAACCCGCCGCTCATCTATGTGCTGCTCTGGGGCTCGGGGCTGGTGGCGGGGCTGCTCGCCGGGCACGGGCTTGGGCCGAGGAACCCGCACGGCCGGCTGCACGAGCTGGGCTTCGCTGCGGTGATGACGCTGGCGCTCTATGTGATCGTGGACTTCGACTATCCGCGGCTGGGGCTGATCCGGGTCGACAGCTTTGATGCAGCGATTGCGACGCAGGGGAAGGGGTGAGGCTTGTGCCGCGCTGCGCTGGGGGCCGCGGCAAAGCCGCGTCCTGAAGTCAGACGAGTTCGGCTGGTATAGGGCCAGCCGCCTCGCTGGCCGCGCTTGGGCGAGTCAGTTCGCAAGCTACGCTTGCTCTCTGCCGCGCTGCGCTGGAGCGGGCAGCGGGAATCGAACCCGCACGAGCAGCATGGGAAGCTGCCAGGCTACCACTACATCATGCCCGCGGCGCCGCATCTCCATAGAGCGGGCGTCGCACAGCCGTCAACAACCCGGCTTGACGACTACGTTCGTAATCGATAACTCGCGATTACAGAAGTAATCGCGAGTCGAAGCATGGAACGCATCCCCGAAGCCGAGTGGCAGGTCATGGAAATTCTCTGGGCGGAAAGCCCGATGGGAGCCCAGGATGTCGCCGAGCGCCTCGCGCCCGGCACCGGCTGGAGCCTCGCCACGGTAAAGACACTGCTCGGCCGCCTGCTCGCCAAGGGCGCGCTCGCACATGAGGAGGAGGGCCGCCGCTATCTCTACCGCCCGGCAGTGGCACGCGAGGCCTGTGTGGCGGGCGAATCGCGCCGCCTCGTCGATCGGCTGTTCGGCGGCCGCGCCACGCCGCTTGTGGCGCACCTCGCCGAGTCCGGCCAACTGAGCGAAGCCGATATCGCCGAACTGAGCAAGCTGGTGAAGGAGCTCGGCAAATGATCGACTGGCTGCTAGAAACGCTCATCATGACCACGCTGCTGCTGGCGCTGGTGCTGCTGCTCCGCCGCCCGGTGGCACGCAGCTTCGGCGCCCATGCCGCCTATGCGCTCTGGTTGCTCCCGGCTGCCCGCGCCGTGCTGCCGGTGCTCCCCGGCTGGCAGCCCTGGCTCATCCCCGCCGATGCATCCGCCATCGCCCGTCCCGATGCGCTCACGATCGGCCTCGTCAGCCCCGAGGCAGTCGCAGCACTGCCGCCGGAAGCCGCCACAGACTGGGGCCTCATCCTGCTGATCGGCTGGATCGCCGGCGCCCTCGTCTTCGCCGGCCTCCAGTGCATCCGCTATCGCCGCTTCATCGCCGCCACCCTCGCCCGAGCCGAGCCACTCACCCGCATCGCCGATATCGATGTGCTGATGAGCCCCGCCGTGCACGGCCCCATGGCTGCCGGCCTCCGGCAGCGCCGCATCCTGCTGCCGGCCGATTTCCAATCCCGCTACACCCCCGCCGAACGCCATCTGGCACTGCTCCACGAGGGCGCCCATCACGATCGCCGCGATCTCTGGGCCAATGCCTTCGGCCTCGGCGTGCTGGCGCTGCACTGGTGGAACCCGGTCGCCCACTTCGCCTGGAAGGCCTTCCGCGCCGATCAGGAGCTGGCATGCGATGCCACGGTTCTTGCCGGCGCCGACGGCACGACGCGCGCCGCCTACGCCAGCGCCATCCTCAAATCCGCCACCCCGCGCACCCCGGCTGCGGCCTGTGCCCTCAACCATGTCTCGCAACTCAAGGAGCGTCTCGCCATGATGAAACCCGTGTTCGGCCGGTCCCGGGCGCTGGCCCGCGGCCGGGCGCAGGAGCTCGCCGGGCCGTTCATCGCCATTCCCTTCACCCAGACGGTCGAGACTGCCTCTGGCCCGGTGAAGGCCGCGCCCGTCGATCTGGAACACGTCGCCGTCGCCGGCGCGCGGGTCGAGGACGTCCGCGCCCTGGTCGTCGAAAAGGGTCTGCCCCATTCCTTGCTGGGCATGAGCTATCTGGGACGACTGTCAGCCTTCGAGGCGCGACCCAGCGGCCTGACCCTGCGCCCCTAAAACGCCTTCAGCATCACCGAGATCGCCGTCGCCAGCAGATAGACGGCAAAGCTGCGTCTCAACACCTTGCGATCCAGCCGGTGCGCCAGTCGCGCGCCGAACGGGGCCACCAGCGTGGTCAGCACCCCCATCGCGACAGCCGCCGGGACGTTCACATACCCCAGGCTCAGCGGCGGGCGCCCATCCGCCCCCCACCCGAATGCGACGAAACC
>JBBSPR010000177.1:0-6002 GCA_038258615.1 Sphingomonadales bacterium
CGCCACGCCGCCGCCCATCGAATTGCCGCCGAGCACCATGCGGTCGATCTTCAGCCGCAGCCGCACCGCCTCGACAATCGCCACATAGCTGTCGGTGGAATAATCCCGGTTCGGCACCGCCCCCGTCAGCCCATGCGCGGGGAAATCGAGCGTCACCACCCGGTAGCGGTCCTTGAGCCGAGCCACCCAGGGTTCCCAGGTGTGCAGCGAAGCGTTGGAGCCATGCAGCAACATCACCACCGGCGCATCCCGCGGCCCCTCGTCGCGCAGATGCACCCGCGTGCCGGGCGAAAGCTCGATGAACTGCGACGCCGCATTGGTGTATTTGGCGCGCATCGCGGCGCCATCCTTGTCCGGCTCGCGCATCGCCAGCAGCGCCACCGCCAGCACCACGACGAGCAGCAGGAGCAGGCCGCCCAGCCACAACAGCAGCCGCACCGCGAGCGGCCGCCGCGCCTTCGTTGCCGGGCTCAAAGTGCTTCGAACCGCACCGGCAGCCCGTCCTTGGGCCGCGGAATCGGGAACATCTGGAACTCGCACGTCGCCCCTTCACCCAGCACGATCCGCTGGCTCTGCAGCACCGTGAAGAAGAACGCCTTCACCTGCATGTACGCAAAGTGCAGCCCCAGGCACATGTGCGCGCCGCCGCCGAACGGCACCCAGGCATATTTGTGCCGCCCCTTGCTGTTCTCGGCCGTAAAGCGATCGGGGTCGAACCGCTCCGGGTCGGGCCAGACATCGGGCAGCCGGTGCGTCACCATCGGGTTGATCCCCACATGGCTGCCGGCCGGGATATTGTGGTTCATGAACACGAACGCCTTCACCGCCCGCCGCGGCATCGAAGGCACCGGCGGGATCAGCCGCAGCGATTCCTTGAACACCCGCTCGGTCACCTCCATTTCGCCCAGTGCGGCATAGGGCAGCTTGCCGCCATGCCGCCCGGCCACGCCCATCACCTCGGCGCGCATCGCCTCCTGCCATTCGGGGTGCCGCGCCAGAAAATGCACCATCGACGTCATCGAAGAGGTGATCGTGTCATGCGCCGCCATCATCAGGAAGTTCATCTGGTCGATGATGTCCTGGTCGCTCAGCAGCTTGCCATCCTCGTCCCGCGCGTTGCAGATGTGCGTGAAGATGTCGTCGCTCGCGCTGCCGCGGCGGCCGGGGATTTCCTTGCCGAAAAACTCGCTCATGAAGCGCCGGCCTTCCACCCCGCGCTTCATCTGCGTGAACGGCAGCGGTTTCCTCACCACCGCGATCGACGCCAGCACCATGTCCATGAAAGCCTTGTTGATCTTGTCGGCATCCGGCCCCCACGGCACCCCCAAAAAGCTCGCCGCCGCCAGGTCGAGCGTCAACGCCTTGATCGCCGGGTAGAATTTGAAATCGCCCTTGGCACTCCAGTCCGCCGTGCCCTTGGCAATGCCCTCGATCAGCCCGCCCAGATAATGCTGCATCGGCTCGGTCTTGAACGCCACCGACAGCGTCTTGCGGTGCACCCGATGCTCCTCGAAATCCATCAGCATCAGCCCGCGCGGAAACAGCCGGTCGAGGATCGGATTCCACCCCAGCGCCGACGAGAAGATCTTGTCCTTGTTGAACAGCACCAGCTCATTGGCCTCGGGACCGATCAGGCTCACCCCCCAGCCGCCGAAATCCTGCCGGCGGAACACCCGGCCATGCTGCTCCACCAGCCGCATCGAATTGCCCAGCGGGTCCTTCAGAAAGCTGATCGTGCGCAGCATCTTGATCCGCGCCGGCGGCATGCCGGGCAGATGCGCCAGATCCGCCATGCTCGGCTCGGGCAGGTCCGCCGGCACAAAGGCCGATGCAGCGTGCGGCGCGTTCATCAATTGCTCCCGGGTTCAGTCAAGCCTGACTCAAATCACGCACCATCGATACGCAACTTGCTCCACCGCCGCAATGCGACATTGGCCTGAAGCCGGCGCGAAGCTCAGCGCTTCCAAAGCTCCGGCTCGCGCCCTGGCGCTGTCAACAACATCGAACGCGGGTATACTTCCATTGCCAAGCGCCAACGCCAGCCGTTGTCGGCTTCCAGCTCAAGCGTGTCGCCTTTCGCTTTCCATCGCCCCCGCTCTGCGGCCGGCACACCCTGTTCCAGATCCTGTCCAATCATCTCGCCTGTGCTGCTTCGGTGAACCATGCCCACAAAAGACTGCGACCCCTCGATATAGCGTCCGTCGCGCCCGAAAAACCGCGAAGTCGTGCTCACATGACTGAAGTCGTCCGATGAATGGTAGCGGCTATGGTGCCAGCTTCCCAACAGGCGTTCATCGAACCCGCTGCCAAGGCCAGCAACGTCCAGCCTGCGTTGCAGTATCGCCACATTCTGCTCGCCCAGCAGAATTCCGGATAGTTCGATGGCCATGTCGATCGCCATGCCGTCCGGCAGCATTAATCCTTGATCGCGGCACCACCGCAGCGCCGACCCGACAATCCACAAGTCAAACAGCAGCTCGTAGAGCCCTGCATCGTCATCCGTGGCCAGCACCGCGCGCTCGGCGTCCACCAGGAACGAAGCCACATCCTCCCGACCGGACATCAGCTGGAACATCTCGGGTATATGGACCATGTGATGTCGCAATATCGCGACAATCGCATCGGCGCTTTCAACCTTGTCCTGATGGCCCCTTTCCTCCAACGTGCCGCGCACAAACCAGCGAGCGAAGTCGCCGTCATCGCCCGCGCTGATACGCTGGACAATCGACTTCATCGCCGCGATATCGAAATCGTCCGCCATGAACGGTAAACTACCACACACCGCTGCTGTCGTCATGGCTACGCCCGCCTTCAATCAATGCAGGGAAACGAACCAGCCACTGCTGCGTTGAGCATTGATGCTGTTCGACAATCTCCAGGGTGTGCTGCGCGTCATCATCATGGGCGCGCTCGCCTATGTCGCCCTCATCACCATCCTGCGCGCGAGCGGCAAACGCACCCTCGCCAAGATGAACGCCTTCGATCTGGTGGTCACCGTGGCGCTCGGTTCCACGCTGGCGACCATCCTGCTCTCCAAGGATGTGGCGCTGGCCGAAGGTATTGCAGCACTGCTCGTGCTGGTGCTGCTGCAATATGCAATTGCCGCCATGTCGGTGCGCTGGCGCTGGGTCGCCGAACTGGCGAAATCGGATGCCCGGATCCTGCTCCGCGACGGTGTCATCGACAAAACCGCTTGCCAGGACGAACGCGTGACCGAAGTGGAGGTCCAAAGCGCCGTCCGCAGCGCCGGCTACGGAGACCTTGCCGACATCGCCGCCGTGGTCATCGAAACCGATGGCAGCTTCAGCATCATCCCGCAGGCCCAGGCCGGCGCCCGCTCAGCTTTTCCAGCCCGGCCGGAACGGCAGTGAGCGCCGACGACCGCGACGGGCTGGCGGAGGACCGCACGGACCTCGCCGAGGATCGCACGATGCTGGCGCATGAGCGCAGCTTCGCCGGCTGGCTGCGCACCGGCATGGCCGCCGTCGGCATCGCACTCGGCTTCAACGCGCTTTTCCAGTCGCTGCAGCCGGTGTGGCTCCCCAAGGCCATCGCCACCAGCTTTCTCATTCTCGCCGTCTTCGTCTTCGTCTCGGCCGAGCAGCGTGCCCGCAGCACCACCGATCGGCTCGATGCGCACAAGATCAAGAGCCTGCGTCCCGTGCGCATCCGGCTGATCACCTGGGGGCTGGTCGTCGCAACCGTCGCCCTGGGCGTGGCATTCTGGCTCCCCGAAGCGACCTGAGTACCCGTCGCACATCGTCGCGCTGGCCTTCCGCCGCCGCTTCACCTAACCAGACAAGGCATGCATCACGACATCATCCTCGCCGGCGGCGGTCTCGCGAACGGCCTCATCGCCTACCGGCTGGCGCAGCTGCGCCCCGAGGTGAAAGTCACCATTATCGAAGCCGGCCCCACCATCGGCGGCAACCACACCTGGTCGAGTTTCGCCCACGATCTCACGCCCGAGCAGCAGGAATGGACGCACCCCTTCTTCCGCCACCGCTGGGACCGTTACTCCATCCGCTTCCCCGAGCACGGCCGCACCATTGAAGCCGGCTATGGCAGCATCCCCTCCGAAGCCTTTGCCGAGGAACTCGCCAAGGTGTTGCCCCCCGAGCGCATCATCACCAACATGCCTGTCGTTTCGCTCGATTCCACCAGCGTCACCCTCGCCGACCAGTCGGTGCTGCGCGCCGGCTGTGTCATCGATGCCCGCGGCCAGCGCCCGGCAAAGGCACTCGACCTTCGCTGGCAGAAGTTCCTCGGCCTCGAAGTCGAACTGGCCGAACCCCATGACCTCACCGGCCCGATCATCATGGATGCCACCGTCCCGCAATATGACGGATACCGCTTCGTCTACACCCTCCCCTATGGCCCGAAGCACATCCTCATCGAAGACACCTATTTCTCGGACGGGAAGGACCTGTCCCCGCAAACCCTGCGCGATCATCTCGCCGATTACGCCAAATCCCAGGGGTGGGAGATCGTCCGCATCATCCGCGAGGAGGTCGGCATCCTGCCGCTCGGCATCGGCGGCGATATCAAGGCCTTCTGGAACGAGGACAGCGTGCCCCGCGCCGGCCTGCGCGCCGGACTGTTCCACCCGGTCACCGGCTACAGCTTTCCCGATGCGGTGCAGGTCGCCGATCTTGTCGCCGGGTTGCCCGATCTCTCCGCGCCGCGCGTGTTCCGCGCCATTCGCGCCCACAGCATCCGCGCCTGGGACGCGCGCGGCATGTACCGCATCCTCAACCGCATGCTGTTCCTGGCGGCGCACAATGAGGAGCGGCGCACCATCCTCAGCCGCTTCTACCGCCACCCCGATGCGCTGGTCAGCCGCTTCTACGCCGCCCGCCCCGAATGGCGGGACTGGACGCGCATCCTGTCGGGCAAGCCGCCGATCCCGCCGATGCGGGCACTCAAGACCCTCCTCGATTATGAGATGAAGCGGCTATGACCGATGTCCTCTCCCACGCCCGGTCGGCCATTGCCCGCGGCTCGAAGAGCTTCGCGCTGGCCTCGAAGCTGTTCGATGCGCCGACGCGGGACCGTGCGATGCTGCTCTACGCCTGGTGCCGCCACACCGACGATGTCATCGACGGACAGGTGCTCGGCGAAGGCCGCAACGACGATACCCGCCCGCCGGCGGAGCGCCTCGCCGAAGTCGAGCGGCTCACCGAACTGGCGCTCGCCGGCACGCCGGAAGGGGACCCCGCCTATCACGCGCTTGCCCGCGTCGTGCGCGAGACCGGCATGCCGCCGCAATATCCGCGCGATCTTGTCCACGGTTTCCGCATCGACATGGAGGAACGCCCGTTCCAGACGTTCGAGGACACGCTCACCTACTGCTATCATGTGGCGGGCTGTGTCGGCGTGATGATGGCGATCGTGATGGGCGTCGATCCGAAGGATCGCGCAACGCTCATTCGCGCGTCGGACCTCGGCATCGCCTTCCAGCTCAACAACATTGCGCGGGACATCATCGAGGACGCGATGAACTCGCGCCGCTACATCCCCGATGATTGGCTGGCGAACGTCGGCCTGTCGCCCAACAACTTCGCCTTCCCCGCCCAGCGGCGCCAGCTGTTCCGGCTGCTGATCCGCCTTGTCGACCAGGCCGAGGAATATGAGCTTTCGGCCCGCCACGGCACGCCCGCCCTGCGAAACCGCGCCGCCTGGGCAGTGCTGGCCGCCGCCAGCATCTATGGCGGCATCGGCCGCAAGCTGCGCAGGACCGGCCCCGAGGCGCTCGAATCGCGAATGCGCACGACGACGTCCGAAAAGCTGCAAGCTGTCAGTCTGGCGGCAAGCCAGACGCTCGTGCGCAAGCGCCGCTGGCCCGGCGATCATGACCGCACCGGCCTGTGGACGATGCCCGACTGAAGTCCAGCCTTCCGGTCCAACCGGTCATTTCGGCGCAAACTGTTCGGCAAAACGCCCCAGCCACGCCATGATCGCGGTGTGCGCCGTGTCCGACAGCCCGATCCAGGTGCGCCGCG
>JBBSPR010000178.1:0-5999 GCA_038258615.1 Sphingomonadales bacterium
CGGGGCGCGAGCATACGGCGGTAGCGGAGCGGGTGGCGGTGGACTGGCGGCCGCTGGGGATCGTGCTGCAGCTGCAGATCGTCGATGCCGACATGATGCGGACGTTGATGGCCAGGGGCGACTATGACCTTGCGCTGGAGGAGCGGTCGCTGGCGGTGGCGGATGCGGCGGCGCTGCTCGACCGTTTCCGGTGCACGGCTAAGGGCTATTGCAACGAGGCGGCGGATGCCGCGCTGGCGGCGGCGCGGACACTGCCGCCCGACCAGCGGGCGGCGGCACTGGCCGAGGTGGAAGCGCTGATGACGGCGCAACCGCCGTTCATCCCGCTGTTCACTGCGGTGCGCTGGGCGCTGGTGAGCCCCACGCTTTACGGCTGGGTGGCGAACCCGAGCGGTGTGCATCCGCTGGCGCGGATCGGGCGGGGGCGGCCGGAGCGCTAGCGATCAGCCTCGGTGAACCCCCACCCCGCTCGCACCAAGGGGTGCGAGTCGCTCTCCCCGCAAGGGGAGGGAGGTGCGATTCTAACGCTCCCGGAACGCTTGTTGGCGCAGCCGGGTGAAGGGGGTGAGGAGCCAGTTGAGCACCGAGCGCGGTTGGCCGAGCAGGCTGACTTCGGCAACCATGCCGGGGGCGATCGGCAGGGGCGCGCCGGCGGCATCCTCAAGGGCATCGCCGGTCAGGCGGATGCGGACATCGTAGTGGCTTTCGCCGGTGCGCGGATCGGTGATGGCATCGGGGGAAATGGCTTCCACGGTGCCGTCGAGGCTGCCGAACACGGCGGAATCATAGGCGGTGAGCCGCACGGTGGCGCGCTGGCCGGGGCGGGCGAAGGCGATGTCGGCGGGCTTCAGCCGCGCGTCGATGACCAGGCGTTCGCCGGCCGGGAGCAGCTCGACCAAGCCCTGGCCGGGGGTGACGGCGCTGCCCGGCGTGTTGACGAGGACGCGGTTGACGACGCTGTCTCCGGCGGCGCGGATGGTGGTGCGGTCGACGCGGCCAGCCAGCGAGGGCAGGCCGGCGGCGAGGCCGGCGCGCTCGGCCAACGCGGCGGCGAGCGCCTGACCGGCTTCGGCGCGCTGGTTCTGCGATACACCGGCGAGGCCGGTGCCGGCGCGGGTGACGCCGGCGCGGGCGCGGGCGATGGCGGCGGCGGCGGCATCGGCACCGGCTTCGGCCTGGGTGAGGGCGGAGCGGGCGCGATCAAGGCTGATGCGGGGCTCGAGGCCCTTTTCGACAAGGCTGGCCATGAGCGTGACTTCGCGGGCGGCTTGCGCCCTGGCTTCGGCGCGGGCGGCCGCATCCGCCTGCGCTTCGGTCAGGGTGCGGCGGGCGGCATCGAGGGCGGCGGCCTCGCCGCCACCGGTGCTGGCGAGGCTGGCCATGCGCGCGGTGTAGACCGCCTGTTCGGCGGCGACGAGGGCGGGGGCGGCGGCGATGAGGGCGGCGGGGAACACCGGGGCCTGGCCGGTGGCTTCGGCGCGCAGCCGGGCGATGCGGGCATCGAGCGCATCGCGCGCACTGGCGCTGCGGCCGAGCTCGCCGCCGGCAAGGCCGGGTTCGAGGCGGAGCAGCACATCTCCTGCGCGGACGCGCTGGCCGGGTTTGACGAGTATGGCTTTCAGCGTCCCGCCTTCGGGGTGGCTGACGGTTTGCAGCTTGCCGGCGGGCACGACGCTGCCCGGCGCAGTGGCGCTTTCCTCGATACGGCTCAGGGCCGCCCAGGCGAGCAGGGCGGCGAGGCTGCCGACGATCAGGCGGAAGCTGATGCGCGCGGCAGCACTTGGGGTGAGATCATCGGGCAGCCGGTCGAGGCCCAATGGGAGAATGGGCGGAAGGGCCGGGGGCTGGAAGGCTGCAAGTGGAGCGGGGACGTTCATGGGGATCGCTTTCCGGGGGGTCAGGCGGCGGGGAGGCCGAGGCTGCGGAGGACGGCGTCGCGCGGGCCCGACGCCATGACGCGGCCGCCGTCCATGACGATGACGCGGGTGGCAAGGCGCAGCAGCGACTGGCGATGGGTGACTATGAGCAGCGTCTGGCCGGCCAGCTGGTCTTCGAGCCGGTCGATGAGGGCGGCTTCGCTGGCCTGGTCGAGGGCGCTGGTCGGCTCGTCGAGGAGCAGCATCGGGCGGGGGCGCGCGAGTGCGCGGGCCAGCGCAATCGACTGGCGCTGGCCGCCCGACAGGCCTTCGCCGCGATCGGCGAGCGGGGTGTCGTAGCCGGCGGGGAGCGCGCCGATGAAGCCGTCTGATCCGGCCAGTCGGCTGGCGGTGAGAACATCGGCATCGGTGACCAGCGGGTCTTCGAGGCGGATATTGTCGGCGATGGAGCCCGAGAACAGCACGACATCCTGCAGCACGGCGCCGATGTTGCCGCGCAGATCGTCTGGATGCAGGCTGCGGACATCGGCGCCGTCGACCAGCACGGCGCCCGACTGTGGCGCGTAGAGCCCGAGGATGAGGCGGGTGAGGGTGGACTTGCCCGAGCCGGTGCGGCCGAGCACGGCGACGCGCTCGCCGGGGGCGATTTCGAAGCTGACGTCATGCAGCGCCGGCATCCGGGCACCTGGATAGGTGAAGGAGACATTGCGGAAGATGATGCTGCCCGCCATGACCGGGCGGCGCAGGCGGTGGACCTGCTCATCGCCTTCGGCACCCCGGGCGATAAGGGCATCGAGGGCGCCGAACGCCTGGCGGCTCTGGCTGAGGCGGGTGGCGAGGGCGGCGACCTGTGCCAGCGGGGCGACGCAGCGGCCGGCGAGCATCGACACGGCGATGAGCGCGCCGAGGCTGAGGGCGCGCTCCTGCACCAGCGTGACGCCGAGTGCCAGGGTGAGGACATAGACGAGGCTCTGCGCGGTGGCGGCGAGGTTTACGGGGAGGGCGGCGACGAGGCGCTGGCGCAGCGACAGGGCGGCGTGATGATCGACCGCCAGCGCCCAGCGGCGCGCCAGCATGGGGGCGGCGTGGCTCGACTTGACGGTTTCGAGCGCGCTGGCGGTTTCCACCAGCACCGACTGCTTGGCGAGGCCCTGGGCGAGCCCGGCGGCGGCGATGCGGCCGAGCAGTGGCTGGCTGCCGAGGGCGATGCCGGCGATGACGAGGCATGTGATGAGCGGGACCACTGCGAGGGGCGGGGCGAGCCAGGCGATGATCGCGATGTAGAGCAGCAGGAAGGGCAGATCGGCGAGCGCCGTGATGCTCGCCGAGGCGACGAACTCGCGCAGCGTTTCGAACTCGCGCATCAGGCCGGAGAGCTGGCCGGCGGAGCCGCTGCGATCGGCCATGCGCAGATCGGTGAGGCTGGCGAACAAGCGGCCACCGACGGCGCGATCGACATGGCGGGCGGCGATGTCGGTGAAATAGCCGCGCACGGTGCGCAAGCCGAAATCGAAGGGGAGGACGAGCATCATGCCGAGCGTGAGGGCGGTAAGCGAGGCGGTGGCGCCGGCGGGGAGGATGCGATTGAACACCGCCATCGAATAAAGGGTGGTGGCGAGCGCCAGCACATTGACGATGACCGCGGCGATGGCGACCTGGCCGAGCAGGCCACGCGCAGCCCAAAGCGGAGTCCAGAACCAGTGGGGCGGGGTGATTTCGGGGAGGGGGGCGGTTTCGCCCGTGTTTTTGGTGGCGGCTTCGAACAGGCGATGTTCGGGGAGGGCGGTCATCAGCGGACGTCCATGGGTTCGAGGCCGAGCACGGCGGCGAGTTCGCCGGTGCGGGCGGTGAGGGTGAAGCGGGCGAGATCGGTTTCCAGCTCGGCCTGCAGCAGGGCGGCAGCGCTGGCGGCGAGGGCATCTTCGGCGCGGATCAGCTCGAGCAGCTCGCCGCGGCTGAGGCGGACCTGCTCGGCCATGGTGTCCCGTGTCTGGCGGTCGGCGATATAGGCGGCGCGGAGGTTGGCGC
Organism: Sphingomonadales bacterium; assembly: GCA_038258615.1. Taxonomy (GTDB): domain Bacteria; phylum Pseudomonadota; class Alphaproteobacteria; order Sphingomonadales; family Sphingomonadaceae; genus Sandarakinorhabdus. Next base: position 3,906 of record JBBSPR010000178.1, read on the forward strand.
GGAGCCGGTCGACGCCCTGCACATCGGCAAGGGCGGTGATCGTCTCGCGGACCGCCTCCTGCCGGGCGAGGTCGGCGGCATGGCCGGCGGCGCGGGCGCGGGCCTGGGCTTCGCGGGTGCGCGCGGCTTCGAGCCCGCCGGTGGAGAACCCCTGGCGCAGGATGAGCTGTCCGCGCACCTCCTGGTTGGGGCCGGCATCGAAGACATTGTAGCGGGTGCCCGAGACCGAGGCGGCGAGGGTGGGGAGGCGCTCGCGCGCGGTGGCGCGGGCATCGGCGCGGGCGGCCTCGGCCTCGGCTTCGGCAGCGACGACGGCGGGGCTCGACTGGGCAAGGGCCGCGGCGCCCTCCGGGCTGTTGGCGCGGCTGGCGGGGGGCTGCGGGCGCATGGGCTGGAGCGGGGCGGGCAGGCCGAAGGCGGCGGTGTAGCGGGCGGCGGCACCTTCGCGGTTGCGGGCCAGGCGGGTGGCCTCGGCCTCGGCCTGCGCCAGCCCGGCCTCGGCGCGGGGGATGTCGCCACCGGCGCCGATGCCGGCGCGGACGCGCTCGCTTGTGGCGGCGAGGATGCTGCGGTGGCGCTCGGCACGGGTGGCGGCGATATCGGCGAGGCCGGCGATGGCGAGCAGCTGATAATGCGCGGAAATGGCTTCGAGGGCGGTATCGAGGCCGGCCGCACCCGCATCTGCGCGGGCGGCGCGCAGCCGTGCACTGCCACCGGCGATGCGACCCAACGCGCCGGCATCGAACAGCGGGGCCTCGACGATGAGCTGGGCATCGGCGCGGCCGCGCGGGATGCTGCTCTCGATGATGGTGCTGTTGCCGGAAAAGTCCCGATCGAGCGCGCGGGCGCCGATGAAGGCGGCTTCGATGCGCGGGAAGATGGCGCTGCGCAGCTGCTGGCGGCGGGCGGCGGCGGCATCGGTGCCGGCTTGCGCGATGCCGCTCTGGGGATGGCGGCGGACGGCCTCGGCGATGCGCGCGGCGAAATTGTCAGTGGCGGCGGCTTCGCGCACCGCAAGGGCTTGCAGGAAGGGGTCGGTGGCAGGGTCCGCCTGCACCGTTTGTGACGGTGGCGGCAGCCGCAGCTGCTGGGCGCCGAGCGGGGCGGCAAGGGCACAGGCCAGCAGGAGAAGGGGCAGGCGCATCGGCGGCTCCGGTGAAGGGGTCGCGGTGGTTAACGGCGGTTGGGGCTGATGCTTCACCCCCGGAATCGTGGCGCGTCTTTTGCAGTGACCCTCACGGAAAGACCGGCTCGGCAGAAGCGGCGTGCGTGCTAGGATATGTGGAACAAGATTTGGGAGGATGCGATGCGCGACTATCGGAAATTCTATATTGGCGGCGAATGGGTCGAGCCGGCGGTGCCGAATGCACTCGATGTGATCAACCCGGCGACCGAGGCGGTAGCGGGGCAGATCAGCTTGGGCAGCGAGGCCGATGTCGACCGCGCGGTGGCGGCAGCGGCAGCGGCGTTTCCGGGCTATGCGCGGACGAGCCGCGCCGAGCGGATCGAGCTGCTGGGCAGCATTGCCGCCGAATATCAGAAGCGGATGCCCGAGATTGCCGCGGCGATCACCGAGGAGATGGGGGCGCCGGGCTGGCTGGCGATGCAGGCGCAGGCGGCACTCGGGATCGGCCATGTGATGACGGCGCTGGAGGTGCTGAAGACCTACAGCTTCGACGAGATGCAGGGGACGACGCTGATCGCGAAGGAGCCTATCGGCGTGTGTGCGTTCATCACGCCGTGGAACTGGCCGATCAACCAGATCGCCTGCAAGGTGGCGCCGGCGCTGGCGACGGGGTGCACGATGGTGCTGAAGCCGAGCGAAATCGCGCCGTTCTCGGCGATCCTGTGGGCGGAGGTGCTGCATGCGGCGGGTGTGCCGGCGGGGGTGTTCAACCTGGTAAATGGTGACGGGCCGACGGTGGGGGCGGCGCTGAGCCGGCACCCGCAGGTCGATATGGTGAGCTTTACCGGATCGACGCGGGCGGGCGTGGAAGTGGCGCGGGCGGCGGCACCGACAGTGAAGCGCGTGCACCAGGAACTGGGCGGCAAGAGTGCCAACATCATCCTGGAGGATGCCGATCTGGCGGCGGC
>JBBSPR010000179.1:0-5927 GCA_038258615.1 Sphingomonadales bacterium
GGAAAAATCGAACTGCCCGCCGCGCAGACCATCGGGGTCACCCCCCGAAAACAACCGCGCCTGGCTGCCATTCTCCCAATTCAACTGGTGCAGGCTCGGCAAAAATTCGACGCCCAGCCCCTCCGGTGCCCGCGCCAGCAGGCCGGATTCGCCCTCCACCATCACCACGCGCGCCGCCTCCAGGCTGGCGCCCACCAACGCGAAGCGCCGCGGCGCCTCCGCCGCCAGCCCATGCACCCATTCCGCCCCGGCACGCGTCTTGCCGAAGCCGCGCCCGGCCAAAATCGTCCAGATCGTCCACAAAATCGTCCAGATCGTCCACTCGCCGGGCGGCGGCAGCTGCGCCATCCGCAATGTGCCGCTGCCACTGAGCGCCGAAACGACCGCCACCTCGCCGAAGCGCTTCACCATTTCCAGCCGATCCGCCACGCCGAGCCCGGAAAACAGCTGCGCCACCGAAGCCTGCGCCCGCAGATCGCCCCCCGCTGACGTCATCGGCACCTCGCGTCACAAAATTTCTTCCGGCTGCCAATCGTCGGGCAGCGATCCGCCCAGCGCCCGTATCTCGGCGCGGAGCCTTGTCACCTCGGCATTGGCAGGCCGCTGCACCTTGGCCGCCCGGCCCGGCGTCCGCACCGGCTCCAGCCGCTGCTGCACCAAGGCCATCACCAATTTGGTGTCGAGCAACCGCGCCAGCCCCGGCGCATCCTTCGCATCGGGCTCTGGCGTCGCCAGCAACCTTTCAAGCAGCCGCGCCTCCACCCGGTCCCAGGCCATCGCCACCGCCCGCGCCCAACTGCCAGCAAAACTCTTGTCTGCAGCGCGCAGGTCATAGGCATCCTGCAACGGCCGCCCGATCGCCTGCACCGCCTTCAGCGCATCCCCATGTTCAGCGAGCGCCGCCAGAAACCGCCGGCGGTCCACCAACCGCCAGTCTAACTGTCGTTTTACCATGGCACCTCCCCGCCGCCGAGGCCGCCGGTCGATCCCGGCGGCCCCTGTCGGCGGATTTCTGAAGCATGCCGAATCTCTATCCTAAAGCGTGACGCTTGTCAATCATTAATATCCAAATAGGTTATCTGTACTGCTCGTCCTCCCACCAGGGAAAGAAGTCCGGCATATTCTCGCTCACCCGGTCCGGATAGCTCGGCACCCGCTTCTCGAGGAACGACACCACCCCCTCCTTGGCATCCCCCGAGCGCCCGCGCGCCCAGATCGCCCGGCTGTCGAGCCGGTGCGCGTCCCAGGGGCTCGCCGCCCCCAGCATCCGCCACAGCATCTGCCGGGTCAGCGCGACCGACACCGGTGCAGTATTCTCGGCGATCTCCAGCGCCAGCGCCCGCGCCGCCGGCAGCAGATCGGCGGCTGCATGCACCGATCGCACCAGCCCACCCTTCAGCGCCTCGTCGGCGCCGAACACCCGGCCCGAAAAACACCATTCCAGCGCCTGCGAAATCCCTACCAGCCGCGGCAGGAACCAGCTCGATGCCGCCTCGGGCACAATCCCCCGCCGCGCGAACACGAAGCCGAACCGCGCCGTCTCGCTCGCCATCCGCACGTCCATCGCCAGCTGCATCGTGGCGCCAATCCCCACCGCCGGCCCGTTCACCGCTGCAATCACCGGCTTCAACGATTCGAAGATCCGCAAGGTCACCCGCCCGCCGCCATCGCGCACCGCGTCATGGCCATAATCCACCGTGCCGTCCGCGCGCACCGGCGATTCCCCCCCGCGCGGCGCATCGGCCCGGTTGTCATAATCGAAGGTCGCAGCCCCGGCGCTCAGGTCGGCGCCGGCACAAAAGGCCCGCCCCCGCCCGGTCACGATCACCGCCCGCACCGCATCATCGGCATCGGTCCGGTCGAACGCCTCGATGAGCTCGGCCATCATCGTTGCGGTAAAGGCGTTGAGCTTCGCCTCGCGATCGAGCGTGATCGTCGCCACCGGCCCGTCCATCTCCAGTGCAATCTGTGTGAACCCGGTCATCGCAATCTCCTCCACTGTCGCAAGCGCACTTTACGCCAAAGCCCGCACACGCCACTAACGCCGACAAGTGACAGGATATGCCACGGGGCGAACGCCCGGGAGGACCGTGAATGATACGCTACGCCATCGCCGCCGCAGCCCTGCTGGCCACCGCCAGCCCGATCAGCGCCGGCCAGACGCCCGCCACCGAAGCCGCCGCCGAAAGCCCCGAAGCCGCAGCACTCCGCAACGCCTATCACTTCGCCTTCCCGCTCTACACCATGGCGCGCACCCGCAGCCTGATGCCCGCCATCAACACCCTCACCTACCGCACCACCCTTGCCGACGAACAAAGCCGGGATGTCACCACCCCCAACAACGACACGCTCTACGCCTCGGGCTTTCTCGATCTCGCCGCCGGCCCGGTCATCCTCACCCTGCCGCCACTCCCCGGCCGCTATCATTCGGTCGCCATCATGAACATGGCCACCGACAATCTCGCCATCCTCGGCACCCGCACCGGCAGCCAGGGCGGCCGCTACGCGCTGATGAGCACCGATTACACCGGCCCCGTGCCGGCAGACACCATCCCACTCCGCCTCGCTTGCCGCGATTGCTGGCTGCTGGCCCGCGTCATCGTCAATGGCGCCGAAGACCTAGGCCCCGCCAGCGAAGCCTTGAAGGGCATCACCATCGAAGCCCCCGCCACCGAGGTCACCGCCTTCTCCAGCCCCACCCCGGCCCGCCCCGATGGCGCCGCCTTCCTCGCTGCAGTCAAGGAAGTCATCGCCCGCGCCGGCCCAGGCTCCACGCTCGCCCAGCAGGCCGCCAGCTTCCCCGCCCTGGAGGCCGACCCTGCCGAATGGTCGAAAGCCCTCGTCCCCCTCACCCTCGAACTGCGCAGCGGCCTCGCCGAAGCCGGTGATCTCGTAAGCGGCTGGTCCTACCCCAGATTCGGCATCGGCACGTACGAGGACGACAACCTGCTCCGATCGCAGATCGCGCTGGGGGGCCTCGGCGCCCTGCCCCGCGTCGAGGCAATGTACCTCTCCGCCCGCACCGACGCCGCCGGCGCACCGCTCACCGGCGACAAGGCCTATACGCTGCGCCTGCCGTACAACATGCCCATCGGCGGCTTCTGGTCGCTCACCATGTACACCCAGGAAAGCGACGGCCGGCTGTTCTTCGTCGGCAACACGCTCAGCCGCTTCGCCGTCGGCGATCGCTCGAAGCACCTCCGCGCCGAGCGCGACGGCAGCACCGATATCTTCATCCAGTCGAACCGCCCCGAGGGCGAGCGCGTCGTCAACTGGCTCCCCTCTCCCACCGGGCCCTTCGTCCTCGTCTTCCGCGCCTATCTCCCCAAGGCCGAGCTGCTCGATGGCAGCTTCCGCCTGCCCCCCGTCACCGAATCCGAGCGCATCCCCTGATGCGGCCAGATAGCGTGAGACGGGGCAAGCATCTCCTGCTGGACATCCTCCGTTCGGAGGGTGCCAGGCACATCTTCGGCAATCCCGGCACCACCGAGCTGCCGTTGCTCGATGCTCTCGCCGAGGAGACCGCCATCCAATACATCCTCGGCCTCAACGAAGTCGTGGTGATGGGCATGGCCGATGGCTTCGCCCAGGCGAGCCAACAGATCGCCGTCTGCAATCTCCACGCAGCGCCGGGCCTCGGCAACGCTTGTGGCATGCTCTACAACGCCGCCCGCGCCGGTGCCCCCATCCTCGTCACCGCGGGCCAACAGGACACCAGCATCCGCCTCACCGAGCCGTTGCTGTGGGACGATCTCGCCACCATGGCGCGCCCGCTCGTCAAATGGTCATACGAAATCAGCAGCATCCACGAGCTGCCCCGCGCCGTCCGCCGCGCCGTCAAGATCGCCCTCACACCGCCCATGGGCCCGGTCTTCCTCTCCATCCCCGGCGACATCCTCGAAGCCTCCGTCCCCGAGGGCCTCGACGAAGGCGCCCCCACCCGCATCGGCCCCCGCATCACCGGCGATCACACCAGCCTGGCGCAAGCCGCCCGCCTCATCGCCGCCTCGCAAACCCCCCTCATCCTCGCCGGCGACGCCGCCCGCACCGCGCACGCCGAAGTAGCCGCCCTCGCCGAGCATCTCGGCGCGCCGGTCCATCTCGAAGGCATGGCCAACACCGCCGCCTTCCCGTCCGATCATCCGCTCTACGCCGGCAGCGTGCCGCGCATGGCCCCCGCCTTCCGCACCTTGCTCGAAGGGCATGATCTCATCATCTCGCTCGGCGCCGACCTCCTCACCCAGAGCCAGGCTGCCGGCATCGAAGCACTTCCCCCCGGCATCCCCCTCGTCCACATCGACGACAACCCGCACGAAATCGGCAAGAATTTCCCCGCCCAGGCAGCCATTCTCGGCGATCTGTCAGCCACCCTGCCCCATCTCACCGCCCTGCTCGGCCCCGCCCGCCCGCAAGCGCGCAATGCCACCGAAGCCAAAATCGCCATCGCCCGCACCACCCTGCAAGCCCGCGCCCAAAGCCTCGCCAGCGCATCCCCGCTCCACCCGCTCGCCGTCCTCGAAACGCTGCGCCCCCTCATCCCCGCGCAAGCCATCATCATCGAGGAGCTCTTGTCCTCGGGCATGAACACCGTCCGCCACCTGCTTCCTGCCACCCAGCCCGACAGCTGGTTCGGCATGCGCGGCGGCGGCATCGGCGTGGCGCTGCCATGGGCCGCCGGCATGGCACTTGCCAAACCCGGCCGCCCGCTCATCGTCCTCTCCGGCGATGGCAGCCTGCTCTACTCCGCCGCCGCCCTCTGGACGCTGGCGCACTACAAGCTGCCGTGCGTCATCCTCGTCTTCAACAACGCCGGCTACAGCATCCTCAAGGCGCGCACCCGCGCCATCGGCGGCCACAGTGCGGCCAGCGGCACCTATGTCGCCATGGACATCGAAGCCCCCGCCATCGACTTCCAGGCCCTCGCCGCCGCCCACGGTGTCAAATCCGCCCGCGCCGAAACCCATGCCGAAGTCGCCGACCAGTTCCAGGCCGCCCTCGCCGCCAATATCCCCACTCTCATCGAAGTCACCATCAGCAAGGACTTCTGAAAACTCCCTCCCCCTTGCGGGGAGGGGGACTCGCGCCCCTTGGCGCGAGCGGGGTGGGGGTGCCCCCTTCAACTCACCACAGCAACAGCCTTCAAAAATCCCCCGAAGCCCGCAGCTCCCCCATCACCTCATCGACAGCATCGCGGAACGCCGCCACCACCGTGTCGATCTCTTCGCGGCTGATCACGAAGGGCGGCGAGAACGCCACCGTATCGGCATTGGGCAGCGCACGGCCGATCACTCCGCGCGCCCGCGCCGCCGCAATCACCCGCGGCGCCACCTTCAGCCCCGGGTCGAACGCCAGCGGTGCCGCCTTGTCCTTCACGAACTCCACCGCTGCAATCAGCGCCTGGCCGCGCACCTCGCCCACCAGCGGATGGTCCCCAAACGCCGCGCGCAGCCGATCCTGCATATACGCCCCGGTATCCCCGGCGCGTGCCACCAGCCCCTCGCGCTCGATGATGTCGAGGTTCGCAAGTGCGGCCGCCGCGCCGATCGGGTGGCTCGAATAGGTATAGCCATGGCCAAAGGCGCCGAATTTCGCATGCGCCGGCCCCGCCAGCACCTGCCACACCTTGTCCGACACCAGGCACGCCGAAAGCGGAAAATACGCCGAGGTCAGCCCCTTGGCGATGGTGATCAGGTCGGGCTCCATCCCGAACACGCTGCTGCCGAAATTCTGCCCCAGCCGCCCGAACCCGCAGATCACCTCATCGGCAATCAGCAAAATGTCATGCCGCCGCAAGATCGGCTGGATCGCCGCATAATAGCCCTCCGGTGGCGCAATCACCCCGCCCGCCCCCATCAGCGGCTCCATGATCATCGCCGCAATCGTGTCCGGCCCTTCCGCCGCGATCAGCGCTTCCAGGTCGGCTGCCA
>JBBSPR010000180.1:0-5856 GCA_038258615.1 Sphingomonadales bacterium
AGCTTGCGCGCAAGCGCATTGGCCTCGTCCATCAGCGCCTCAGACTCGGTCACCTTGTAGATCATCCCCCAGTCGAGCGCCTGCTCGGCCGAAATCCGCTCGCCCAGCATCATCATCGCCTGCGCCCGCGCCCGCCCCGCCAGCCGTGGCAGCATCCAGGTCGATCCCACATCGGGCACCAGCCCGATATTCACGAACGCCTGCAGAAAATACGCCGAGCGGCTCGCCAGCACGATGTCACCCGCCAGCGCATAGGAGCAGCCCGCCCCCGCCGCCGGACCATTGATCGCGGTGATGAACGGCACCGGCAGCGCGAACAGCCGCTCCAGCAACGGGTTGAAATGCGTCTCCAGCACCTTTCCGGCATCGGGGGGGCCGCTGCCGCCGCCACCTCCACCAGCCCCGCCCCCCGCCAGATCGGCACCCCAGCAAAACGCCCGCCCTGCCCCGGTCAGCAGCAGGCACCGCGCGGTCCCCTCGTCGCGCACCCGGTCCACCGCCTCGATCATCTCCTGGATCACGCCGACATGCAGGGCATTCAGCTGTGCCGGCCGGTTCAGCGTGAGCGTCGCCACGCCATCGCTGTTCTCGAAGAGAATATGTTGAAAGGCCATGGCGCAGGATCCTCGGTTGCCGAACCGCCCCGTTGTGGCCGCTCGCCGGGCTTTGGGCTAGTATCGGATTTGTGGGGTGGCCTACGGTCCTGCGTGCACCGGCGCGTCGGCAAGCGGCGCCGGCACGTCCTCGAGCTCGAGCCAGTTCGTGTTAGGCAAGCCATAGAGCAGGTCGAAGAATTCGAGCTGCAGCCGCGCCGCCTGCGAATGGTTGCTGTTCCACAGCATCACGATGCCGCTCTTCAGCGCAGGGTCGAACAGGACCAGCGATCCATAGCCATCGACCGCGCCGCGATGCCCCACCAGGCCATGCCCGGCATAGGTGAACGAGCGCCAGCCCAGCCCGTAAGAAGCCCCCGTAAGCGCCCGGTCCATGGCACCGCGGCGGCGCGTGGCGGGCGTCGGCACGCGCGGACGGTGCATGATGTCGAGCGCTGCATCCGAAAGCACCCCCGGCGCCTCGCCCATCTGTGCCTGCGTCCAGCGCAGCAGATCGCGGATCGAGGAGTTCACCCCGCCCGCCGCCGGCACCCGGTAGTAATCTTCCTTCACCGCCGTCGGCGTCCGGTTCCGCCTGTGCGGCCGCGCCCAGCTCTCCGCCCGCAGCAGTCCATCGAGGCCGACGCTCGCATGCGTCATCCCGAGCGGCCGGAACAGCGTTGCCTCCGCCGCCGCCGCATAACCCCCGCCGGTCGTCCGCTCCACGATCTCGCTCGCCGCGTCGAAGGCGATGTTCTGATACTGATAGCACGTCCCCGGCGGGCACAGCGGCGCCAGCGTGCCGAGCGCTGCGCGCAGCATCCGGGGGTCTTCGCCGGCTTCCAGCCGGTCGTCCCAGGCATTGCGCACCAGCCCCACCCGATGCGACAGCACATCCGCCACGGTCACATTGCCGGCATCGGGTGGCAGCGTCAGCGTTGTCCCCATGCGGTTCAGCTTCGCATCGAGCGAAAGTCGCCCATCCTCGGCCAGCTTGGTCACCAGCGCCGACGCCACCCCCTTCGATACCGAGGCCCAGCGGAACACCGTGTCGGGCGTCACCGGTGCACCCGTGTTCGCAACGGTCTCGCCATAGCCGCGCGCGAACGTCACCCGCCCGTCCTCGATGGTCCCCACTGCCAGCCCCACCATGTCCGGATCCTGCATCAACCGATCGATGCGGGCCTCGAGCCGACGATAATCGACCTTGGGCGGCAGCCGGGGCGCCCGGGCGTCGACCAGTTCGAGCTGGATGACCGCCATCGCAGCCGCTTGCCGCGGTTCGCGGACCATCCACCAGAGCAGTCCCGCACTCGTCCCGGCCACCAGCATGGCGGCCACGGCCGCCGCCCGGACCCGCCTCGGCGGCTTCGGAGGCGCCCGATCAGCCACGGCCACCGTCCGGCGCCGCAGCGACAGCGCCAGCCCCGGCCCCAGCCCCGGCCCCAGCCCCGGCCCCAGCAACGCAATCCCCGGTCATGCCGGCGCGATCATCCAAAGCCCAACCCACCATCGGAATCTGATAAGCCAAAATCCCGCTGCGTCAAAACCCGGGCGTGTGCCCCGGCCTGCGGACCCAACGCCATATCGCAAGACTGCCGAAGATCGTGGTCAGGGCGAGCAGGTTGAGCGCGGCCGGTGCATAATCGCCGAGCCGCCCGCCCATCTGGTTCAGGCCGACCATGATCTCGACGCCGGCGGTCGTCGGAAACACGCGCGCCAGCAGCCGAAGCGGCGCCGGCGTCGCTTCGACCGGCCAGGAGAGCCCGGTGAGGAAGAACAGCGGCAGCGAGGTCGCGAGCCAGAGCTGCAGGGGGCGCTCGCGGGTGCGGAACAGGCTGGCCAGTGCCAGCGCCGCCGCCACGGTGGCCGCCACGAACAGCAGTGCGCCCGCCGCAACATCGAGGATGGGGGCGGCAGCGCGCGGATAGTCGTTGAACCAGAACACCATGCCGGCAAACCAGCCGACGCTCAGCAACCCGATGCCGGTGGCGGCCATCGCAATCCCCGCCAGTTCGCCAAGGCTCGGCTGCAGCGGGCGCCCCAATTGTTCGCGCGCGGTGCCGGCCAGCAGCGCCAGCCCCATCAGCAGGCACTGGTGCACGATCACGAATGCAACCCCCGGAAACACCGCAGCCCCATAGCCTTCGCGTGTGTTGAACAGCGGGCGCGGCACAAGGGCAAGCGCGGGCGGCGCCGGAGGTCCGGCCGCCCGCGACTGCTCACGCGCCGCCTCCCGCCCGCTCTGCTCCAGCGCGGCCCCGATGCCCGTGAGCGCGGTGGACGCGCGCAGCAGGTGCGCGCCATGCCCGGTCAGCAGCACGGTGCATTCCTGCCCCTGGCCGATGCGCACGCCAAAGCCCGCGGGGATGATCAGCGCCGCGACCGCGCGGCCGTCCGCCAGCCACTGCCGTGCCTCGGCCGGCGAGGTCAGGCTCCCCACGATTTGCGCCTGTTGCACGCCGCCCACCCGCGCGATCAGCCCGCGGCTCGCCCCGCTGCGGTCGAGATCGACCAGCACCACCGGCGCCTGCACCACGGCTTCGCCCGTATAGGCACTCGGATACAGGCCAGCATAGAGAATGGGCGCCAGCAGCAGCAGCAGGGCTGCCGCCCGGTCCCCCAGGATCGCGGCGAAGAAGGCGCGGAACGCAGCGCCCATCAGCGACGCCCCCAGCAATCCGGGTCGCCCGCAGCGCGCAGATACAGGACCGCGCCGGGAAGTGCCGTCGCCAGCGCGATCGCCAGCATCGGCCACAGCGGTTCGGCGGCCGCCGCCAGCGGGGCATCGGCGATCCAGGTGCGGGCCAGCAGCCGGCCGAAATGCGTGAACGGCAGGCCGTTGCCCCACACACGCGCGAAGCCGCTGGCCTGATCGAGCGGGAAGATGGCGCCCGCAAAGGCAAAGGATGCCCCCGCGTAAAGCCCGGTCACCGACAGCGCCTGGCTCATCGTCCGCGTGGCGCCCACGAGCAGCAGCGCCAGCCCCGCATAAGCCAGGTACAGCGCCAGATAGCCGGCCAGCAGCAGCGGCACCGAGCCGGCCACTGCCCAGCCCCGCACACCCGCCAGCCACACCGTTGCCAGCACGCCCCAGGCCATGAATACCGCCAGATAGGGCATGGCCTTGCCGGCGATCGCCGCGGCATCCGGCGCCCATTCGCCGATCGTGCGATCCCTCAGCTCCCGCCCGAAGGCCGAGACCATTGCCAGCATGAACAGCAGATGCAGCAGCGCCGGGTGCAGCAGGCTGACGAGCTGCAGCTCCTGGCTGGCCGGGCTGTTCCAGGCAATGGTCGTGACCGCCCGGACCGGCGCTGGCCGCACGCTGCCCGGCGGGGCGATGGCAGCCAGCCGCTCGGTGGCGAGCCGCAGGTTCGCGGCATCGATCACAGCACCCGCTTCGCGCTGCACAACGGCTGCGGCGGCTGGAAAGCTGGCATTGAAGTAGAGGATGACAGGCGCCTCTCCGCCGAGCATCCGCCGCGCAGTGCTGCTTGGGATCAGGAGCGCTGCCGTGGCGTGCCCGGCGCGGATCAGCCGCTCTGCGGCAGCAAGGTCCTGCACCTGTGCGGCCAGATGCAGGCCGGGTGCTCCCTCGATCCGGATCGCAAGATCGCGCCCGATGGCAGTGCGATCCTCGTCGATGAGCACCACCGGCAAGTCGCGCACCACGCCGCCTGCGAGCTGCCAGGCGAGCAAGCCGCACAGCAGCAGCGGCATCCAGGTCAGCAGCGCCATGTCCCAGGGGCTGCCCAGCAGATACGCCCACTCGCGGCGCAGCGCGGCCCGGAAGCCGGCAGCCCCGCTCATTGCGGCCAGTCGAACAGCACCGACATGCCGGGACGCAGGCCGGGCAGCGGCTGCACGGGCGCCAGGCGCACTTCGAAGCCGCGGATGTCGAACCCGCTCGACTGGCGCGTCGCGCGCCAGGTGGCATAGTCCCCCGCCGGCGCCATGAAACTCACGCGGAAGCGCGCCGTGCGACCCTCCAGCGCCGGCACGCTGCCAACAAGCTCGCGGCCCACGCGCACCCCGCTCATCTGGTCCTCGCGCAAGGTCACCGTCACCCAAGGTGCCTGCACTTCGGTCAACAGCAGCACCGGATAGCCCGCACTGACGATCTCGCCCGGCTGCGCCAGCCGCCGGCCCACCTCGCCGGCCGCCGGTGCCACGATGCGCGTCTCGGTCCGCGCCGCATCCACTTCCGCCGCAGCACCGCGCGCCTGCGCCGCCTGCGCCCGCGCCGCGCGCAGATCCTCGCTGCGCGCGCCCGCCACCGCCGCATCATATTGGGCACGCGCCGCGCGCGCCGCCTCGGCAGCAGCCGTCATGCTGGTCCGCGCCTCGTCGCGCTTCTGCCCGGCAACAACCCCGTCATCGGCCAGCCTGCTGACGCGTTCGAACGTCACCCGGGCAAGATCGGCGGCAGCGACAGCGCGCTTCCATTGTGCTTCTGCGGCAACGATGTCGGTGCGGCGCGCCCCGGCCTCGGCTTTGTCGGCCTGCGACTCCGCGGCCTCGACGGCGGCCTGCACCTGCATTTCCTTCGCAGCCACCTCCGGGCTGTCGATGCTGGCCAGCAGCTGGCCGGCAGCCACGCGCTGCCCCTCCTGCACATGCACCGCCGCGAGCCGTCCCGTCACCTTGCTCGCCACCCGAAATTCGCGGGCATCGACGATTCCCTGCACCTGCCCCGCCGGGGGCTGCCAAGCCAGCCACAGCCCCGCCGCCACCACCGCCACCATCAGCGCCGCCGCCGGCCACGCCCAGCGCCGGCCGGAAGACGGCAGGGAAGCAGGGTCCGTCATGGCCGGTCCTGCACCGCCGACAGATACGCCGGCAGCCGGTCCGTCTGCCCGCTCACCTGCAACAGCGTCACCAGCGCATCGACATAATCATAGGCGGCACGCGCCTCTTCCACCCGCGCGCGGCCGGCGCGCAATTCGGCGTCGGTCACGTCGCGGCTCGTCCCCTGCATCTCCCGGAAGGAAAGCCTCGCCACGCGCAACGCCTCGTCCGCGGCGGCAATGCTGCGGCCATAAAGCGCGTGGCGGTCCTGCGCCGAGCGGGCCTGCGCATGCGCCACCTTCACCCCGGTCTCGATCTGCACCTCCGCTTCACGAACCCCGGCTTCGGCTTGCGCCCGGGTAGCGCGCGCGGCCCTTACCCCGGCCCGACGGCCCTGCCCCGAAGCAAGCCGATATTTCACCCCCACGCCGAAGATGAAGTCCGGGTCGGTCACCAGCGTGTCGCGGCGGTC
>JBBSPR010000181.1:0-5827 GCA_038258615.1 Sphingomonadales bacterium
GGCCCAGGCGCCGATGATGCCGTCTCCGAGCGCCAGCCCGCGCAGCCCTGGCACCAGCTTCGCCAGCGCCTTTGCAAAGGCGAGCGGAGCCCGCCCGCCGGCGGCTTCGGCGGCGGTGCCGGCGTGGAGCAGCAGATCAGCCAGCGCCAGCGCGTCGCTGGGGGCGCGGCTGGCCCTGCCGCCAGCTTCCCGCACCAGCCGCGCCAGCAGCGCTTCGAGCTGCGCCATGGCGCGGGTGGCGCGCACCTCGCCGCCGGGGATCAGCAACCCGGCCGCCCAGAGCCCCGCGAGCGCCTGCGCGCGCCCCAGCCCATCGGGAAGGCGCAGCGCCGCGCGATCGAGATGCCGGGCCCAGGTGGCGAGGGCGGAAAGCATGAGCGAGCGGTAGATCTGGTCGCTGGAGGACAGGATGAGCGGGGCGTGGCCCAGCGCCATCAGCAGCCGCTGGCCGGTGACATCGGCGCGCCAGGCCTGTGGATCGAAGGTGGGGAAGCGCGCCAGCCAGCGGGCCGCGAGCGGCTCGCCGAGCCTGGCACCGGCCTTCACGTCGGGCTCGTGCGCCGCGATATCCCGCAGCCAGAGCCAGCTGTCGGCCCATTCGCGCCAGGCGGCGGGGTGGCCGGGGGCGCCGAAATCGAGCTCGCGCACCATGGCGGTGTGGCCGGCGTGGATCAGCCGGCCGGCGGCGACGCGCTCCCCGATGGCGGGATCACCGGGGACGGGATCGCGCGCCACGCCGAGCAGCTGGAGCGGATAACGGCCGCGCAGCCGCATGGCGTGCAGCGGCGAGCCGTAGATGCTGGTGGCGACGCGAGCCGCGAGCCGCTCCGAAAGCGAAATGCCCTTGTCCCCGCCGACCCGCTGCAACGTCAGGCGCAGCTCCTGCGGCTGGTCCGGAGACGGGTCGCTGGCGGGCGGCCTTGCCATGTCAGCCCCGAAGGGCCGCCATGTTGGCGGCATATTGTGCCGGGCCGCCGCGGAAGGTTGCGGTGCCGGCAACCAGCACATCGGCGCCGGCATCGATGGCAGCGCGGGCAGTGGTGGCATCGATGCCGCCATCGACTTCGAGGTCGATCGTCTTGCCGGTCTTGTCGATGGCCTTGCGGATCGCCTCGATCTTGCGGAGCTGGCTGGTGATGAAGCTCTGGCCGCCGAAGCCGGGATTGACGCTCATCACCAGCACCAGATCGACGTCCTCCAGCACATAATCGAGCATCTTGGCCGGTGTCGCCGGGTTGAGCGAAACGCCGGCGCGCTTGCCGAGCGCCTTGATGCGCTGGAGGCTGCGGTGGAGGTGCGGCCCGGCCTCGGGATGGACGGTGAGGATATCGGCACCGGCCTCGGCAAAGGCTTCGAGATAGGCGTCGGCTGGCGAGATCATCAGATGCACGTCGAGGGGCAGCGTCGTGTGCGGGCGCAGCGCCTTTACCACCATCGGCCCGATGGTGATGTTGGGGACGAAATGACCGTCCATCACATCGACATGGACGTAATCGGCACCGGCGGCTTCGATGGCGCGCACTTCCTCGCCGAGGCGGGCGAAATCGGCAGACAGGATGGAGGGGGCGATGCGGACCGGCTGTTGCATCGGCACGCTCTAGCAGCGCTGGCGGACGGACGGTAGGGGCCGGTTGCGGCAATTATCGACGTGCTCGGCCAAGTCTTTGGAACCGTTGATGCTGTGCCATGTTGTCCTGCGCCCAAGAGTTTAGAACAGGACGTTGTCATGCGTATCAGCCCCCGGATTGCCGGATTGTTTGCCGTTCTGCTTGCCGGCGGCGCGAGCGGCGCCATGGCGCAGACGAACACCAGCAACACACAGCTTCCCCGCGAGTGCCGGATGATCGAGCAGCGGCAGGACGGCACGGTGGTGGCGGAATGTTCGACGCAGGGCGGCGAGCGGGCCAGCGCCATTCGCATCAACGAATGCCGGAGCAACCTTTCGGTGCGTGATGGCGTGCTGGCTTGCAGCGGCACCACGGCGACCGTCGGCCCGCTGCGCACCGGCACCCAGCAGACGGGCATCGGCGGCTTGCTGGCGTCGGTGCTCGGCACGCAGCAGCCTTCGGATGCGCAGAACACCGACTGGGTGGATGCCGCGCGCCAGACCCAGCCCGGCCAGAATTACCAGAATGGGGGCTATGGCCAGTCCGGCGGATGGCAGCCGATGGAAGCGGGTCGTGCCGATTTCGAGCGGCGGCTGTCGGAGGCGCGCAATGCCCGGGTGATCTCGCTCGCGGAATCGACCCGGTTGCGGAGCGATTGGCAGACGCTGGCGCGGCTCGAAGCGCAATACCGCCGCAATGGCCTCGACGCGCGCGAGACGGCCGATCTCGACACGCGGATGCAGGCGATCGAGCGGCGGCTCGGTCGTTTCGGACAGCAGGGCCAGACACAGGTGGCCGGCAATTGGGCCCAGCTGGAGACGCGGATCGATGCGGGCGAACGCAACCGCAGCCTCAACGCCAACCAGCTGGAACGGCTGCGGACCGAACATGGCGACCTTGTTCGGCTCGATGCCGCGTGGCGGCGGGCAGGCCTTGGCGCCAATGAACAGGCTTATCTGACGCGTCGTCAGGGCGAGCTTGCGGCGCGGATCGAGCAGATGGAGCGCCGCCGCTGAGGCGCGTCAGCGCGGCGGATCGAGGTCCAGCGTGTCTTCGGCGCCCGGTAGCTGGAGCTGTGCGTAGAGCGTCAGCACCAGCATGATGCCCACCGCCGCAAACAGCGCGCGTGGGCCGATCGCGACATGGGCGATCGCGCCAAGGGCTGCGCCGGCGACCATGCCGGCGAACAGTGTTGCAGGAGCCACCCAGCCGAGCTTGTCCCCGCCCAGGATAGCGGTGGTGATGCGCTTGCCCATCCGCACCAGCGCGCCGGTCATGTAGGTCAACCCCACCTTCACTTCGCCGTTCTCGGCGAACACCGTGTTCTTGGCGCCCATGGCCGCCGCGAGCAGCAGTACTGCCGGTACCATCGGCCCCAGCTCCAGCAGCACCGCCGCCATGGCCATCAGCAGCGTGACCATCCACAGCACGGCACCGCGCTGGCGGCGACCGGCTGCGCGGCCGAGCAGCGAGCCGGCGATCACGCCGCACACGAAGGATGCGATCAGCCCCAGCCCCAGCGCCAGATTGTCGAGCACGCCCGCCAGCCCCAGGCCGACCTTGGTGACATTGCCGCTCATGAACGACACGAACAGTCCGCCCGATGTGAGCCACCCCACCGCATCGACATAGCCGGCGGTGGCGGAGAGCGTGGCGGCAAACAGCCGGGTTTGGCGATCTTGGAGCATGGCGTATCGCTATTTCAGGCGCCTGATGCCCCGTCCAGTTATCTTGTCCAGCTATCTCGTCCAGCCAACTCGCATGCGGGCGCAAAAGAATGACAAGGGGCATGGCTCGCGTGTAGCAAGTGGGTCACTTCTACGAGCGAAAGCAAGCCGGTTGCCGGACCTCCCCGATATCAGCTTTCTTGACCTGCTGCCGTTTATCCTTGTCGGGCTGGCGGCACAGATCGTCGATGGTGCGCTGGGGATGGCTTTCGGCGTGATCTCGAGCACGTTGCTCGGCTCATTCCTCGGTGTGCCGCCGGCGCAAGTCTCCGCCAGTGTGCATTTTGCCGAAGTGTTCACGACCGGCGCGTCCGGCCTCAGCCATGCCTGGCTTCGCAATATCGACTGGAAGCTGTTTGTCCGGATCGTCATACCGGGGGTGATCGGGGGAACGATCGGTGTGTATGTGCTCACCAGCATCGATGCGGCGGTCGCGCGCCCGTTCGTGATGGCTTATCTCGCGGTCATCGGCCTGTCGCTGCTCTATCGTGCATGGCGCTTTCCGACGCCCAGGATCCGCGATCCAAGGTTTGTGGCACCACTCGGCTTGGTGGGCGGTTTCCTCGATGCCGCCGGCGGCGGCGGGTGGGGCCCGGTCGTGACCTCCAACCTGCTGATCCAGGGCGGCGATCCCCGACGGGTGATCGGCACGGTCTGTGCGTCCGAATTTTTCCTCACCGTGTCGGTCTCGCTGGCTTTCATCGCCACCATGGGCTTGAGCGCCTTCACCACTGCAACGGTCGGATTGCTGATCGGCGGCGTGATTGCAGCCCCGTTCGGCGCGCTTGTGGCCCGCCGCGTAAAGCCCCGGATGCTGATGTTCCTGGTCGGCGGCGTTCTCACCGTCACCAGCCTCTTCACCATCGTCCGCGCGCTGCCCTGACCGTCCATCAGCGCACGACAACGAACAGCTCGTCCGGGCGGAGGAACAGCTGCTGGAGCGGATCATCGAGGATGAAGCCGGGGTCGTCGGTCACCAACTGGCCGAGCTGGCTGGCGTGCGCCGCAAGCGCGCGGCGCTTGCGCGCCACGTGGCGGCTCACATCGATCCGGTGAATGGCCAGATCGGGCACCGGAAGATCGGTATCGAGCACCCATAGCGGGAAGGCGAACAGCGGCGCGCGCTGCTGCGCCGCCACGACCGCGGCGATTGCGAACGCCGCCTTGTGGTCCGGATGCGGGTCATCGCGCCAGCAGGTCACATAGCAATCCGCAGGCGGCACCGCAGCGCCGACCGCAGGATGGTCGGCAAGCGCGCCGTCGGGGGCATCGGCGAATACCAGCCGTGCAGCTCCTGCGGAGAGGATGTCGACAGCGGCCAGTGCCTCGCGGCGCCGGCGGCGTGCCAGCCGCGCCGGCGGCCATTGCAGCGACGCCGGATGCGATGCAGCTCCATCGGTAAGGATGGTCACAGTCACGGCCACGCCCATGGCAGCGGCCTCGGCGATCAGCCCGCCACAGCCGAGCGTCTCGTCATCGGCGTGCGGCACGATCACGCCGAGCGCGCGCGCGCCGCCGAGCAGCATCGATGCCGACATCATGCCCGCCGCTGCACGCCAGCGGTCGAGCGCCGGCGAAGCCATCAGCGCGGCGGTTGTCGGAAGGGGGAACGACGACGGCATGAGCGCGTTGACCATCGATGCTCAATCATACCCCTGCCCGTCCGGTTCCCGCCGCGTCGATCGGCCCGATCGCAGCGGCGCATCATGTGGCAGCGCTTGCCCATGAACTTGCTCAGGCGCGTGATGTAGATGGCTGCGTGCCCGACCGGGAAGTTGCAGCGCTTGCCGTTGAAGGGCTGTTGCACGCGCCGCTGCCGGCGCGGTCCGGCGGGAGTGCGCTGGGCATGGACGCGGCAACGGCCCCGGCGATGCGCGACGTGCTGCGCATCATCGGCGGCGCATCGCTATCGCTCGGGCGACTGTACGAGGGCCATGTCAACGCCGTGCGGCTTGTCACCCGATTCGGCACCGCTGCGCATTTGCAGATGCTTGCGGCGGAGGCCGATGGTGGACGGCTGTCGGCCGTCTGGAATGCGCAGACGGGCGACGGGCTTTCGTTCGCCGATGGCCGGCTGACGGGCGGCAAGATCTACACATCGGGCGCCGGCATCGTGCGGCGGCCGCTGCTCACCGCCGATACGCCGGATGGCATCGTGATGCTGCTGGCCGATGTGCAGGCGGCGCGGATCGACCTTTCGGGCTGGACACCGCTGGGCATGCGCGCCTCGCTCACCGGCTCGGTCGATTTCACCGGCCTTCGCGTCGCTGCTGCCGAGATCGTTGGCGACGCTGGGGACTATTACCGCAGCCCGCACTTCGCCGGCGGCGCCTGGCGCGTGCTTGCGGTGCAGCTCGGCGCGGTCGAGCGGCTGGCGTCGCTGTATCGCGAGCAATTCGCCGAGCTGCGCGGCGAAATTCTCGACGCCGTCGAGGGTGTGCTGGAAAGCGGGTCGCTCATTCTGGGGCCGCGCGTGCGGGCGTTCGAGGAAAA
>JBBSPR010000182.1:0-5784 GCA_038258615.1 Sphingomonadales bacterium
ATGGGCGGTGATCGGTATTGCCGGCGCGCTGATCATCATGGCGCTGGTTCTGGTTTGAGCGGGCCCCGGGGGATTTTGCCATGAAGATCGCAGTTTTGCGCGAGACGGCCGATGCCGAGCACCGGGTGGCGGCGACGCCGGAGACGGTGAAGAAGTTCATCGCTCTGGGCGCCGAGATGGCGGTGGAAACCGGTGCTGGTGCCGGCGCCAACATCGCCGATGCGGATTATGCAGCAGCTGGCGCCACCGTGGCGGACCGGGCCGGGGTGATCTCTGGCGCGCATCTGGTGATGGGCGTGCAGGTGCCGGGCGTGGACGGGCTGCCGGGCATTGCGAGCGGAACGATGGTAGCCGGCGGCATGTCGCCGTTCGCGGCGCCGGAGCGGATCAAGGGCTATGCCGATGCCGGGTTGATCGCGCTTTCGATGGAATTCATGCCGCGCATCACGCGCGCGCAATCGATGGACATCCTGTCGTCGCAATCGAACCTTGCGGGCTACAAGGCGGTGATCGATGCTGCCGAGGCCTATGGCCGGGCGTTTCCGATGATGATGACCGCAGCGGGGACGATTTCGGCGGCGCGCGTGTTCGTGATGGGCGTGGGCGTGGCGGGGCTGCAGGCGATTGCGACGGCCCGGCGGCTGGGCGCGCTGGTGAGCGCCACCGATGTGCGCTCGGCCACGAAAGAACAGATTGAATCGCTCGGCGCCAAGGCGATCTTCGTTGCGGACGTGAAGGGCATCGAGGGCGAGGGTGCGGGTGGCTATGCGACCGAGATGAGCGATGAATACAAGGCGGCGCAGGCGGCACTCGTGTCTTCGCACATCGCCAAGCAGGATATCGTGGTGACGACGGCGCTGATTCCGGGGCGGCCGGCGCCGCGGCTGGTGTCCGATGCGCAGCTGGCGTCGATGCGGCCGGGGTCGGTGCTTGTCGATCTGGCGGTGGAGAGCGGTGGCAACATCGAGCATTCGCGGCCGGGCGAGGTGGTGAAGGTGCATGGTGTGACGATCATCGGGCACCGCAACCTGGCGGGGCGGATGGCGGCGGATGCTTCGGCGCTGTTTTCGCGAAACCTCTACAATTTCATCAATGCCTTTTGGGACAAGGACGCCAATTTCGTGGCCTTTCCGGCGGATGACGAGATCGTGGTCGGCGTCAAGCTCACCGAGGGCGGCGCTGTGGTGCATGAGCGGCTGAAGACGGCCTGAGGAGCGACGCACATGGATTTTCTCTCCACCCTGTCGATTTTCGTGATGGCCTGTTTCGTGGGCTATTATGTCGTGTGGTCGGTGACGCCGGCACTGCATACGCCGCTGATGGCGGTGACCAATGCGATCTCTTCGGTGATCATCGTCGGGGCGCTGATCGCGTCTTCGGCGGCCGTGGGGGGCTCGGAGATTTCGAAGTGGCTGGGGCTGCTGGCGGTGGTGCTGGCGAGCGTGAATATCTTCGGCGGCTTTGCGGTCACGCGCCGGATGCTCGCGATGTACAAGAAAAAAGACAAGAAGCCCGTATCTGCTTCAAACAATAGCGCGGCGAAGTAAGCGGCTGGATTAGGGGCATCTGACCATGGACCATATTGCAGCCGACACGCCCGCCTGGGCCATGCTCGCTTATCTTGTTGCGGGCGTGCTGTTCATTCTCAGCTTGCGCGGGCTGTCTTCGCCCGAGACGAGCCAGCAGGGCAATCGCTATGGCATGATCGGCATGCTGATCGCGGTGGCGACGACGCTGCTGCTGCACGGCACCGGGCTGCCGCTGATCGTGGCGGCGATTGCCATCGGTGGCACCATCGGCTGGTTCATCGCGCAGAAGATCCAGATGACGATGATGCCGGAGCTGGTGGCGGGGTTTCACAGCCTCGTCGGCATGGCGGCGGTGCTGGTGGGGGCTTCGGCCTATCTCAACCCCGATGCGTTCGGGATTGTCGACAGCGCCGGGCAGATCCTCACCGCCAGCCGGATCGAACTGGGGTTGGGTGTTGCCATCGGTGCTATCACCTTCTCGGGTTCGGTCATCGCCTTCCTGAAGCTTTCGGGGCGGATGAGCGGGTCGCCGATCCTGTTGCCGGCGCGGCATGTGATCAACTTGGCGGTGCTGGCGGGCATTCTCGGGCTGATCGGCTATTTCGTGTTCGACAGCCAGCCGGCGGTGTTCTGGACGATTGCCGTGCTCAGCTTCGCGATCGGCTTCCTGCTGATCATCCCGATCGGCGGGGCGGACATGCCGGTGGTGATTTCGATGCTCAACTCCTATTCGGGCTGGGCGGCGGCGGCGATGGGCTTCACGCTGCAGAACACCGCGATGATCATCACCGGTGCGCTGGTGGGTTCGTCGGGCGCGATCCTGAGCTACATCATGTGCAAGGCGATGAACCGCAGCTTCATTTCGGTGATCGCCGGCGGCTTCGGTGCCGAGGCGGAAGCCGGCGGGCCGAAGGGCTCGGCGGTTGCCAAGCCCTACAAGGCCGGATCGGCCGAGGATGCGGCGTTCATCATGAAGAATGCCGAGAGCGTCATCATCGTGCCGGGCTATGGCATGGCGGTTTCCCAGGCGCAGCATGCGCTGCGCGAAATGGGTGATCTGCTCAAGGCCGAGGGCGTTTCGGTGAAATATGCCATCCATCCGGTGGCGGGGCGCATGCCGGGCCACATGAACGTGCTGCTGGCGGAATCGAACGTGCCCTATGACGAGGTGTTCGAGCTCGAGGACATCAACAGCGATTTCGGCCAGTGCGACGTGGCATTCGTCATCGGCGCCAATGACGTGACCAACCCGCTGGCGAAGACTGACAAGACCTCGCCGATCTATGGCATGCCGGTGCTCGATGTGGAGAAGGCCAAGACGGTGCTGTTCATCAAGCGCTCGATGGGCGGCGTGGGCTATGCCGGTGTCGACAACCCGGTGTTCTACATGGACAATACCATGATGCTGCTCGCCGATGCGAAGAAGATGGTCGAGACGATCGTGAAGAATTTGGCTCACTGAGCGAGCGCCCCGAGAGATAGCAAAGCTATATCGAGAGAGGTGCCGCTCACGGCCGGCGGGGCGGTTGGCCCTTCGCCAACCGAACCCGTCCGACGCCAGCCGCGGCTTTGCCGCGGCCTTCTGTCCTTCCTGCGGCGCTTGACCTTGACATGGTGTGAGGGTCTATCGCCCTTCTCATGTTGATCCGGATTGCCATTGCCGCGTTGTTTGCAGCCTCAGGGGCGCTGGCGGCGCCGTTCAAATTGGTCGTCGATGCGCATGAGCTCGAGGTGGTGCCGGGCACGACGAGCCGGGTGGTGACGATGAACGGCAGCGTGCCGGGGCCGGTGCTGCGGCTGAAGGAAGGCGAGACCGCCGAAATCGTCGTGGAGAACCGGCTGAAGGGCAAGACGTCGATCCATTGGCATGGGCTGCTGCTCGATGGCAGCCAGGATGGATCGCCGGGGTTCAACGGCTTTGGCGGCATTCCGGGCAAGTCCAGCTTTACCTACAAGTTTCCGGTGCGGCAGAGCGGGACCTATTGGTATCATGCGCATTCGCTCGACGAGCAGGCGGGGCAATATGCGGCGCTGATCATCGACCCCGCGGGCGAGGACCCGATTGTTTCGGACCGCGAGCATGTGCTGCTGATCTCGGACCATCACGAGACGGCGCCGGGGCGGATCCTGAACAATCTCAAGGCGGAATCGGACTATTACAACTGGAACAAGCGGACGCTGCCCGAGCTGGTGCGCGATGCCGGGAAGTTCGGGCTGGGGGCGACGCTGAAGGACCGGGCGAGCTGGGGGACGATGCGGATGGACCCGACCGACATTTCCGATGTGTCGGGCTATGCGCTGCTGCTCAATGGGCAGGTGACGGCACGGAGGCCCTGGCTGGAGGCGCATGCCGGGGAGCGGGTGCGGCTGCGGATCGTCAATGGCTCGGCGATGAGCTTCATCGATGTGCGGGCACCGGGGGCGGCGATGGAGATTGTGGCGGCCGATGGCCGTCGGGTGGCGCCGGTGCGGGTGGACGAGTTCCGCATGGGTGTGGCCGAGACCTATGATGTGATGGTGACGCTGGCCGATGATGGCGCGGTGCCGCTGTGGATCGAGACGATGGACCGCAAGGCGAGCGTGCTGGCGAGCCTGGGTCCGCGCGCCGGCATGGCGGTGACGGCGCCCGAGGGCCGGCCGCGGCAGATCCTGCTGGCGGGCGAGATGGGACATGGCATGGACGGGATGGCGGCGCCGGGGGGCGAGTGTTCGCCCGAACATGCGGCGATGGGGCATTGCGTGATGGAGGGCGCTGCGGCGCCGGTCGTGGCGGACCCTGCGTGTCCGGCGGAGCATGCGGCGTTGGGGCATTGTGTGCCGAAGGTGGCGGCAGCGCCGGTCGTGGCAGACCCTACGTGTCCGGCGGAGCATGCCGCGATGGGGCATTGTGTGCCGAAGGCGGCGGTGGTGGTGGCCGATGCCTGCCCGCCCGAACATGCGGCGATGGGGCATTGCACGCCATCAGTGGTGCGGGGGGCGGTGCGCGAGGGGTCGGCGGTGGTGGCGGGTGGTGACACGCCGTTTCCGCGGGTGGATTATGGCTATGGCAGCAATGCCATGGCGGGGATGGACCATGGCGAGATTGCGCGCGAGGGCGATGTGGATGGCTCGGGGCGGGTGATGGGCTGGGCGACGGGGGCGCCGCGCGGGGCCCGTGTGCTTTCGATGCGCGACCTGGTGCGCGCCGAGCCGGCGGAGGATGCGCGCGAGCCCGGCCGCGAGATCGTGCTTCGGCTGACGGGCAACATGAACCGCTATATCTGGACGCTCAACGGCAAGCGCTATGGCGAGGCCGACCCGCTGGTGCTGCAATATGGCGAGCGGGTGCGGATCACCTTCATCAACGAGACGATGATGGCGCATCCGATGCATCTGCACGGGCTGTTCTTCGAGGTGGAGAATGGCCAGAAGATGGGGCAGATGCCGCTGAAGAATGTGATCGTGGTGGCGCCGGGGCGGACGCAATCGATCGTGCTGACCGCCGATGAGCCAGGGGAATGGCCGCTGCACTGCCATCTGCTCTATCATATGGCGAGCGGGATGATGCAGAAGCTGGTGATTGCCGCGCCCGATGGCAGCCTGCCGGCCTCCACGCCGCACATCCATTGATGCGGGCGCTGCTTTTCGCTGCGTTGCTATCGGCCGGCGCGCCGGTGGCTGCGGCCGACCCGATGCATGGCGGCCAGACCTTTCATTATGCCGAGGCCGAGCTCGATTATGCGCGGGTGGGCGGGGCCGATATCTTCAATTGGGAAGGGCAGGGCTGGCTGGGGACCGACTTCGACAAGCTTTGGGTGAAGACCGAAGGCGAACGGGGGTCGGGCCAGGTGGAGCAGGCCGAGGTGCAGCTGTTGTGGAGCCATAATCTGGGGGGCTTCTTCGATGTACAGGGCGGGGTGCGGGTGGATGCCGAGCCCGACCGGCGCGGCTATCTGGTGGCGGGCGTGCAGGGGCTGGCGCCGTATCTGCTCGACAGCCAGGCGCATGTATTTGTGGGGGAACGCGGGGATGTGCATCTGCGGGTGCGGCAGCGGGCCAGCCTGCTGATCAGCAACCGGCTGATCGCGACGCCGATGTTGGAAACCGACTTCTACCTGACCGATGCGCCCGAGCGGCGGGTGGGGGCGGGGTTCTCCACGATCGAGGCGGGGGTGCAGCTGCGCTACGAGGTGCGCCGCAAGTTTGCGCCCTATGTGAGCCTGATGTTCGACCGCAAACTGGGCGAGACGGCGCGGCTGGCGCGGCTGGACGGCGA
>JBBSPR010000183.1:0-5772 GCA_038258615.1 Sphingomonadales bacterium
TGCGGACGCCGCCCTCGCCGAGGAAACCCGCAAGGTCGCCGGCTGGGCGCTCGACCAGATCCTGGTCCAGCTCCACCCTGCCATGCCCTTCCTCACCGAAGAGCTGTGGCACAAGCTGGGCGAGCGCCCGCATGATCTCATCCTCGCCCGCTGGCCCGATGCCGCCACCCTCCCGCGCGATGCCGCCGCCAGTGCGGAAATCGACTGGCTCATCGCGCTCATTTCCGAAGTCCGCTCGGCGCGCACCGAATTGAACGTGCCGCCGTCGGCCAGGCTTGGCTACAGCGTCGAGGGTGCCAGCGACATCACCCGCACCCGCCTCGCCGCCAACGCCCCCGCCATCGAGCGCCTCGCCCGCATCACGCCGGCGGACGCACCGGGAGGGCAGGGCGGTCGCTTGCAACTCGTTGTGAACGAAGCCACTTTCACCATTCCGCTCGAAGGCATCATCGATCTCGCCGCCGAGCGCACCCGCCTCGAAAAGGCCATCACTGCAGCGGCCAGGGAGCGCGACGCCCTCGCCGGCCGCCTCGCCTCCCCCGGCTTCACCGAAAAGGCCAAGCCCGAAGCGGTGGAAAAAGCCCGCGCCGACCACGCCGCCCGCGCCGCCGAAGCCGAGCGCCTGGGCGCCGCCTTGGCAAGGCTGGGATAAAAGCAACATGGGCTCCCTCCCCCGTGCGGGGAGGGCGACTCGCACCCCTTCGGTGCGAGCGGGGCGGGGGTTCCTGCCTTACACCCTTGGCAAGCCACGCCCATCCACAGGTCTGTCCTACACGGCCGGTTTCAGTCATGCTCGCCCCATGGCGACAATCATCGGCCTCATCGCAACACGGCTGCAAAAGCCCGACCCGACGCAGCCCTCCGCTGCCCGAAAAAACCGCGTTCCGTGTAAACTTCGTCTACTTCGCCCCCCGGAGAGTACGGCCACGCAACCGATGCATCCGCGCAACACAGTGCCGATTACCTTCCATTAACGCTGCAACGCACAATCGAAAGGCGCTTGCATTGCCAAACCCACTTGCGCACGATGGTTCGCAGATCGAAGCGGCCAGACGTCAGCTTCGGCGCAGGGGAGGCTAGTCTGATGTCATCATGGAATCGTGTGTCCGTTTCAGCGTTGGCGTTTGCCATGCTTGCTGCAACGCCGGCAGTCGTACAGGCCCAGGATGCGCAGGCTGCTGACGCCACAGGCCCGCAGCTCGGGGAGATCCTCGTCACCGCCCAGCGCCGGGAAGCCAATGTCCAGGATGCCCCGCTCGCCATCAGCGCCTTCGGTGCCTCCCAGCTCAACGCCCAGCGCACCCTCAGCTTCGAGGATCTGGCCCAGCAGGCGACGTCGCTCAGCTTCACCGCCCTGTCGCCGCTCGATCAGGAGTTCAACATCCGCGGCATCACCAACACCCGGCTCGACAGCCCGTCCGCCGACCAGTCGATCGGCATTTTCGTCGATGATGTCTATGTCGGCCGCTCGGGGCTCTTCAATTTCGATCTCTACGATATCGAGCGGGTCGAAGTCGTTCGCGGCCCGCAGGGCGTGCTGTTGGGGCGCAACGTCGTCGGCGGCGCGCTCAGCATCATCACTGCCGCACCGAGTTTCACCACCGGCGGCGCCCTCAACGTTTCCTATGGCGCCTATGACGAGTTGCTGCTGCGCGGCCATGTCACCGGCGGCATCACCGAGAGCATCGCCGCCCGCGTCTCCTTCCAGGTCCGCCAGCGGGATGGTTTCAACCAGGATATCCTCCACGACGTCGATCTCGACGATGTCGACAGCGAACAGCTTCGCCTGCAGCTGCTGTTCTCGCCCAAGGACAGCGATTTCCGCGCCCGGCTGATCTTCGACTACACCAACGACAAGTCGAACGGCTTCCATTCGGTGGCGATCGATGGCCCGCAGGCCGGCTCCGGCCCCTGGAGTGCTGCACGCGTCGCCATCGGCAACATCCGCGGCCGCCCATTGGGCCTGCGTGAAAGCCTTCCCGAATGGCCGCGCTATGCCGGGGACAATGCCGACACCCCGCAGCAGCTCAGCCGCACTGCCTGGGGCACCACGCTCCGCCTCGACCAGGGGCTGGGGGATGTGGCGACGATCAGCAGCATCACCGGCTATCGCTCGGGCAAGGCGTTCAACGTCTATGATCAGACCGGCATCGGCCCGGACAATGGCTTCGGCGTCATTTCCCCGACCCTGTTCAGCTTCCCGGTCAACGAGCGCGAACGCATCAAGCAGTTCAGCCAGGAGATCCGGGTGGTCTCCGAGCGCAAGGAGACCGGCTTCGAATGGATCATCGGCGGCTATTTCCAGCGCGACACCGTCAACAAGATCGATCGCTTCTGGGCGGAGGTGCCCGCCCCGGTGCCGACCCTCTCCGGCGAAAGCAGCTGGGACAATGAGGCGCGCAACCGCTCCTATGCGTTGTTCGGCGAGATCGGCTATCGCTTCAGCCCGGCACTGCGAGTCGTCGCCGGCCTGCGCTATGCCAATGACAAGAAGGAGGGGACCGTCACCGGCCTCGCCGTCCGCACCGGGGACAAGTTCAACCCCAATGATACCACCGCACTGACGCCGCTGGCGCCGACATTCGCTCAGGGCACCGGCTTCACCACCGATTATGGCCAGAGCTGGAGCCAATGGACCCCGCAGGTCACCGCCGAGTTCAAGCCGACGGACGACCTGCTCTTCTATGCAACCTATTCGACCGGCTACAAGGGCGGCGGCTTCGAGGACGATCCCGCCAACGCCGCCGCCGCGCGGTCAGGCTATGATCCTGAAACCGTGGACAATTTCGAAGTCGGTGCCAAGCTGGAGCTGTTCGACAACCGGGTGCGCTTCAACGTTGCCGCGTTCAACATGCGGTACAGGAACCTGCAGGTGACGCAAACCAACCAGGATTGCCTGTGCAACATCACCGACAATGCCGCCGACGCCAAGATCAAGGGCGTCGAGATCGAGGCCACTGTTGCCCTGACGAACTGGCTGACCATCAATGGCGCCTATACGCTGCTCGACACCGAATATGTCGATTTCATCGACAGTCTCGGTCGCGACAGTTCGGGCAACTTCCTGCAACGCACGCCGAAATGGCAGTATAACATCGGCGCCAACGTCAACACCGACTTCTTCGGCTGGAAAGATGGCCTGTCCGCCAACGTCAACTACAACCGCCAGGGCAAGCTGTTCTGGGCGCCGGACAATATCCAGTTCGAAAACCCTTATGGCCAGTTGAACGCCCGGGTTTCGCTCACCCCCAACGAAGGCCGCTTCACGATGAGCGTGTGGGGCCGCAACCTCACCGACACCGTCTACCGCACCAACATCATCGCCTTCTTCGGCGATGAGGTCAGCCGGCTGGGCGCGCCGGTGACCTACGGCGCCGAAATCGGGTTCAAATTCTAGGCAAGCGTCTCTCCCCTCCCGGTCCGGGAGGGGAGAAAAAACCAGCAATCAGAAGCGGTTATAACTTTCATCACCGCTCCCGCGCCGCCCCATGATGATCCGCGGATCGGCCGGGTTGAACATCCCCAGGCACCAGGTCTCGGCAGTCGGCGCGTCGCGGTTCCAGTCGAGAATGGTCTTGCGGTGCTTGATCCGCCATTCCCCGTCCCTTTTTTCGAAACGGTCGATCAGCCGGCCGCCAGTGAGCGTATCCCAGGGCTCCCCCGCCTTGGGAAAACGCGCAAAAGTAAGCACATAGGTCTCCACCCACGCCACCGTCCCGCCCTCGTCGAACTCATAATGGATGTTGCAGAGATAGTGCCCCATCGTGCCGGCCCCGGCGAGCCGGGCGATGGCACCATCGACATAGGCCCGTGCCGGCCCGACATAACTCGAGCCATGTTCCTCGATCGCATCGTCCCAGTAGCAGCTGTGCAGCAACTCCCCATCGGTGCGGTCGACACCCCGGGCATAACGCGCCAGGCAATCGGCAATGTCCTGCTTGGCGATCAGTGTTTCGAGTGTGTTGGCCATCATTTGTCTCCCTGCACAGCCTTCGCCATCGCAGCGGCAAGGCCACCGGGATCGCGTGCCAGATGCGCCCGCACCGAAATGGCATGGGCATCGGTATCATGCTCGTCGATGCTGTGCCGCGCTGCCGCCAGCCCCGCCCGGCCGATGTCCCGGGCTGAGGATTTGGCAACATGCGTCACATGCGCCGCCATGCGGGTATCGACCGACCCGACAATGAGTGCGGCCACATGCGTCCCCTGCGGTGCCAACTCGGCACGCAGCGCATCCGAGGCAGCGCGGGCTGCGAATTTGGACGGGCTGTACCCCCCCATCCCCGGTACCGAGACGATCGCCCCGGCCGAGAGGACATTCACCACCGCGCCGCCACCATTGGCCTTGAGCACCGGCGCAAACGCCCGCACCATGCTCACCATGCCAATGTAATTGGTCTCGATTTCCGCCCGCAGGGCTTCGAGCGATGGCGCCCCCAGCAGGGTCTGCATCGAGAAGGCACCGGCATTGTTGACAAGCAGGCTCACATCCCCGGCCAACCCAGCTGCTGCCGCCACCTGCGCCTCGTCGGTCACGTCGAGCTGCACCCCCACCAGCCGCGGATCCCGCGCTGCTGCGGCCTCGGCCTCGGCCAGCTGCCGGGCGCCGATATAGATTTTTGCAGCGCCGGCTTCGAGCAGCTCCTCGACAAAGCCTTCGCCAATCCCGCGGTTGCCGCCGGTGACCAGCGCCACGCAGCCTTCGATCTTCATGCCGTTTCTCCCCACCAGGCGCTGTACGCCAGATCATCAGGCTTCTTGCCGCCGCGCACCAGCTTCGCCGGATCAGGGGCGATCTGCCCGCGCCCCCAGCTTTCGGCGAGCGGCATCTCGTGGTTCCACTCCCAGCTCAGCCGGCGATGGGCGATCTTCCAGCCCGTCCCGCGATCCTCGAACTTGTCGAGGATCCGCGCCATCGTCAGGCTGTCGAACGGCTCCGCCCCTTCGCGCCGTGAAAACGTCAACCAATAGCTTTCGGCGCGAGCGGTGGTGCCGGTCACCTCGACCATGATGTTGGTGACCATGTGCGTCATCCGCGGTGCGGTGGGCAGCACCTTGGCCATGCCCTTCAGATAATCGGCGGCGGACCCCAGAAAGGTGCCGCCATGATCCTCGATCGCGTCGTCATGATAGGCCGGCGCAATCAGATCGATGTCCCCCCGGTCCGCCCCCTTGGCGTAGCGGATCAGCACATCGGTGATGGCGGTGCGCGCCAGCAATTCCTCGATCGTCATTCGGCTCTCCCCCTGGCATCGGCAAACAGATCGGCAAACGCCGCCTCGGCGCCGGTGTAGCTGCGCGCCCCATGCAGATCGGCAAGCGCTTCGGCGTTCTCGGCCAACCATGCCGGCGTGGCATCGGCAGCGCCGAGCCCCCGGCTCTCCACCGAAATCGCCCGGCGGAACTGCCCTCCCCCCGCCACCCAGATCTGCCCGGTGACGCTGCATTCGGGCGATGCCAGCCAGCGCAGCGCCGCACAGGTTCGAGCCGGCGCCAGCAGCCCTGTGGCCTGGTCGGCCGTGCCCGCGGTCATCGGTGTGGCAGCATATGGCATCAGGATATTCACCCCGATCGCATCGCGCCGAAGCTCGTCGGCCAGGCTTAACGCATAGCCATCGAGCGCCCCCTTCGATGCCGCATAAGCCGGCCGCCCCTTCAGCCCATGCAGCCCGGCCGTGGAGGAGACGAAGATGATCCTTGCGTCAGGCCTTGACCGCAGTTGTGGCAAGGCAGCCGTCACGAGCGCGGCCTGGGCAAAGAAGTTGGTTTCCA
>JBBSPR010000184.1:0-5744 GCA_038258615.1 Sphingomonadales bacterium
CCCTTGCCCAAGCCATCGGCGGGGCCTGCATCGGGCTCGAGGATCAGCTTTGCCAGTTTCGGCCGCCAGCGCTCCAGGATCTCTCGGCTGCCATCGGTGCTGCCGGGATCGACGACGATATGGTCGAGGCCGGTGAAGCCCTGATCGTGGAGCGAGGCGAGGGCGGCTTCGAGGAAGGGGGCCTGGTTGAACGACAGGGTGACGACCGAGATGATCACGGCGCATTCCGCGGACGGACGGGGCCGGCGAGCAGTGCCGCGGCGACCCCGAGCGCGATGCCGAGCGCCAGAGCGAGGGCGAGCACCAGGCCGGCGCGCGGGCTGGTGGGGGCGGGCGAGGCGATGGGTGGGCCGAGCGGCTGGGCAGCATAGGGGGCGGGGTTGCGGGTCATCATCAGCCGCTGCTGCTCGGCGGCGCGGGTGGCGACCATGGCCTGGCGATGATCGAGCTCCTGCACCGCGCCGATGCGCCGGTCGAGATGCGCGATATTGCGGCGGACGCGCTCCAGGGTGCGGATGCGGGCGCGGGCGTCGGCGAGAGCGTGGAGGCGCTGGAGCAGCGCCGTGGCGGCTTCGGGATCGGCATGATCGAGGGCGATGACGACCACGGGGCTGCGTTCGCTCTGGGCGATGCTGACCCGGCTGGCGAGCCAGGCCTGCAGCTGGAGCTGGCTTTCGGGTGCTGGCTGCAGCGCCCCGAACAGGCTGGTGGCGAGACGTTCCGCGAAGGTGGCGGGGGGCTGCCAGTCCTTCCCGTTCCACGCGGGGCCGAGAAGGGCACGCATGAACGGTGCATCTGTTGCGAGATCGGCGGCGGCGGCGGGGCTGGTGAGATCTTCGAGATAGAGGCGGAAGGGGGTGGCTTCGACGGTGGTGCCGACTCCGGCGATGGCAGCGAGGCTGGCGAGGCCGCCGAGGCTGGTGCTGCGGCCGGAACTGCCGGGGCTGGCGGCGACGCGCAGCTCGACATGGTGGCGGTATTCGGCGCCGCGCAGCCACAGCACGGCGGCGAGCAGCGCCAGCGCTGCGGCCAGCACCACCCAGAGCCAGCGGGCGCGGACGGCCGCGACGAGGCCGGCGAGGCTGGGCTTGCGATAGGCCGGGTGCGAGGGCGCCACTGGCGGATGAAGCGCATGTTCCATGGCGCTTTCCGTCGCACAAAGGGCTGCGGCGGTAAACCGGCGGGCTGCGTACATGTGTTGGTGTGGCACCGTGTGGCGATCGGGCGATGCGGAAATGTTTGAATGCAGCGCAGCATGGCCGTAATGAGCATGTGGCGACCGAGCGGAGTTGATCTAACAGCGTGGCGAGCAAGGCGGTTCTGAGACCCTATGATCCGCAGCGCAGGCTGTGGGTAGGCTGGCGCGTGCTGCTTTTTGTGGTGCTGGTTGCCGTTGCTGCATTCTACGGGATGATGGCTGCGGTCCTGCCCTTGCGGCTGATGTCCTTCCCGGCGGCGCCGATCCTCATCATGGCGGGGCTGATCCTGTGGCTGCTGCCCGATATCGGCGGCATGCATGATCGCTTTTACGAGAAGATGCTGCTGTGGGTGCTGGCATTGCACATGCTCTGGCCGCCCTATATCGCGCTCAACGTGCCCGGCCTGCCGTGGATCAGTCCACCGCGGATCGTGATGGCGATTCTGGTCGCGACGTTTCTGATGAACTTGGCGACCTCGCAGCAGATGCGCAACGAGGCTGTGGCGAGCGTGAAGGCTGTGCCGCGCGTCAACAATCTGTTCTGGTGTTTCTGGTTGCTCACCACGCTGACGGTGTTCATCAGCCGCGACCCTTCGCTGACGATCACCAAATATGTGAACAACCAGATTTTCTGGACCATGCTTTTCGTGCTCGGTGCCGTGGTGGGGCGTCGCGAGGGGATGGCAAGGCGGGCTGCCGTGGTGATCGTGGCATCCACGATCCCGGCGGCGATCGCCGCGATGTTCGAATATCGTGCGAACAAGGTGATCTGGGTCGAGTATCTGCCGACCTGGCTCTGGGGTGATCCCGAACTCGTGGGCAATCTTCTGACATCATCGGCGCGCAGCACGGCGGCCGATATCTACCGGACACGCGGCACGACGCTGAATGCGCTTTATTTTGCCGAGTATCTGGCCGTGGTGTTGCCGATTGCCGTGCACCTCGCCTTCACGGCCGACAAATTTTACAAGATGTTGCTTGTTTCGGCGGGGATCGCTGCCTTGCTGGTTGCGATGTATGTCACCGGCGCGCGCTCGGCGAATGTGGGCATCTTGCTGACGATCGGCTTGTATATCGTGCTGGCCGCGCTGCGCCGACGCACCGACCAGCCGGGATCGATCGTCGCCATGGCGGCGCTGCTGGCCTATCCGGCGATTGCCATGGCGGGGGCCGCGACGATCCTGTTGTGGCGGCGGGCCTATGTGATGGTGGTGGGTGGCGGCCAGCACAATGCCTCGAACGAGGCGCGTGAAACGCAGTGGCGGAACGGCATCAACATCCTGCAGGGCAACCCGATCGGCCATGGCGCGGGGAGCTCGGCGGAGACGCTGGGCTATACGAACCTGGGCGGCGGCCTGACGATCGATACCTATTATCTGTCGGTGATGCTCGATTATGGCGTGCTGGCGCTGCCGCTGTTCATCGCGATCTTTGCATCGCCGCTGTACCTCGCCTTCAAGAGCGCGTTCCGCAAGATCGATCATGACGTGGCGATGCTGGTGCCGTTCGGGATCGCGCTGTTCAACTTGCTGGTCATCAAGTCGGTGCAATCGAGCGAATCGAATCTGCCGGTGGCGTTCATGCTGCTCGGCGTGTGCTTTGCGCTGACCGCGCGCATGTACAGCAACAAGGCAGCGGAGGTGGCCGCGGAGGCACGGTTGCCAGCGGCCTGGCGGCCGGTGCAGGCGCCGCAACCTGCCGAATGACGGCTTGAAATTGCAGCCACAGTCGGGGCGCAAGCCCGGCGCCGGCTTGCGCCGTGCCGACTTCGGCGCGTTTCGCACGATTTCGACGCGCTGGATGGACAATGATGCCTATGGGCATGTGAACAACGTGGTTTACTACAGCTGGTTCGATACGGCGGTGAACGCGCTGCTGATCGACTGGGGGCTGCTCGATGTGGAGCGGGGCAGCGTGATCGGCCTGGTGGTGGAGACCGGCTGTCGATACCATCGGTCGGTGCAGTTTCCCGAGATCGTCGAGGCGGGGTTGCGCGTGGCGCGGCTGGGCAGCAGCTCGGTGCGCTGGGAGGTGGGGCTGTTCACGGCCGGGCATGAGGGGCCGGCGGCGGAGGGGTTCTTCGTCCATGTGCATGTCGATCGGGCGAGCCGGCGGCCGGTGCCGCTGCCCGACGCGTGGCGCGAACGGCTGGCGACGCTGGACAGGAGCGCCAAGCCGCTCTAGCAGCCGGACATGAACACCCCTGAAGACACCGTCCTGATCCTCGATTTCGGGAGCCAGGTGACGCAGCTCATCGCCCGGCGGGTTCGCGAGGCGGGGGTCTATTCGGAAATCGTGCCCTTCGCCAAGGGAGGCGAGGCCTTTGAGCGGCTGCGGCCGCGCGCGGTGATCCTTTCCGGCAGCCCGGCGTCGGTGGCCGATGCGGGCAGCCCGCGGGTGCCCGAGGCGGTGCTGGCAGCGGACGTGCCCATGCTCGCGATCTGCTACGGCGAGCAGGTGCTGTGCGAGCAGACCGGCGGCAAGGTGCTGCCTTCGGGGCACCGCGAGTTCGGTCGTGCCGGGATCGACATTGTCGATGATTGCCTGTTGTTCGAGGGGGTGTGGGCCAAGGGCGAGCGCCGCGAGGTGTGGATGAGCCATGGCGACCGGATCGAGGCGATTCCGCCGGGCTATCGTGCGGTGGCGGTTTCGGAAGGGGCGCCGTTTGCGGCGATCGCCGATGATATGCAGCGGCGCTACGGGGTGCAGTTCCACCCCGAGGTGGTGCACACGCCCGAGGGCGGGGCGCTGCTGGCGAATTTCGTGCACAAGGTGGCGGGCATGGCACCGACCTGGAGCATGGCGGGGTTCAGGGCGGCGAAGATCGCGGAAATTCGCGCGCAGGTGGGCAGCGAGCGGGTGTTGTGCGGGCTTTCGGGCGGGGTCGATTCGGCGGTGGCGGCGGTGCTCATCCATGAGGCGATCGGTGACCAGCTGACCTGCGTATTCGTCGATCATGGCCTGTTGCGCGCCGGCGAGGCCGAGCAGGTGGTGGGGCTGTTCCGCGAGCATTACCATATCCCGCTGGTGCATGTGGACGCTTCGGAGACCTTCATGGCCGGGCTGGCGGGGGTGACCGACCCGGAAGCCAAGCGCAAGTTCATCGGCGGCGCCTTCATCAATGTGTTCGAGGCCGAATCGAAGAAGATCGGCGGGGCGCGGTTCCTGGCACAGGGCACGCTCTATCCCGATGTGATCGAGAGCGTGTCGTTCACCGGCGGGCCTTCGGTGACGATCAAGAGCCATCACAATGTGGGCGGGCTGCCGGCGCGGATGAACATGGCGCTAGTGGAGCCGCTGCGCGAACTGTTCAAGGACGAGGTGCGCCGGCTGGGGGTGGAGCTGGGGCTGCCGCCTGCATTCGTGGGGCGGCATCCGTTTCCCGGGCCGGGCCTTGCCATCCGCATTCCGGGCGAGGTGACGCGCGAGGCGTGCGACACGCTGCGCAAGGCCGATGCCATCTATCTGGACGAGATCCGCAAGGCCGGGCTTTATGACGAGATCTGGCAGGCGTTCGCGGTGCTGCTGCCGGTGCGCACGGTGGGGGTGATGGGCGACGGCCGCACCTATGACAAGGTGTGCGGCCTGCGCGCGGTGACGTCGGTCGATGGCATGACGGCGGATGTCTATCCGTTCGAGAGTGCCTTTCTGAGCCGGGTGGCGACGCGGATCGTCAACGAAGTGCAGGGGATCAACCGGGTGGTGTATGACTATACGTCGAAGCCGCCGGGCACGATCGAGTGGGAATGACCGGAAACTGAGACTGCGGACGGAGACTGCGGACGGAGACTGCGGACGGGTCTTTCCGAACAAATTGGCTCGCTGCTCGATCACGAAAGAATATCTGCGCGACTATTGTCCGTTCAACTGCGCTGCATACAGGCCCATCCGGTTACGCACCGGCGCTTCGTCCCCGACATTGGCCGGCAGGCCCAGTTCGGGCAAGGTTTCACGGGCGGCGACACTGCCGGCGGCAGGATCTGCGGCAATGGCGGCAAGGATGGCGGCGCGCCGATCGGCAGGCAGCCGCGCTTGCAATTCGGCCGCGACCAGCATCGGCAGGTGTGATTGCAGCGGCTCGGTGTCGTAGAGATCGGGCACGGCGGCGATGAGCAGCAGATTGCGGGCGCGCTGGGCAAGGTCCGGAACGGCGGCGGCGGGCCATTTTTCGAGCTGTCGCCGCACGCGGGCGAGGGCGCTGGCGGTGGCGGCATCGGGTGGTGTGATGGCGATGGGCGCGATCGGCCCGGCGGGTGCGGCAGCGATCGCGAGATCGGCACGGGGCATCGGCGGGCCGGGCCGGTGCCAGACGAGCGCGGACAGGCCGAGCCACGCCGTGAACATCAGCGCATAGGGCCAGCGGCGCGGCCACAGCCGGGCCACCAGCAATGTCACCGCCGCGGTGCCGGCGAGGGCGATCAGGGCCGAACTCGCCGCGCGCGTACCGGTCCCGGTGAGTGCCGTCTGGACCGCGGTGCTGGCCCATTGAGCAGGCCGCAGCACCAGCAGCCAAGCCGGCAGCGCGCCCGGCAGGGCCGAGGCTGTC
>JBBSPR010000185.1:0-5676 GCA_038258615.1 Sphingomonadales bacterium
CAGCTGGGACCACGCCCCGCCGGTCATCCCCCCGCGTTGATCCGGATGAGGAAATCCAGCGCGCCCTGATAATAGGCCCGCGCCAGCTCATCTCCGCCGTCATCGTCGTTCGCGGCGAAGTCGGCGGGCGGGCTGTCCGGCTGCGCCGCCGGCGCCTCAACCTCACCGCTGGCGTTGGCGTTCATCTGCCGCTGCAGCAGTCCACCAGCGTGCTGGCGCGCGACGAACGCCCTGGCAAGGCTTTCGGCAATGTCGGCGGGTGTCAGCGGCCGCTGCTCGCCAGACCGCGCATCGACCTTGAGAACCTCCACCACCTCGCCTGACGCATCATCCACCTGCAGAAGATAGCGGCTCCGCCCCGCCTGACCCTTACCGGCGTCGGCCACACGCTTGGGCTTCGGGACGTCCTTGTCGGCATCCGCCGTCTTGCGCCCGCGTGCCTTTGCGTTTGTCGGCTTGGTGCCCCGCTTCGGCTCGGCGCTGCTCTTCGGCGTGTCGGCAGCTGCCGCCTTGGGCTGGTCCTGCGCGGCCGTCCCGCCCTCGGCCCCGTCCGCCTTCGTTGCTCCCGCCTTCGTCGCTCCCGCCTTCGCCGCTTGCGCGCCGCCATCGTCCGCCGGCTTCGGCGCGCCCTTGGCGCCGGACTCCGCCTGCGCGGAAGGCTTTCCATTGTCCTGCTTTTCGGTAGCCATCGTGCGTCTCCTCCATCGACACTGAAAAAGAGTCAGGCGGGCTGCGCATGCCGCCATGCCAGCCCAGCGGCCAGGCCCATCAGATAGGCCTGCTCGGCGCCGGATTCCGCATCGCCGGCCGCCATCTCGGTGCCGCCGCCAAGCCACAGCGGCACGAACAACGATGCAAAACTGTCCACCAGCCCGGCGCCGGTCGCCACATCGAACCCCGGCGCCGCCGGCAGCCCGCCATGCAGCGGCGGCACCGGGCTGCAGAAGCCGGCCGCGCAATCGGTGGCACCGAGCACCAGCGCCTGGCGCGTGGTCTCGGGCGTGATCCCGGGCCAGGTCTGGGCCAGTAGCGCCGCCGCGCCCGCCAGTTGGGGTGCCGCCGCCGATGTGCCGCTGAACGCCGCCCAGCCATCATCGGGCGCCGTCTCGTCGCCATCGGGAAAGCTGCCGCCAGCGTTTCCGACATCGATCTGGTCCCCCGGCTCCACGGGCAGCATGATGTACATCGCCTTGGGCCGCATCCCCACCAGCCCGGACACATCGGGCACCACCCGGCCCGGATAGATGTTGCTCACGAAGCCGCTGGCATAATCGGCCGCCTGAAGCAGGCCATTCTCGTCCACGAACACGCCACCGGCCGAAATCACATCGGGATGCTGTCCGGGAAAGCCGGCATGGCCATTGCCGGCCGAAAAGATCACGGTGATGCCCTGCGCCACCGCCGCCGCGATCGACGCGGCGAGCACCTGGTCGGCGGCGGAAAGCTGGAACGGGCTGTTCGATCCCCAGCTGCAGGTGATGATCTGCGGCCCCAGCGCCACCGCGGCATTGAACGCGCCGATGCTGTTGACGAAGTTTATCTTCACCGGCAGCAGCCGGCAGCCCGGCGCCAGTGCCAGGATGTTGGCCGATTCGCCGGTGCCATGGCCGCTTTCGTCATGCTCGGGCGCGGTCGCCGCCGGCCCCAGCACCACCGGCGCCACGTCATAGCCCCGGCTGGTGAAATAGGGATGCCGGAACCAGCCCGAATCAATCATCGCCACCTGCACGCCGGCCCCATCGATGCCCAGCGCGTGCGCCCGGTCGGCGCTGGTCAGTCGCGCCAGGTCCTCGGGCGGCCGCAGGTGAAAATAGCCGGTCGCCGGCGGGTCCGCCGCAATGCCCAGCGGCCGGCGCGGCACCTCCAGCGCCACCCCCTCCACACTCGCGGCAAAGCGGCTCTTGCCCGTGGACATCAGCCCCAGCCGGTCTGTCTCGGGCGAGTCGAGAAAGGTGCTGGCTCCTTCCGGGCTGTCGATCTCGCGCGTCACGATCTGGACACCGAGCGCGCGGCCGAACACATCGGGATCACCGGCGATATTGATCGAGAAGGCCGAAATCTGCAGCACCTCGAAACCGGCGTCGGCCAGCCGCGCCGCCGCCTCGGCCGATACCCCCGGCGCCGAGCGGAACCCCCCCACCGTCCGGCGTGTGGCCGTGCGCCCGAACTCTGAAACCAGGCTGGCGCCCAGCGAGCGGGGCGAAGCATGTGCGAAGATACGATCGGGCAGGGGCATTTCGATCTCCTCTCGATGCATTGCTTACCGCGGTGCGGGGCTTACCGCGGTGCGGTGACACTTGACCCTCTGTTCGATCCGATTGCCCCCGATGCCAGCGCCCCCGATGCGATTGGCTGACCCGGGCGGAGAAAAGTCTCTTGTTAAGCATTCTCTAGGAAATTTTCAGTATCTTCCTATAACAGTCGCCAAATAAACAGTCCAGTTGACATATAAAGTCTATCCGAAATCTACCAGGGGTTGGATGCGGAAGGGATTACATGGGCGCAAAAGATCTGTTTGCGGCGCAAGTGGTTGCCAGAAGTTCGGCGACTGACAAGGAATTGTCGGACATCAAGTCCGAGTTCGCCGCAATGGGTTTCGATACCGGTTCAAGTCTTGGAAACAGCTTTTCGATAGCGGCGCCGGTAGACAAGTTCATGTCGGTGTTGGGCGACAACACTGTCATGTCATCATCGCTCAACAACGACTCGAGCTTCGACGATTGGGTCGCGTCCTCGCAGCAGCGGGGAACCTTGTCATCGGCCCGGCTCCCGGAAACGCTGCGGGACAGGATCGCGGACATCGTCGTCACCAACCGTCCCGCATTCGGGCCCTGAAATGGTTCCGGGCCTGTTGCCAAATGTGTTCAACCATCTTTTCATCGAGGAGAGCGGTCATGGATATCAATGAAGCCTATTCTCAAGGTGCCAGCGATGCAGCCCAGCTCATCGCGGCGATGCTCGGCGGCGGCGGTGATGGCGGTGATCAGTCGGGCGGCGGCCTGATGGACGATGGCGCCGGCGGCTTCTTCGACGAAGCTGGCGGCTACTATGACTCGTCCGGCGGTTATTTCGATGCCTCCGGTGGCTATTTCGATGCCGAGGGTGGCTACAGCGATGCGCTCGGCGGCTATGCCGATCCATATGGCGGCTATTCCGACCCGATGGGTGGCTACAGCGATCCTTTTGGCGGCTATTATGACGCCGAAGGAGGCTATTATGACACCGAGGGCGGCTATTACGATGCGTCCGGAGGCTATTACGATGCATCCGGTGGATATTATGACGAGACGGGCGGCTATTACGAT
Organism: Sphingomonadales bacterium; assembly: GCA_038258615.1. Lineage (GTDB taxonomy): Bacteria > Pseudomonadota > Alphaproteobacteria > Sphingomonadales > Sphingomonadaceae > Sandarakinorhabdus. The sequence continues at coordinate 3,306 of JBBSPR010000185.1, forward strand.
GCCTCGGGCGGCTATTTCGGCAGCGATGGCAGCTATGTCGATCCCACCATCGTCGCCTATTATCTGCAGGGCTTGAGCGACGCGCTCGCCGCCTGACCGGCGGCCTGCTTCCTCCCAATCACGGCCGATCCCGGCACCGCAGCCAGCGGACTCCCCCCAAGGGCCCGTCTTGCGGAGCTATGGTCGGCGCACGAAAGGCGTTTCGGTGCCGGCCCTTTCCACGCGCAGCCAGTCCCCGCGTTCCACGCGCAAGCAATCCCCCCGCGAGCGCCAGCCAGACTCCCGTCCGCGGCCGCTTCCCGGCTGCCGGTTGCAGCCGTTCGTCGTCGATCGCGCCGGCGCCGAGCCGGCCGACACCCTCATCTGCTTTCCGTTCGCAGGCGGCGGCGCGTCGGCTTTCCGCCCCTGGGCGAGGCTGTCCGAAGCCGCTGGGATCAGCCTCGTCGCCGTGCAATACCCCGGCCGCGAGACGCTGCGGGACCAGCCGATGGCAATATCGCTCGCTGCCCTCGCAGACGATATCGCCGCCGCCATCGCCGCGCATCGCGCATCCAGCCTCATCCTGTTCGGCCACAGCTTCGGCGCCATGGTAGCGCTGGAGACGGCGCGGCGGCTCACCGCCCGCGGCGACCCCCGGCTCGCCCGGCTGGTGGTTTCCGGCGCCCGCGCCCCCGGTGCGCCCCACCCCGAGCAGCTCCACACGCTTCCCGATGCCGCTTTTCTGGCGCAAGTGAAGGCGTTTGGCGGCATGCCGGCCGCGGTCGCCGAAAGCGCGGAACTGCTGGCGCTGGCCCTGCCGGTTCTGCGCGGCGATTTCCGCCTGATGGAGACGCATGCGCCGCCCGAAGCCGCGCCGCTGCCGCTGGCCCTCACCGTGCTCGGGGGTCGCAGCGATGCGCATGTGCCGCTTGCCACATTGTTCGGCTGGCAGGCGGTTACCAGCCGGTCGATGCGGTTGGGACTGTTCGATGGCGGGCATTTTTTCCCGTTCGAAGCCGCCGGCGACGTGCTGGCGGCGATTGCGCGCGATCTCGAAGCGACGCGGGTGGCCGCATGACCGCGAGCCGGGCACGATTGGCGCAGCTCGGCCCCGACCGGCGCCGCGCGCTCGCCGATGCGCTGCGCCGCCAGCGCGAAACCACAGCGGTGCGCGAGGGGCCGCTCTCCGCGGCACAGCAGCGGCTATGGTTCCTCGAGCAGCTCGCCCCCGGCCGGCTCGATTATGTCGAAACCAGCGTGGTGCGCAGCCCCGCGCGGCTCGATCCGCTGCTGTGGCAGCGCGCCCTCGCCGCCGTGGTCGATCGCCATGAGAGCCTGCGCACCGTCTTCCTGCCGCAGGATGGCACCGCCGTGCAGCGGGTGCTGCCAGCGCTGCCGCCCGACTTCGCGCATGTCGCACTGCCGTCAACCGCCGCCCCGGCGCTGGTGGCGGAGCGGCTCGTCCGCCGCTTCGATCTGGCGCAGGGTCCGCTGTTGCGGGCCCTGTGCGTTGATGTCGGCGGCATCGACATCGACGGCGGTGAGCAATGGCTGGCGCTGTCGATGCACCATATCGTGTGTGACGGCTGGTCGATGGCCAATCTGGCGCGCGAGGTTGCCGCCTTTTACGAAGCGCTGGCGCAGGGCCGCCGGGCCGCGCTGCCCCCTCTGCCGCTGCAGGCGCTCGACGTCGCACTCTGGCAGGCGGCGTGGCGCAAGACCCCGGCCGGAATCGCCGCCACCGATGCCGGCATCGCTTTCTGGCAGCAGCAGCTCGCCGGCGCCCCGCCGCTGCAACTCCCGGCCGATCGGCCGGTCCCGACTGCATCGACAGGCGGCGGCCAGGTGCCGATCACCGTGCCGCGGGTGGTGGCGGACGCGCTGCACCGGCTCTGCGAACGCGAGGGCGCCACGCTGTTCATGGCCGGGCTCGCCGGCTTCCTCGCCATGCTGCACCGCTGGACCGGGCAGGACGATCTTGTGGTCGGCTGCCCCGTCGCCGGGCGGGACCGCGTCGAGCTCGAGCCGCTCATCGGCTTCTTCGTCAACGCCGTGGTCATCCGGGTGGATTTTGCCGGCGATCCCGGCTTCCGCACCATGCTCGGCCGCACGCGGGACAGCTGCCTCGCCAGCTTCGCGCACCAGCACATCCCCTTCGAGCATGTGGTCGAAGCCGTCGCACCACCGCGCGAGGCCGGCAGCAACCCGCTGTTTCAGGCGATCTTCCAATGGCACGCGAACGCCCCCGATGCGCTGCTGGCGGACGCGCCGGGCCTGCCGCCGCCGATACCGAAGTTCCCGCTGCGCTGTGACCTTTGGCCCGATGGCACCGGCGGCATCGCCGGCATGCTCGAATATTCCGACAGCCTGTTCGACCGGCCCACGATCGAGG
>JBBSPR010000186.1:0-5673 GCA_038258615.1 Sphingomonadales bacterium
CACCCCCCTCGAAACCGTCCGCACCCTCACCCCCACCACCCTCGTCATCGCCGGTGAAAACGACCACGACAACGGCAGCGCTTCCGAACTCGCCCTCGCCCTCCCCCACGCATCCCACGCCACCATCCCCGGCAACCACATGAGCGCCGTCACCAAACCCGATTTCGGCACCGCCATCGCGGCGTGGCTGGCGCACTGAGGTCAGCAGCAATGCCTCCGGCGGCTGGGGCCGCCGGCCCCAGACCCCATTAATCAGTTTTTATGAGACCAGGTCGTGCCGATGAATTCGACGACCTACTAGATCGTAATCCTATAATCTGGGAATGACCGCTAACGCCCATTCCCGGTCGCAGGGCGGTGATTGACGGTTGCCACAAAGCCGACGTTGGTTCAGCTTCGGCGCATGGCGTCAGGCAGCTACAAGGGTGTGAAGGCGGGCGCTATCGCGTCCGGCTTCTTCGTCGCAGCAACCTCCTTTCTGGTGCTCTATTTCGTTGCCGTGTTCTTCGTCGTCGCGCCGGAAGGTCGGCCGGGCGATGTTGATCGCGCGGGCATAGCTTTCGACCTATGCTTGCTAGCGAGTGCGTTGGTCGCCCTGTGGCTTGGCTGGCGAACGAAGCGGCATTTCGATCGGAGAGCGGGTCGCTAGTAGGTCCAATTAGAAGGTGACTTCGCCCAAAAGCCGCTAGACCGCTTCCCACCCAATCTCGGACGTTCGACATGGCAATCGAGGGAATGTCCGCAAACACCCACTACCGGACATCGAGGCTCCGGGTATAGGGGAGAGGTGGGAAGAAGAACTGACACGAAGCCGAATTGGAAGCCAGAGTATGGCTATCGGCGAAGCGATGGTTGGCGGCAGAAGGTTCTTTATGGCAACGAGTGGGGCTATCCGCGCCGAGGCGGTCAGGTTCCTTCCTCGCTCCGCTTCATCGTAAACGCTCAGCGGCGATGGCGCACGATTTTCTTCCTCCGATCGCTGGGATTGAACATCATCAGCCTGTCGGGACGCCGCACCGTCCACATATATGTGGAACTTCCATTCGACTTCACTGCCGAGCGCATTCGCCGATTTGTCGATCATTGCCATCGGTCAGGCCTCGCCAAGGAGCGGCTTGGATTGCCCGGCATCTGGCTACAGCGCTCTTCTGAGGATCGAACTGGAGGGCAGTAGTTTTAATCTCACGTCCGCTTTCCACCCAATTACGGCCCTTCACGTTAAATGAGCCTACGCCCTCACGGGGTCTGGGGCCCACGGCCCCAGACGCCGGAGGCCCTTCTCCAAACCCCCCGGCCCGACGTCAAAAACGGCGCCGCCACCTCCCCCGGCACCCGCAACAGCCGCCGCGTTTCCGCATCGAGCAGCGCCCAGATCGTCAGCGCCCGTGCCCGCAGCTTGCCGTCCTCGCCGACGATCTCCACATGCCGGTCGAAGCGCGCGCCGCTCGGCGTCCCCACCCAGGTCGTCGCCACCACGGTTTCGCCCTCCAGCACGGCGGCGCGATAGTCGATCTCGTGGCGGCTCACCACCCAGATGAAGCGGTCGCGGTGTTCGGGCGCCGCCACCGCCTGCCAGTGGGCCACCGCCACCGCCTGCACCCAGCGCAGATACACGGCGTTGTTAACATGCCCCAGCTCGTCGATGTCGGCCGCCTCGGCACGCAGCGTCAGGCTGAAGGCGTTGCGGTCGGCCGGCGGCGGCATCAGGCGAGGCGAGACGCACTGAGGATGAAGGCAAACTCCTCCGCCGTCTCTTCCAAAGCTGCAAACCGCCCGGACTTGCCGCCGTGCCCCGCCCCCATGTTGGTCTTCAGATACAGCGGGTTGGCATCGGTCTTGCGTGTGCGCAGCTTCGCCACCCATTTCGCCGGCTCCCAATAGGTCACGCGCGGATCGTTGAGCCCCGCGGTCACCAGCAGCGGCGGATAGTCTTGGCGCTTCACCTGGTCATAGGGCGAATAGCTGCGGATAAGGTCATACGCCGCCTTGTCGATGATCGGGTTGCCCCATTCGGGCCATTCGCCGGGTGTGAGCGGCAGGCTGTCATCGAGCATGGTGTTGAGCACATCGACGAACGGCACATCCGCCACCACCGCCGACCACAGCTCGGGTGCCTCGTTGATCACCACCCCCATCAGCTCGCCCCCGGCCGAGCCACCGCTCGCCGAAATCTGCGCGAGCGCGGCATACCCCAGCGCCACCAGCCCGCGCGCTACATCGATGAAGTCGGTGAAGGCATTGGTGCGCTTCTCCAGCTTGCCATCGAGATACCATTGGTGCCCCAGGTCATCGCCGCCGCGCACATGCGCAATCGCATAGCCCAGCCCGCGGTCGAGCAGGCTGAGCCGGCTGGCGGAAAACCCCGGCGGAATCGCGATGCCATAAGCGCCATAGCCATAGAGGTGCAGCCGCGTGCGGTCCCAGTCCTTGCGATACACAAGCGACACCGGCACCAGCACCCCGTCGCGCGCGGCGATCATCAGCCGTTCGGTCGCGTATAGGTTGGCGTCATAGCCCGAGGCCACCTGCTGCACCTTGCGGATATGCAGCATGGCCGTCGCCACCTCATAGTCGAACACGCTCGAAGGCGTCACCATCGAGCTATAGCCCAGCCGCAGCAGCGGCGCGTCCGCCTCGCGATTGTCGCCGATCCGCGCCGAATAGCTGGCTTCGGGAAACGCGATCCGCTGGGTCCGCCCATCCCCAAAATGCAGCCACACCTGGTCGAGCCCCGCCTCGCGGCCACTCACCGCCAGAAAGGAAGTGAAGGCGCTGATCCCCTGGATATAATCCGTGTCGCTCCCTTCGATCAGTGTCGTCCATTCGCCGGGCGCTGCCACCGTCGCCGTGGCCACCCGAAAATTCGGATGCGTGTCATTGGCGCGCACGAACAGCGTGTCCCCGCGCACATCGACATCATATTCCAGCCCCACCTGCCGCGCCCGCACCAGCCGCAGCGGCGCAAGCGGATCGCCCGCCGGCAACAGCCGCACCTCGCTCGTCACCTTGTCCCCGGCCGCAATGATCAGCCAGTTGCCATCCTGCGACTTGCCGACCCCCACCGAAAAGCCGGGGTCCGACTCCTCGTAAAGCGTGGTGTCGTCTCCGCCCCCCAGCCGGTGCAGCGCCACCCGGAAGCTCCGCCAATTCTCGTTCACCTCGGTCCAGGCCAGCCCGGTCGAATCCGCCGTCCACACCGGCACGCCGATGCTTGTGGTCGCCACCGTCGCCATATCCGCGCCGCTCGCCAGATCTCGCACCTTGAGCGTGAACCGCTCCGAGCCATTGTCATCAAAGGCATAGGCCAGCAGCCGCCCATCGGGGCTGGCGCTGATGCCCGCCAGCCGGAAATACGCCTTGCCCTCCGCCAGCGCAGGTTCGGAGAGGATCAACTCGTCAGCCCCGCCGCCCCCATTCTCGGCAACCGGCCGCCGCCACCATTGCCGATACTGCCCGCCCGGCTCGAACGCCCACCAATATTCATGGCCGCCCTCGCGCACCGGCACGCTGCTCTCGTCGGGCGTCACGCGCCCCTTCAGCTCCTCGAACAGCGTGTCCACCAGCGGCCGCAGCGGCGCCATCCCCGCCTCGAACCAGCGATTCTCCGCCTCCAGATAGCCGAGCACGTCCGGGTCGGTCACCGTCGGATAACCCGGATCCTTGAGCCAGAACCACGGATCTTCAAGCGTTTCGCCATGATACTCGCGCACATTCGAGCGCTGCGGCGCCAGGGGGGGAATGGTCAAGTCAGTCATCCGTGTCCTTTCGGGCTCACGCCCGTCAACTGGTATCGCCCCGCATCTATCCCTATGCTGCCCCCACACGATAGCCAAAGCAGGAATCCCGATGTCGCCTCATGCCGCCCGTCTCGCAGCCCTCCGCACCGAACTTGCAGCGCGCGGGCTCGCCGGCTTCGTCGTGCCGCTCACCGATGAGCACATGAGCGAATATGTCGGCAGCTATGCCCAGCGCCTCGCCTGGCTCAGCGGCTTCCAGGGCTCCGCCGGCCATGCCGCCGTTCTGGCAGACCGTGCCGCCATCTTCACCGATGGCCGCTACACGATCCAAGTCCGCGCCCAGGTCGATGGCGATCTCTTCGAATATCAGGATATCCCCGCCACCAGCGCCACCGATTGGCTCGCCGCCCATGCCCCCGCCGGCGCAAAGATCGGCCACGACCCATGGCTCCACACCCGCAGCTGGGCGCGCACCACTGCCGCCGCCCTCGCCGCGCGCGGCGCCGAGCTCGTCGCCACCGAAGCCAATCCCATCGATGCCATCTGGCCAGACCAACCCGCCCCCTCGCTTGCCCCGGTCGAAGTCCATGCCGACCAGTTCGCCGGCCGCAGCAGCGCCGACAAGCGCGCCGCCCTCGCCGCCACCCTGCGTGATCGCAAGATCGACTGCGCCGTCGTCTCCGCACTCGATTCGATCGCTTGGGCGCTCAACATCCGCGGCCGCGACGTCGATCACACCCCCGTCGCCCTCGCCTTCGCGCTCCTCCACGCCGATGCCAGCGTCGACCTGTTCACCGCGCCTGAAAAAATCACCCCCGCCGTGCGTGATCATCTGGGGCAGGACGTCCGCACCCATGATCGCAGCGCCTTCGCCGCGCACCTCGCCACGCTCACAGGCAAGCGCGTGCAGGTCGATCCCGCCTCGGGCGTTGCCGGCATCTTCAACGCCCTCGAAGCCGGTGGTGCCAAAATCATCGAAGGCCGGGACCCGTGCGTGCTCCCCAAGGCCATCAAGAACGCCACCGAAATCGCCGGCACCCAGGCCGCCCACCGCCGCGATGGCGCCGCCCTCACCCGCTTCCTCCACTGGGTCAAGGCGCAGCCGCCGGGTGCCGAGGACGAGCTTTCCGCCTCGGACCAGCTGCTGTCCTTCCGCCGCGAAACCAACATGCTCGAAGACCTGAGCTTCGACACCATCTCGGGCAGCGGCCCCAATGGCGCCATTGTCCACTATCGCTCGAGCCCGGAAACCTGCCGGCCGCTCGAGGACGGCAGCCTCTACCTCGTCGATTCCGGCGGCCAGTATCGCGACGGCACCACCGATGTCACCCGCACCCTCGCCATCGGCACCCCGAGTGCGGAAATGCAGGATCGGTACACCCGCGTCCTCAAGGGCCATATCGCGCTCGCCACCGCCGTCTTCCCCGCCGGCACCCGCGGCGGCCAGCTCGATTCGCTCGCCCGCGCCCCGCTCTGGGCCGCCGGCCTCGATTATGCGCACGGCACCGGGCACGGCGTCGGCAGCTATCTCGCAGTCCATGAAGGCCCGCAGCGCATCGCCAGCTCCGCCGCCTATGCCGGCAGCGACGAGCCGCTGGTGGCCGGCATGATCCTCTCCAACGAGCCCGGCTATTACAAGACCGGCGCCTATGGCATCCGCATCGAGAACCTCGTCCTCATCGAGGAAGCCGATGTCCCCGGCGCCGAAAAGCCCATGCTCCGCTTCCGCGAACTCACCCTCGCCCCCCTCGACCGCGACCTGATCGACCCCAGCCTGCTCAGCGCGCACGAAATCGCCTGGATCGACACCTACCACGCCCGCGTCCGCGCGGAACTGGGCGATGCCCTTCCGGAAGAGACGCGCGGCTGGTTCGAGGCAGCAACAGCGGCCTTGGGTTAAGCCTCCGGCGGCTGGGGCCGCAGGCCCCAGACCCCG
>JBBSPR010000187.1:0-5657 GCA_038258615.1 Sphingomonadales bacterium
GCTGGCTCCCCCGGCCTGGGTCGTGGTGGGCCGCCGCCCCCCCCCATGGGGGGGGGGGGGGCCGCCGCCCCCCCCAGCCGGAGGTCCTATTCCTGTCGCGCCGAGACCCGGCGTTCGATAGCATCCCAGATCAGGCCGGGGGTGTTGGTGTTGTTGAAGCGATCGATGGCGACAATGCCGGTGGGGGAGGTGACGTTGATCTCTGTGAGATAGCCGGCGATGACGTCGATGCCGACGAAGATGAGGCCGCGTGCGGCGAGGTCCGGGCCGATGCGGGCGCAGATCTCGGCTTCGCGCGGGGTGAGGTCGGTAGCCTGGGCGCTGCCGCCGGCGGCGAGGTTGGAGCGGATTTCGCCCGATTTGGGGAGGCGGTTGATGGCGCCCGTCGGCACGCCGTCCACCAGCACGATGCGCTTGTCTCCCAGCGCCACGTCCGGGAGGAAGGCCTGCACCATGAAGGGCTCGTTCCAGACGCTGCCGAACAACTCGACAAGGGCGGGGAGATTGCCGTCGGTCTTGTCGATGAGGAACACGGCGGCGCCGGCGTTGCCGTAGAGCGGCTTGACGACGATGGCGCCGTGGCGGGCGCGGAAGTCCATCGCTTCGGCGAGGCTGCGCGTGACGAGCGTGGGGGGCATGAGATCCGGGTAACGCAACACGAACAGCTTTTCGGGCGCGTTGCGGACTTCGGCGGGATCGTTGACCACCAGCGTGCGGTCGCTGACCATCTCGAGGAGATGGGTGGCGGTGATGTAGCCCATGTCGAAGGGCGGATCCTGCCGCATGAGCACGACATCGACATCGTCGGCGAGGTCGAGCGTTGCAGCTTCGCCTAGCCATTCGAAATGTCGGCCGGGCTCGCGCTGCACGCTGAGGGGACGCGCGGTCGTGCGCACGCGGCCGCTTTCGGCGGAGAGGCCGGTTGCAAGATAATGGTGGAGGCTGTGGCCGCGTGCCTGTGCTTCCAGCATCAGCGCGAAGCTCGAATCGCCGCCGACATTGATGGTTTCGATCGGGTCCATCTGGACCGCGACGCGCAGTGACATTCGGAATTCCTAGCTGTCGGAGCGCGCGACGGCGGCAAGTGCGGCCTTGATGCGGCGGGTGAGGCCCTGGTCGTGGGTGGTTTCGAGCATGGCGGTGAGGCTAGCCCGGGCGGCGGTGTTGTAGCCGATCATCTGTTCGAGGCGGGCGCGCTCCCACCACAGGCTCGCCATGCGCGGCGCGACCTGGGTCATGCGCTCGTAGAGGCCGAGGGCGCGGCGGATGTCTCCGGTGGAGCGCGCGCGGCTGGCCTGGTTGGTGATGAGGCGGATGAGGACATGGCGGTTGCTCATCGGCTCGAAGCGCGGCGAGGGCTCGCCGCCGGCGCTGCGGGCGATGGCGAGGGCACGCTCGCGGGTGATGACGGTGCCATGGTCGAAGGCATCGATGAGGGCGGAATCGACGCCGGCCTTGACCTCGACGATGACATGGCCGGGCAGGTTGAGGGCATCGGCCTTCCAGCCGAGGCGGCGGGCGAGGGCCACATAGAGCAGGGACAGCGCCACGGGCAGGCCGCGCTGGCGCTCGACCACGGCGATGAGATCGCAGTTGAGCGGGTTGTCGTAATCTTCGGTGGCGCCGGACAGGCCGGCTTCGCCGGCGATCAGGCTGGCGAGCCGCCGGGCGCGGCCATTGGCCGAGACGGGCTCGGGATCGCGCTGCAGGGCAATGGCCCAGCCGGTGACGAGGCGGCGCAGGCGGCTGGGGTCGGCCGTCGGCCGGTCGGCGACGGCGAGGGCGATGGCGGCTTCGACAAGATCGATGTCCGCATCGTCCACCAGGCCGAGTGCGTTCAGTTCCCCGGTCGTCCTTACGTCCATCGTCCCGTCTCCCGCCATGCGGCGATAAGATGTTGCGGCCACCCCCATGGCCTGACCAGAATGGCATCGATCCGCGTGGTGGTGCAGGCGCCGAGATAGCGCGGGGTGAGCACCCTGGCGGCGGCATCGATGCGTTGCCGGGCGGCAGGATGCAGCGCCTGATGCCCGGAGTCGAGAGTGGATCGAAGCTTGACCTCGACAAACACCAGCGTATCCCCCTGCCGCGCCACGATATCGACCTCGCCGACGCGGGTGCGGACGCGCCGCGCGAGGATGCGATAGCCCTTGGCCTGCAGATACAGCGCGGCCAGCGCCTCGGCCCAGCGGCCGCGCCGTTCGGCGCGCTGGCGGGCACCGGGCTTTGGCATCAGCGCCGTGACATCAGCGTTTGAGCGCCAGTGCGCGGGCATAGACCTGGGCGCGGGGGAGGCCTAGGGCGGCCGTGACTTCGGCGACCGCAGTCTTGAGCGTTGCAGTGGCGAGGGCGGCTTCGAGGGCGGCATCGAGGGTGGCCTCGTCGGGTATTTCGGCGGCGAGCGGCGGGCCTATGGTGATGACGATCTCGCCCTTTCGGGGATGTTCGGCGATAGCGGCGGCAAGCTCGGGGAGGGTGCCGGTGAGGGTTTCCTCGAAGCGCTTGGTGATCTCGCGCGAAATGGCGGCGGGGCGGGGGCCGAGGCCTTCTGCCAGGGCGGCAAGTGCCTCGGCGAGGCGCGGGCCGGATTCGTAGAGCACCAGCGTGGCGCGCACATCGGCCAGCTCGGCGATGGCTGTGGCGCGGGCGCCGGCCTTGGCGGGCAGGAAGCCGGCGAACAGGAAGCGATCGGTCGGCAGGCCGGACAGGGTGAGGGCGGCGACGGCCGCACAAGGGCCGGGCAAGGTGACGACGCGTACCCCGGCAGCGCGGGCATCGCGCACCAGCTTGTAGCCGGGATCGGAGATGAGCGGGGTGCCGGCATCGCTGACCAGCGCCACCACCTCGTGCGCGGCACGGGCGATGAGCGCGGGGCGGACATGCTCGGCGGAATGATCGTGATAGGCCTGCATCGGCACCTTGAGCCCGAGGTGAGCGAGCAGCTTGGCGGTGACGCGGGTATCTTCGGCGGCGATGACGCTGGCGGCGGCGAGCACGGCGGCTGCGCGGCGGGTGATATCCCCCCGGTTGCCGATCGGGGTGGCGACGATGTAGAGGCCCGGTTCGAGATTGGCAGACAGCGGTGCGTGAGCGCCTTCGAACTGGTTAGGACTGTGCATATGCGTACCTTGGCGCTTTCTCCCCATGGCCTGCAAGTGTGGCGGGGCCTCGGACTGGGGCTGACCTTGCTGGTGGCTGCTTGCGCGCCGCAGCAGCGGCGGCCGGCGACCAGCGCGCCGCCGCCGCCGCCGGTGGTGACGGCACCACCGCCGGTAACCCAGCTGCCGCTGCCCGAAGCGCAGCAGAACCGTGTGGCGCTGCTGGTGCCGCTGACCGGCGCCAATGCCCCGGTGGGGCAATCGATCGCCAATGCCGCGAGCATGGCGCTGGTGGACCTTGGCAACGCGCAGATCAATCTGCGCGTTTATGATACGGCGCCGGGGGCTTCGCAGGCGGCGTCGCGTGCGCTGGCGGAAGGGGCGGGGCTGATTTTGGGGCCCCTGCTGGCCGGCGATGTGCGCGCGGTGGCGGCACAGGCGGTCGCGCGGCAGGTGCCGGTGATCTCGTTCTCCAACGATGTGTCGGTGGCGGGCGGCAATGTGTGGATTTTGGGCTTTCAGCCGGAGCAGGCGATTGCGCGAGTGGTGGCCTATGCGCGCAGCCGCGGGGTGGAGCGCTTTGCTGCACTGGTGCCGGCGGGGACCTATGGCCAGCGGGCGCAGACGGCGTTCGTGCGGGCGGTGGAATCGGCTGGCGGCCGGACCACGGCGGTGGCGAGCTATACGCGCGAGCCGGCGAAGCTGGGGGCCGCGGTGCGCACGGTGACGGCGTTCGATGCGCGCAGCCGTGCCAATACGCAGCAACTGGCGCCGGTGCCGTTCCAGGCGTTGCTCATTGCCGATTCGGGCAGCAACTCGGCGCAATTTTTGCCCGCGCTCAGCCGCTTCGGTGCCGCGCCGGGTACGGTGACGCTGCTGGGCACCGAGCTCTGGAACAACGAGCCGGGGCTGGCGCGCGCGGCGGCGATGAAGGGGGCGTTGTTCGCCACGGTGCCCGATGGCAACTTCCGCACGCTGTCGACACGCTACCGCGCCCGCTACAACAGCACGCCGTCGCGGCTGGCGAGCCTTGGCTATGATGCCGTGCTGCTGGTCAATTCGATCGCCGGCCGCTGGACGATCGATGCGCCGTTCCCGACCGATGCGCTCGACAGCCGGCAGGGCTTTGCCGGCATCGACGGCGCTTTCCGCTTTGCCGGCAGCCGGGTGGCACAACGCGCGCTCGAGGTGGAGCAGATCGGCGAGGGACAGTTCAATGTGGTGTCACCGGCACCGCGCGGCTTCGGGGAGTAGCGCTTAAGCTGAGACTCACGCTGGCTGTGCGATGATCGGCGAAACGCAAGGATTCGCAGGCCACGCATGACCACAGCAAGGACAGCAACGCTCTACCGGATGGTGACTGACGACCATGTCTGTCCCTATGGCATCAAGAGCCGTTATCTGCTGGACCGCGCCGGCTATGAGGTCGACGACCGCTGGCTGACGACGCGTGCCGAAACCGATGCTTTCAAGGCCGAGCATGATGTGAAGACGACGCCGCAGACGTTCATCGACGGCGTGCGGATCGGTGGGCATGACGATGTGCGGCGCTTCCTCGGCAAACCGGTCGCGGACCCCGATGCCACCAGCTACCGGCCGGTGATCGCGATCTTCGCGATGGCGGCGGCGATGGCGGTTGCGGTGACATGGGCCGTGGGCGGCGCGGTCCTGACGCTGCGGACGCCGGGGTGGTTCATCGCGATCGCGATGTGCATTCTGGCGGTGCAGAAGCTGCAGGACCTCGAGAGCTTTGCGACGATGTTCCTGGGCTATGATCTGCTGGCGCGGCGCTGGGTGCCCTATGCCTATGTCTATCCCTTTGCGGAAGCGCTGGCCGGGGTGCTGATGCTTGGCGGCGTGCTGCCGTGGCTGTCGGTTCCGGTGGCGTTGTTCATCGGCGGTGTTGGCGCGGTGTCGGTGATCAACGCGGTGTATGTGCAGAAGCGCGAGCTCAAATGTGCGTGCGTGGGGGGCAATTCGAACGTGCCGCTGGGTTTTGTTTCGCTGACCGAGAATCTGATGATGGTGGCGATGGCGTTGGCGATGCTCGTCTGGCCGGCATGGCTCATGCGCTAGCGAGGGCGATCAAGGAGATCTGGCGCCCATAATCGGGCTCGGCGCGGTGGGTGGTGCGGCGGTAGCTGAACCAGAGGTCGGGGTCGGCGAGCGTGTCGTGGCCGGTGGTGATGATGGTGCGGACGCCGGTGCTTGCAAGGCTGAGGGCGATGAGGCCGGGCATGTCGAAATGGGCGTGGCCGGGGCGGCCCTGGGTGAAGAAGTGCGCGAATTCGGGGTCTTGCGCGAGGAAGCGGTCGCGGAAGGCGTCGTCCACCTCATAGCTGGCGCGCTGGATGCAGGGGCCGATGGCGGCGGTGATGCGCTCGGGGTTGGCGCCGAGGGCGACCATGGCGTTGACAGTGGCGGCGGCGATGTTGCCGAGGGTGCCTTTCCAGCCGCTGTGGGCGGCGCCGATCACCTTGGCCTTCGCGTCATGGAAGAGGATGGGAGCGCAGTCGGCGGTGAGGATGCCGAGTGCCACGCCGGGGGTGTTGCTGACCA
>JBBSPR010000188.1:0-5598 GCA_038258615.1 Sphingomonadales bacterium
CGCGTTGGTGGGGGACGTGGCTGGTGGGGGGGTGGGTGTTCCTCTGTTTGGCGCCGCTGGCGGGGTGGCGGGCGTTGGGCTGGCGCTCGCGGCGCATCTTGTGGGCTTGGGCGAGGGGGGGGGGGGCGGGGGAGAGGGCTTCGCTGTCGGCGAGGAGGCGCTCGGTGCCGGTGGCGGTATCGCGCAGCCAGAGATCATAGCGGAGCGCGTCGGAGGCGCGGGGCTTGAGCCAGGCGATGTGCTTACCATCGGGCGCGATGGTGAGGGCGCGCGGGGTGCTGCCGGCGAGTGCCGCGTTGGCGAAGACGCGTTCGAGGGTGAGTGGGGGGGCGCTGGCGGCCATGCTGGGGGTGCTCAGGAGGAGGGCGAGGGCGGCTGTGCGGATCATCGGCTTTGGTTGGCGGATTGCGGGGCTTTGCGCAAGCGGGCGGCGAAGGCTGCGGCAAGCAGCGACTTGATGAGGGCGCCGGGGAGGAAGGGGAGGACGCCGGCGGACAGGGCTTTCTGGGGGCCGATGAGGGTGGCGAGCCAGCCCCAGCCGGCGACAAGGATGAGGGCGTGGGCTGCGAGCATGGTGGGGAAGCGGGGCCAGCGGCCGGCGAGGGCGGCGGCGAAGGGCATGGCGAGGAGGAAGCCCAGCGTGGGGCCGCCGAGGCCGGACTTGCCTTCGGCGAGGACGGGAAGGCCGGCGGCAGCGAGTGCCAGCCAGACGACGACGGCGGCGGAGCCGAGGCGGGGGCCCAGCCAGACGCCGATGACGAGCACGGCGAGCGACTGCAGGCTGAGCGGGACAGGGCCGAGGGGGAAGCTGATCTGGCTGGCGAGGGCGAGCACGGCGACAGCTGTTATCGGGGCGATAAGGAAGCGCATCGCGGCCAAGTGGCAGGGGTTGGCGGGGGCGGCAAGGGCGTGCGAGGATGGCGGCAAAATCGGGGAGATGATGATGATCGAGATTCAGGTGCGGCGCGATGCGATTGGCGACGGCGTGGCGGTGGAGCGCGAGGTGGCGTTGGCCGAGGGTGAGGCGCTGCTGGCGATCGAGCTTTTTTCGATGACGGCAAACAATGTGACCTATGCGGTGCATGGGGTGGACTTCCAGTATTGGAATTTCTGGCCGGCGCCCGAGGGCAAGGGGGTGGTGCCGGTCTGGGGGTTTGCGCGGGTGGTGGAGAGTCGCGCCGATGGGGTTGAGGTGGGCGCCCGCTTCTATGGTTATTGGCCGATGGCGAGCCATGCGGTGGTGCGGCCGGGCAAAGTGTCGGCGCGCGGGTTCGACGATGTTGTGGAGCACCGGGCGAAGCTGGCGGCGGTGTATAATCGCTATGTGCCTGCCGATGATGCGATGGGGAGCGAGGCGGTGCAGGCGTTGTTTCGGCCGCTGTTCACGACCGCGTTTGCGCTCGAGGCGATGCTGGCGGAGGGGCCGGGGACGCTGGTGCTGGCCTCAGCATCGAGCAAGACTGCACTGGGGCTGGCGGCGCTTGCCAAGGCGCGCGGGGCGCGGGTGATCGGGCTGACGTCGGCGGCGAATGCGGGGTTCTGCGAGGCGACGGGGTATTTCAACCTGATTCTGCCTTATGAGCAGAGCGGGGCGCTTGACGGCGAGGCGACGCCGGTGGCGCTGGTCGACATGGCGGGGAATGGCGTGGTGCGGGCGGCCGTGCACCGCGCGCTGGGGGACCGGCTGGTGGCGAGCCATGTGGTGGGGGATACGCATTGGGACGTGCTGGCGGCCGACCTGTTGCCGGGGCCGCAGCCGCAGTTCTTTTTTGCGCCGACGGTGATTGCCGAGCGGGTGCAGGAATGGGGGCCGGCGGGGTTCGAGGAGCGGCTGGGGGCGGCCTGGGCGCTGTTTGCCGGGTCGCTGGGCTGGCTGGAGGTGCGCGAGGCTGAAGGGGCCGAGGCGGTGCTACCGGCGTGGGGGGCGCTGGTCAGGGGTGAGATCGATCCGCGGCAGGGGCTGGTGGCGAGGCTGTAGGGCCCTTTCTTGCGGGGGCGGGACCCCCACCCTGGCGCTTCGCGCCGGTCCCTCCCCGCAAGGGGGAGGGAGGGGGGGAGGGAGGGTGATACCAGATGGGGTTGCCGATCAGGGTGAGCTGACCGCGGCTGTCGCGGATTTGCGCGCGGATGGGGCCGGTGAGGGTTTCCGGCGGGGTGAAGCTGAGTGGTGCGTCGGCGACCGGGAGGGTCGCGATGACCTTGGCTTGATGGATCAGCTCGGCGGTGCAGCCTGCGCAGTCGGTGACGGTGAGGGTGAGAGCGGTGCCGGCGGGGGCGGTGCTCCCCATAGTGGCGGTGCCGGCGCGCATGTCGAGCAGGCGTGGTGGGCCCCCGATCTGGATGAAGGCGCGGCCGGATTCGAGGCCCTTGAGCAGGGCGGCGGGGGTGCGGGCTTCGGCCCAGACGATTGTGGTGACATGGCCGATGGCGCGTGGGTCGGGCGGAGCCAGGCTGGCGTCGTGATTGTCCGACCCGCCGATGGCGATGAGGCGCTTGCCGGCTGCGAGTTGGGCATCCCACCAGGGCAGGGCGGAGATGGGGGTTTCGATGAGCCCGCCGGCTGCCGCGATGGCGCTGCCGTTGACGGCTTCGGCGAGGGTGGCGCGTTCCGGCACGGGCTGGGTCCAGCCGCAGCCCATGCAGATTTCGCCTGAGGGCAGGGCGGGGTGGTTGATGCTGAGCAGGCCGGGAGGAAGTGACTGCGGCCAGTCGGCGGCCATGAAGGGGGCGGGGGTGGTGCTGCCGAACAGATTGGCGTGGCCGTTGAAGGTGGTGATCTCCTGGCCTGGAAGAAACACGAGTTCGGGATAGTCGGGCTGGAGGCGGGCGAGGGCATCGGCTTGCGAGACGGCGTTGTGCTCGGTGAGGCTGATGAAATCGAGGCCGGCAGTGCGGGCGGCTTGCAGGCTGGTTTCGATGGGGCGAGCGCCATCGGAATGGGTGCTGTGGGCGTGCAGCTCGCCGCGCAGCCAACCGGGGGTTGAGGGCGGCAGGGTGAAGGATGGTGGCGGCGGCGGGGGCGTGGCGGGCGTGCGGTCGAAGCTGATGTCGGCGGTCCAGCGCGTTTCGGCGCCGGTGCGGGCGTTGGGGATGCCCAGCGCCAGCGCCATGCGGCGGCCGGCGACGGGGCCGGGGGTATAGGACGGGGTCGCCTCGGCGAGGCCGATGCTGAAGCGCTGCTTGTTGCTGCCGGACCAGCCGCGCACGCCTTGGCCTTCGAGAAGGCCGAGATCGATGGTGATGCCGGGCTCGGGGGTGCGGGTGAACTCGATATCGACGCGGGCAACTCCGGCGGGCACGTCGAAGCTGTGGGTCTGGTAGCTTTGGTGGTCGGCGTCGGTGATGGTGCCGGTGAGACGGACGTCCTGGGCGTTGGCGGCGCTGGTGAGCAGCAGGGCGAGGAGAAGGGGGCGCATGGGGGGACGATAGGGCCGATTGTGTCCGGATTGAAGGGATACCCCCACCCCGCTCGCACCAAGGTGTGCGAGTCGCCCTCCCCGCAGGGGGGAGGGAGGCTTGCGGGAATTGCGCAGGGCGCTAGACCTTTGTCCGGACTTTCGGGGAGAGGGTCCGTGGCGGGGAGAGGGTGATTGGCTGAGTTGGGGGGAGTGGCGCTCGATCCGAAGCGGGACCGGTTGGTGATCGTTGCCTCGGCGCTGGGCACGGTGTTCGAATGGTATGATTTCTTCATCTACGGCATATTGGCGTCGCTGCTCGGCAAGCTGTTCTTCACCACCGGCAATCCTACCACCGAGCTGCTGTTCTCGCTCGGCGCCTTTGCCATCGGGTTTTTCTTCCGGCCGCTGGGGGCGGTGCTGTTCGGCTATTTCGGGGACAGGATCGGGCGGAAGTACACGTTTCTGGTGACGATCTCGCTGATGGGATTGGCGACGGCTGCCATCGGCGTGCTGCCGACGCAGGCGCAGGCGGGGATTGCAGCACCGCTGCTGTTGCTGTTGCTGCGGACGTTGCAGGGGCTCGCACTTGGCGGCGAATATGGCGGCGCGGCGATTTATGTCGCCGAGCATGCGCCGGTGGACAAGCGCGGGCAGTATACGAGCTGGATCCAGGCGTCGGTGGCGGGCGGGTTTTTGCTGGCGATCGGCGTGGTGCTGGGGACGCGGCAGATCATTCCCGAGGATGAGTTCGCGGCCTGGGGGTGGCGGGTGCCGTTTTTGCTGTCCCTGCTGTTGCTCGGCATTTCGCTTTGGATCCGGCTGAAGCTTTCCGAAAGCCCGGTGTTCAAGGCGATGAAAGAAGCGGGGACGACGTCGAAGAACCCGATTGTGGAGAGTTTTTCGGACCGCGCCAACATCGGCAACATCTTCGTGGCGCTGTTCGGCGTCGCGGCGGGGTTGACGGTGATTTATTACACCTCGCAGTTCGGCACGCTGTATTTTTTGCAGGGGACGGCGCGGATCCCGGAGACGCAGGCGCTGGTGTTCATGGCCATTGGTGCCACGATTGCGGCGCCGCTTTATGTGGTGTTTGGCTGGGTGTCCGATCGGATCGGGCGCAAGAAGCTGCTGCTGCTCGGCTATGCGCTGACGCTTGTGCTGATCTTCCCGCTGTTCCGGATGATGGGCGATGCGGCGAACCCGGCACTCGGCGAGGCGGTGGCGGCGAACCCGGTGACGATCGAGCTGCCGGAATGCGACTATAGTGTGTTCGGCAAGCCCGAGACCGAATGTGCAAGGGGGCTGGCGTTCCTCTCCAAGGGCGGGATCGACCATGCGAAGGAGCCGGCGGCGGGCGTGGCACTGCGGGTGGGGTCGGTGCGCATCGAGGGCTTCGATGCAGACCGCTGGACGGCGGCGCTGGGGGCGGCCGGCTACCCGGACAAGGCCGATCCGGCGCGGGTGAACGGGCTGGTGGTGGTGCTGGCGGTGGCGCTGATGGTGGGGCTTTCCGCGATGACCTATGGGCAGGTGGCGGCGATCCTGGTGGAGCTGTTTCCGGCGCGTGTGCGCTACACGTCGATGAGCATCCCCTACCATATCGGGACAGGGTATTTCGGAGGGTTTTTGCCGGTGATCTCGCAATACATCGTGGTGCGCACCGGGGATGCCTATGCCGGGCTTTGGTATACCTTCGGGGTGGTGCTGATGGCGCTCATCGTGAGCGCGATCTGGCTTCCCGAAACGCGGGGGCGGGATATTCGCGGGTGAGCGGGGGCATGAGCGGGCGGGTGAGCGGGGGGATGAGCGGGCCACTCGATGGCGTGAAGGTGCTCGATCTTTCGCAGATCGTGTCCGGGCCGATGGCTGTGGCGATGCTCGCCGATCAGGGCGCGGATGTGGTGAAGCTGGAAAGCCCGGCGGGGGACCCGGTGCGGGGGATGGGGCCGCGCAAAACTGTTGTGGAAGGGGGCGATGTGTCGGCGATGTTCATCGCCGTGAATCGTGGCAAGCGGGGGGTGGTGGCGGATGTGAAGACGGCGGAAGGGGCGGCGTTGCTGGAGCGGCTGATCGGCTGGGCCGATGTGCTGGTCGAGAATTTCCGGCCCGGCACGATGGAGCGGCTGGGGTTCGGCTGGGCGCGGTGCAGCGCCATCAACCCGCGGCTGGTGATGGCGTCGATCACCGGGTTCGGGCCGGA
>JBBSPR010000189.1:0-5589 GCA_038258615.1 Sphingomonadales bacterium
AGATGGAACGCCGCCGCGCCGAAGCGATGATGGGCGCGATCACCGGCTTCACCATGACGATCGACACGGTGCGCCACACCGACAAGGCGAGCCAGAACCGCAGCGAGGCCGATGCACGGCGGCTGGTCACGGCCTTCGAGTCCGTCGGCGATGCGGCGGGTGCGGACCAGATCCGGCGGACGCGCGGATGGTGAAGCTCGCGGTCTTCGATTGCGATGGCACGCTGATCGACAGCCAGCGCAATATCATCCTTGCAATGGGCGAGAGTTTCGCGCGCCACGGGCTACGTGCGCCCGCTGACCATGCGACGCGGCGGGTGGTCGGCCTCAGCCTTGTCGAGGCGATGCAGGTGCTGCTGCCGGGTGCCGAACCGGCGCAGCAGGAAGCGCTGGCGCTCGATTACAAGACCGCCTTCCACCGGCTGCGCGGCGAGATGCGGCTCGAGCCCGAGCCGATGTACGATGGCATGCACACGCTGCTCGAACGGCTGCACGCCGATGGCTGGCTGCTGGCAGTGGCCACCGGCAAAAGCGACCGCGGGCTGGCGCTGGCGCTGGCCCACCATGGCATCGACCATCTGTTCGTCAGCTTGCAGACCGCCGACCGCCACCCCTCCAAGCCGCATCCCGGCATGTTGAAGGCCGCCCTCGCCGAAGCGGGTGCAAAGGCCTCGCAGGCGGTGATCATCGGCGACACGGTGTTCGATGTGATGATGGGGGTGCGCGGCGGCGTGCGCGCGGTCGGCGTCGATTGGGGCTATCATGATGCCGGGGAGTTGATCGACGCAGGCGCCGATGGCGTGGCGCGCGATGCCGCGCATTTGTGGGAGCTGCTCCATGGCTGAGCGCAAACCGAAACTGCGGGTGGTGGACAATTCGCCGCTGCCGCCCGACCGGCCGATCATGGATGCGGCTACCGCCAAGAAGCGGTTTGCCCTGTATTTCGGCGTCAAGCTGCTCGGGCTGGCAGCGCTGTTCGGCGGCGTGTTCCTGGGGCGGGAGGGGCTGAACGTGGCGGCCGTGCTGCTGCTGCTCGTTGGCGCCGGCTCGCTGTTCGTGCGGCCGAAGATGCTCGGGCTGACAACAAGGGCGGATCCGCCGCGATGAAGCGCTTCTGGCGCGAGGTTGCGGTTTTTGGCGACGGCTCGTTCGGCGTGGCGCTCGATGGCCGCGCGGTGCGCACGCCGGCGCGCAGTCCGCTGTTGCTGCCCACGCGTGCCCTTGCACAGGCCGTTGCCGGGGACTGGGATGCCGTCAGCGGCGAGGTGATGTCCACGGCCATGCCGCTCACCGGCCTTGCCAACGCCGCACTCGACCTGATGACCGCCGATCCCGATGGCCATGCGATGCGTCTCGGCGACTATGCCGGGAGCGACCTGCTCTGCTACCGCGCCGAAGGCCCGGCGCCGCTGGTGGCAAGGCAGGCCGCCGCCTGGGATCCGGTGCTGGCATGGGCACGGCAGCGTTTCGATATCGGATTTGTCGTCACCACCGGCGTGCTGCCTGTGCAGCAACCCCCGGCGGCAGTGCCACGCGTCGCGGCAGCGCTTGGCGCACTCGGGCCGTTCGGGCTGGCGGCTTGTGCGCAGCTGGTACCGCTTTCCGGCTCGGCACTGCTGGCGCTGGCGCTGGTGGAGGGGGTGCTCGACGCCGAAGCGGCCTGGGCGGCCGCGACGCTGGACGAGGCATGGTCGGCGGAAAACTGGGGTGCCGATGACGACGCTGCAGCCGCACTCGGCCTGAAGGCAGCGGCGTTCATGGCGGCGCATCGCTTTCTTGTGCTGGCGCGTGACCCCGGCTAGTCCCGTTCGGCGATGTTCGGATGAGGGGTTTCGATGCGACAGGTGTTGGCGGAGCTTGAGCGGCGGCAGGCAGCAGCACGCGCTGGCGGCGGCGAGAAGCGCGTGGCGGCGCAGCATGCCAAGGGCCGGCTGACCGCTCGCGAGCGGCTCGATATCCTGCTCGATCCGGGTTCGTTCGAAGAACTCGACATGTATGTCGAGCATAATTGCGTCGATTTCGGCATGGCCGAGCAGACCATCCCTGGTGACGGCGTCGTCACCGGCAGCGGCACCATCAACGGCCGGCTGGTGTTCGTTTTCGCGCAGGATTTCACCGTGTTCGGCGGTTCGCTCTCCGAGCGGCACGCGCAAAAGATCTGCAAGATCATGGACATGGCAATGCAGCTGGGTGCGCCGGTGATCGGCCTAAACGACAGCGGCGGGGCGCGCATCCAGGAGGGCGTGGCGTCGCTCGGCGGCTATGCCGAGGTGTTCCAGCGCAATGTGCTGGCCTCGGGCGTCATCCCGCAGATCAGCCTCATCATGGGGCCGTGCGCCGGCGGTGCGGTCTATTCGCCGGCGATGACCGACTTCATCTTCATGGTGAAGGACAGTAGCTATATGTTCGTCACCGGCCCCGATGTGGTGAAGACGGTGACCAACGAGATCGTGACGCAGGAAGAGCTGGGCGGTGCTGTCACCCACACCACCCGCTCGGGCGTGGCCGATGTGGCGATGGAAGACGATGTCGACGCGCTGCTGCGCACCCGCGATTTCTTCGATTACCTGCCGCTCAACAACCGCGACGGCGTGCCGCACCGGCCTACCGCCGATGATCCGGCGCGGCAGATCCCCAGCCTCGACACGCTGGTGCCGGATTCGGCGAACAAGCCCTATGACATGCACGAGCTGATCGGCGCGGTGGCCGATGAAGGCTCGTTCTTCGAGGTGCAGCCGGCACACGCCGGCAACATCCTCTGCGGCTTTGCCCGCGTCGAAGGGCATACCGTCGGCATCGTGGCCAACCAGCCGATGGTGCTGGCGGGCTGCCTCGACATCAACTCGTCGAAAAAGGCCGGGCGGTTCGTGCGCTTCTGCGACGCCTTCAGCATCCCGATCGTCACCTTTGTCGATGTGCCGGGCTTCCTGCCCGGCGTGGCGCAGGAGCACAGCGGGATCATCAAGCATGGTGCCAAGCTGCTGTTCGCCTATGCGGAAGCGACCGTGCCCAAGATCACCGTCATCACCCGCAAGGCCTATGGCGGCGCCTATGACGTGATGGCCTCCAAGCATCTGCGCGGGGACCTCAACTATGCCTGGCCCACCGCCGAGATCGCGGTAATGGGCGCCAAGGGGGCGGTCGAGATCATTTTCCGCGGCAAGAGTGCCGAAGAGATTGCCGCCCGCACCGCCGAGTATGAAGCGCGCTTTGCCAATCCGTTCGTGGCGGCGGCCAAGGGCTTCATCGACGAGGTGATCATGCCGCGCGACACGCGGCGGCGGATAGCACTTGGCTTGCGCAAGCTCCGCACCAAGCAGCTCAGCAACCCGTGGAAAAAGCACGACAACATCCCCTTGTGAGGACCTCCTGTGATCTATGAGGTCGCCAAATTCCTGCATGTGACAGGGGTGGTGATGTTGATGGGCAACATCACCGTGACCGCGATCTGGAAGTTCTTCGCCGATCGTGACGGTCGGCCGCAGGTGCTCGCCTTCGCGCAGAAGCTTGTGACCTACACCGACTGGTCGATGACCGTCTGGGGCGTGGTGCTGACGATGGGCGGCGGCTATTTCATGGCCTTGCGCGGCAATTTCGATCTTCTTGGCGCCGGCTGGCTGTTCTGGAGCCAACTGCTGTTCGTGGCGGCCGGCATGATCTGGCTGCTGGCGATCGTTCCGATCCAGATCAAGCAGGCGCGGCTGGCGAAAGCCTTTGCCAACGGCGGCGAGGTGCCCGCCAGCTACCGCGCCCTGTCGCACCGGTGGTTGGCCTGGGGGCTGGTGAGCACGGTGCCGCTGGTGACGGCGACTTGGCTGATGGTCGCGAAGCCCGGCTGACGTCCGGCTGCGAGTCGTCCGCCAAGGTCCCTCATCAGACCGCACGAAAAAACGCCTTGGCGAAAGCATAAAGGCTGTTTGTTACACTGGTGTGACACAATTCGCTTGCAGGCCGAAAAAAACGGGTGCAGCATATCATCACTGGCAATTGGGAAGCCAGTTGGTCCCGCGTTCACGACAGAAACGGGAAGAGGAGAGCCCTATCGTTTTCACAGGGAAGTAGGAGTATCCTTCCATGAACAAAGTCTTTTTGCCGCTTGCGGCAGTCTTCGCCATCGTATCCACCGGCCCTGTGCTTGCCCAGGATATGGCTGAAGCCTCGCAGATCAAGATTCTCTATGACAAGTCCGAGCTCGCGTCGCCGAGTTCGCGTCGGGATCTTGAGCGAAGGATCGACTTTGCTGTAAACAATGTGTGCGGCCAGGTGGCGCTCGGAACCAAGGAAGAGATTGATGCCCTGCGTGCATGCCGCACGGCCGCGCGCGGTGCTGCAGAAGCACAAATGCCGATCAACGTGGCCGACCGCGGCAACTGATCCGCGCTGCTCGAGGACAAGCAGAAAGGCCGGTCACCATTGGTGGCCGGCCTTTTCCTGTCTGATTTGGCTAGTTCGGGAAACAGAGCCGGCGCCGCAGGGTGGTGCGGCGCCGACCGGAAGCCGGCCGGCACGGGCGGGTGCCATGCCGGCTTCCCCGCCTTGATGCACCCTGTTCGAGACCGGCACCAATGATCCTTCTTTATGGCGTTGAGTGACAAAACCGATTGCGTCGCCGGGACGCGCCGCCCGGCGCCGGGGCTTGCCTCATGGTTTCAGGCGGCTATGTGAATGAAGTCCGGCTGAAGAGCGCCTTGGGGGTTAGCAGCGTGTTCAAGACGATCCTGATTGCCACTCGCGGCGAGATCGCCTGCCGTGTCATCCGCTCCGCTCGTGCGATGGGCATTGCCACGGTCGCAGTCTATTCCGATGCCGATGCCACAGCATTGCATGTGGAGATGGCCGACGAGGCGGTCCACATCGGCGCCTCGCCCGCAGCACAAAGCTATCTGCTCGCCGACAGGATCATCGAGGCTTGCAAACAGACCGGCGCCGAAGCCGTTCACCCCGGCTACGGCTTCCTTTCCGAGCGTGCATCCTTTGTCGAGGCGCTGACCGCCGCCGGCATCGCCTTCATCGGCCCGCCCGCCGCCGCCATCGCCGCGATGGGGGACAAGATCGAATCGAAGAAGCGTGCCAAAGCCGCAGGGGTGAGCGTCGTGCCCGGGTTCGTGGGCGAGATCGATGATGTCGACCATGCAGCAGCCATCGCATCGGACATCGGCTATCCGGTGATGATGAAGGCCAGTGCCGGCGGCGGCGGCAAGGGCATGCGGCTTGCCTGGGACGAGGCCCAGCTCCGCGAAGGCTATGACAGCGTCAAGCGCGAGGCGCTCGCCAGCTTCGGCGACGACCGGCTGTTCATCGAGAAGTTCGTCGAGCAGCCTCGCCATATCGAAATCCAGCTCATCGGCGACCAACAGGGGAACATCCTTTATCTCAACGAGCGCGATTGCTCGATCCAGCGCCGCCACCAGAAGGTGGTCGAGGAAGCCCCCTCCCCCTTCGTCACCCCCGAGATGCGCCGCGAGATGGGCGAGCAGGCGGTCGCGCTGGCGCGCAACGTCGGCTATTTCTCCGCCGGCACTGTCGAGTTCATCGCGGGTGCGGATCGCAGCTTCTACGTCCTCGAGATGAACACCCGACTGCAGGTCGA
>JBBSPR010000190.1:0-5588 GCA_038258615.1 Sphingomonadales bacterium
ATGTACGCCGTCACCCCCCACGACCTGTGGGACCGCTATCTCGATATCTACGGCCTCGATGGCGTCTTCCCCGTCGCCGTTACCGAGATCGGCCGGCTGGCCGCCATCGCATCCGAGGAAATCCTCTACCCCGAAATCGCCCGTGCCCATGCGCTGCGCGGGGCGGAAGTCTTCGTCCATTGCTCGTCGGAAATCGGCTCGCCGATGCTCACCCACAAGCAGATCGCGCGGCGGGCTCGCGCCTTCGAGAACCTCGCCTATGTCGTCAGCGCCAACACCGCCGGCATCGGCGGCACCGCCATGCCGCTGGCATCCGCCGACGGCAATTCGGCGCTCATCGACTGGAAGGGCAATGTCCTCGCCGAATCGAACGCCGGGGAAACCTTCACGGCGTTCGCAGACATCGACATCACCGGCCTGCGCCGCGCCCGCCGCAAGCCCGGCATGACCAACTATCTCAGCCGCCAGCGGCTCGAGCTGTTCGCCGCCGCCTATGCCGGCTCGGTGCAACCCGCCAACACGCTGCTCGAAAACGGCCAGCCGAAAACCCCCGACCGCGATCACTTCGCCCGCACCCAGGCCGCCGTCATCGAAAAACTCGCAAAAGCGGGTATCATCTGAGCCGGAGACCGATCATGGCGATTCACGACGATATCCCACCCCCCTATTCGATGGTCGGCACGCATGGCGTGTTCCCGAAAGCGAGCCATGACGAGCGCGCCCGCTTCAACTTCCTCGCCAACCTCAACAAGCATGTCGCCGGCTCGCTCGGCCCCGGCAACCGCCTCGCCTATGAAAAGCGCGCGCTGCCCAAATTCGTCGCCGACCATGGCCGCGAACCAGCCGACCGCTTCGAAGTCCGCAAGGCGATGAACCAGGACCCGTACCACCGCTTCTGGAGCGCGCTGAAACGCAACAACATGGAGATGCGCCAGCAGAACGGCCGCGCCATCGTGCTCCGCCAGCTCGACGATCTCGACGCCCGCGCCCGCACCGCCTCGGGCAATTACGAGGGCCTCGAGCTCGACCCCTCGGTCGCAGTCCCCCCCTATCAGCGCGCGGTCGACATCCATTGCATGCCCGGCAGCTATCACGGCGAGGAGCGGCCGGGCGATGTGTCCGCCGGCGCCAACTACGATTGCGGCATCTTCGTCACCACCGGCGGCGGCATGGGCGCCCTCTCGGACGGCGGCGGCCAGGCGCTCGCCGAATGGGCAAAGGAGGCTCGCCCCCACTGGTCCCCCCACCGCATCCTCGATATCGGCACCACCGTCGGCCATTCCGCCCTGCCGCTGGCCATGGCGTTTCCGCAAGCGGAGGTCATCGCCATCGATACCGCCGCCCCGGTGCTGCGCTACGCCCATGCCCGCGCCCGGTCGCTGGGGGTAAACAACATCCGCTTCATCCAGGCCAATGCGGAAAACCTGCCGCAGTTCGAGAATGGGCATTTCGATTGGGTGCAGACGACGATGTTCCTGCACGAAACCAGCGGCCAGGCGCTGCCCCGCATCATTGCCGAGGGATACCGCGTGCTCGCCCCGGAAGGCCTGATGTTCCACCTCGAGCAGCCCCAATACACCCCCGAAATGCCGCTGTTCGAGCCGTTCATGCGCGATTGGGATGCCTTCAACAACAACGAGCCCTTCTGGTCGGCGATGCACGCCACCGACCTCCACGACATTCTGGAACACGCCGGGTTTCCGCGCGCCGCCCAGTTCGAAGCCAAGGTCCACGCCGTGGTCGACGAAACGATCTTCCCCCGCTCGGTGGAAGGCGACGCCGAGGATTTCGGCCGCGCCGCTGTCTGGCACGCCTATGGCGCGTGGAAACCATCGGGGAAACCGGCTGCATGAGCCTCGACTGGATCGACCGCGCCAACGCCAAACCCAAAGGTGCGCGCCCGAAATATTTCGAGGATCCCGCCACCGACCGGCTGCTGTCGATCGTCATGGCACTCGCCGGCGAAGTCGCCGTGGTCAAGGAGCGGCTCGACACGATCGAGCGGCTCCTCGATGCCAACGGCAGCATCTCCCGCGCCGATATCGAAGCCTATGCACCCGACCGTGCGGCCGGCCATGAACGGGGACTCATGCACCGCGAATTTGCCGCACGCATCCTCCGCGGGGTGCAGCAGGACATGGAAAGCCTGCAAACTGCCGAAAAGTCGATGGAAGACGTATCGAAGCAGTTGCGCGACGGCTGACTTGCGCTAAGCACAATGCAGGAAGGCCGGCGAAGATGCCCGGTCACTGCCAACGAAGGGGAGAACCATGGCAGAAGCGAAAAAGCTGGACGGCCTGCAGAAGCCGCTGACACCCTCGGCCGATCTGGCCGCAATCGTGGGCAAGGACCCGCTGCCCCGCGGTCAGGTTGTCAGCAAGATGTGGGAATACATCAAGAAGCACAATCTGCAGAACCCCGCCAACAAGCGCGAGATCATGGCTGACGACAAGCTGAAGAAGATCTTCGAGAAGGACAGCTGCTCGATGTTCGAGATGAACAAGCACCTGTCGCGCCACCTCAAGTAAGCGCACTCACCAACCAGATCGAAAGCCCCGGCCAACGCCGGGGCTTTCTTTTATGCAGGCATCGGCTGTCGCTGCGCGTCGAGAGCGACCAGCACATCCGCCGCCGGTGGCTCCGCCAGCATCGCCCGCGTCAGCCGCTCATAGTGCATCATGAACCGCGCCAGCGCCGCCGCATCCATGCTGCCGGCGTTGCTGCGTTCTTCCTGCTCGGCGCGCCACGCACACACCGTCGCCCAGTCGGGCGCCTGCAGCAGCACCAGCCGGTCGAGTCGGTCCCACAGCGTTGCATAAGGCCCGGCAAGCGCCGCCGCCACATGCGCCCGCCAGCGGCCATCGCCGTCCTCCTCGGCCTCCAGCGCATTCATCGGCGCCGGCGCTTCAGCCAATGGCCGCGCGCCCAGGCACCAGCCCTCGAACAGCACCACCGCCGGCGCCTTCACCACCGGCCAGTCCGCCACAGCCGCCCGGTCATCCGCCGGCTTGTCGAAGCGCGGCACCGCCACAGCCTTCCCTGCCAGCAGCGCATCCAGCACGTCATGCGCCAGCGCCAGGTAATGCGTCCCCGGCGGCCCGCGCGTCGCCAGCAGCGGATGCACTTCGCTCGCCAGCACCAGCCGGTCGGCACGGGTCAAATATACATCGTCCAGGCTCAAAACGGCCGTTGGCAGCCCTTCGGCGTGCAGCGCCGTCGCAATCCCCGCCGCCACCGTCGATTTGCCCGATCCCTGCGCCCCGCTCAGCCCAACGAGCAACGGCCGCCCCGCTGCGCGCTGCCACCCGGCAATGCGTGCCGCCAGTTCTGAGGGCAAACCAGCGGCAGGCGTCATGCGTGCTGGCGGATCTCGCGCGGCTCCGGCGCATGCAGCCGCAGCCGCTTGACCCGGCGCGGATCGCCGTCGATCACTTCGAAGCGCCAGCCCCCCGGCGCCTCCACGCTCTCGCCGGGTGCCGGCACCCGGCCCGCCAGCATGAACACCATGCCGCCCAGCGTATCCACCTCGGCATCGATCTCGGCATCGCCGAACTTCAGCCCCAACGTCTCTTCCAGCTCATCGAGCGTCAGCCGCGCATCGGCCTCCCACAGATCCTCGCCGATCGACTGGATCAGCGCCGCCTCGGCCTCGTCATGCTCGTCCTCGATATCGCCGACAATCTCCTCGACCAGGTCCTCGATCGTCACCAGCCCGTCGGACCCGCCGTATTCGTCGATCATGATCGCCATGTGCGTCCGCCCTGCACGCATCCGCGCCAGCAGGTCGACGATCCGCATCGATGCCGGCACGAACAGCACCGGCCGCAGCAGCGGTTCGATCGGCTGGTCGGCAAAGCGTGACGACGACACCGCATCGGAAAAGGTTTCGGCGATCAGCGTGTAGATGTCCTTCACATGCGCCATGCCGATGATCTGGTCGCGGTCGCCGCGCCACACCGGCACCCGGCTGTGCCCGGCCTCGCGGATGAAGGCGACAAGTGCTGGAAACCCTTGCGATTCATCGAACATCACCATGTCCGATCGCGGCACCGCAATATCGCCCACCCGCCGCTCGCCGAAGTGCAGGATGTTCTTCAGCATCGTCCGCTCGACCGCGGTCAGGTCATCGTCCGAATCCACATCGTCGCTGTGCTCGTCGATAGCCTCTTCCAGGCTTTCGCGGAGCGAGGTCTCCGGCGCCTGCCCCAGCAGGCGCCGCACCGAGCGCCACAATCGCCCGGTCAGGTCGCTGCTACTATCGCCTTCCTGGTCAGCCACGGCCCATATCAATCGGCATAAGGGTCGGGCAGGCCAAGCCGCAGGCACGCCTCGCGCTCCAGCGCTTCCATGGCATCGGCCTCGATCTCTCCGGTCTCATGGTCATAGCCTAGCAGGTGCAGCGTGCCATGGACAATCAGATGCTGCGCATAGCGTTCCACCGGCCACTGCTTTTCTGCTGCCTCCCGAATGCATGTCTCTGCCGCCAGCACCATGTCGCCCAGCAGCACCTCGCCATCATCGGTGTTGGCAAGTGCCGCGAAGCCGTCAGCGTCGATCATCGGAAAGCTCAGCACATTGGTCGGCTTGTCCTTTTGCCGGAACTGCCGGTTGAGCGTGTGCACCTCGGCGTCGTCGGTCAGCCGCACACTGGCTTCCACGCAGAAATCCGCGACGGCAAGCCCGCCATGCGGCGTCACCGCCACCGCCGCCGCCACCGCAGCACTCGCCAGCGCCGGCCAGTCCGCCTGCCCCCAGAGCGCACTGGCCACATCGGTCTCGGTCAGCAGCATGGCTCAAGCATCCTGCGGCGGCCCTTCATAGGCATCGACGATATGCCCCACCAGCGGATGCCGCACCACTTCGCGGCTGCTGAAGCGCAGCGCCGAAATGCCGGGAATGCCATCGAGACGCCGCACGGCGTCGATCAGCCCCGAGGCATTGGCGCCGGGCAGATCGACCTGGTTCGGGTCTCCGCACACCACCATCCGGCTCTTCTCGCCGAAGCGGGTGAGGAACATCTTCATCTGCAACGGCGTGGTATTCTGCGCCTCGTCGAGGATGATGAACGCGGACGCCAGGGTCCGCCCGCGCATGAACGCCAGCGGCGCGATCTCGATCTCCCCCGAAGCCAGCCGCCGCTCCACCTGCTCGGCGGGCAGCATGTCATAAAGCGCATCGTAAAGCGGGCGAAGATACGGGTCGACCTTGTCCTTCATGTCGCCCGGCAGAAAGCCCAGCCGCTCGCCGGCCTCCACCGCCGGCCTCGACAGCACCAACCGGTCGACCGACCCCGAGATCAACTGGCTCACCGCCTGCGCCACCGCCAGATAGGTCTTGCCCGTCCCCGCCGGCCCGAGCGCAAAAATGATCTGGTCACGCGCCAGCGCCTCGATGTAGCGCACCTGCGTCGGCGAGCGCGCCACGATCGTCTTGCGCCGCGTGCGAATGGCAGCGGTGGTGGATTGCCCGCCATCGGCCGCCGTCAGCCCGTCGAGCGACGGATCGGACGCGATCGCCACCGCCCCCAGCACATCACCGGCATCCACGCTGCCGCCATGCACCAGCCGCTGGTAGAGCGACGCCAGCAC
>JBBSPR010000191.1:0-5570 GCA_038258615.1 Sphingomonadales bacterium
ATCGTCGATCTGCACCGGCGCAAACCCCGGCGGCAACGCGCCCGAAGCCATGATGTGCCGCGCATCGAGCCGCTCGGTCTCGGTGTCGAAATAGCGGAAGTTGCCAGTCTCCACATTCACCGCCCCCACGCTCAGCCGCACGGCACCCGAGTTGAGCAGTTCCCAGTCCACCAGCCGGTCGAGCGTCGCGATCAGCGGCCGCGTGTCATACATCCCCAGCGGCCCCGCCAGCCACGGCACCACCGGCGGCCATTGCGGCCGAAAAAACCCCGGCGCCCCGTTGAACACCGCCCAGCCGCTTGCCCATTGGTGCCACGCCGCCGTCAGGCCCCGCCCCAGCCCGTCGCCCTCCACCGGCAAGCCGCCGGTCACTGTCTCCCAAAAGGCTCGCAACGCCGCCAGCCGCTCGCCCGGCTGGTTGCCGGCAATGATCGCGCCATTGATCGCCCCGATCGATGTCCCCGCCACCCAGTCCGGCAGAAAGCACGCGCCATCCAGTGCCTCGAAAACCCCCGCCTGATAGCTTCCAAGCGCGCCCCCGCCCTGCAGCACCAGCACGCGCGTCGGCTCGCCCGCTTCCTTGATCTCGCACCAGCTCATTAATCGAAACACCTTCCTGTTCGCACTTGCAACATAATCGGCTAGCGCACCCCAAGCAACTCCACCTCGAACAGCAGCGTCGCACCCGGCGGAATGTCCGGCCCCGCGCCCCGCTCGCCGTAACCCGCCGCCGCCGGCACGATCAACGTCCGCTTGCCGCCCACCTTCATCCCCGCCACGCCCTCGTCCCACCCGAGGATCACGTCACCGATCCCCAGCGTGAACACGAAGGGCGGCCCGCCGCGCGAGCTGTCGAACTGCTTGCCCTTCAGCCCTTGCGACCACGTCCAGCCGGTATAATGCACCGCCACCTGCTGCCCCGGCTCCGCCACCTGGCCCGTGCCTTCTTTGCTGTCGGTCGCCCGCGTGCCCCCCGGCAGCACCACCGGCACGCCCACCGCCGCCACCAGCATCACCGCCGCCACACCCACTCCCAAAGCCCGCATCACGCCAATCCCAACCTTTTCCTGAAGAAGCCGATCGTCCGCACCTCGGCCACCTTCCCCGGCCCGCTCGTCGGCAGGTGGATCGTCAGCACGCTGTGCGGCGCCATCCCCGTATCGGGCTTCGCATCCTCCGGCTCAAGCGAGATGTGCTCGAAACGGTCGCCAAGTTCAGCCGCCAGCCGCGCAAACCGCGCATCGGGCACAAACGGATCGCCCTTGTAACGCAGCCCCAGCACCGTCAGGTCCTCGTCCACCAGCCGCCGCTTCGCACACGCCATCTCGGCCGGGGACACATCGATCGAGCCCGCCTTCCCACCCCGGATCGGCATCGAAGGCTGGGAGAGCACGGGTGCGATCACCGCCGGCTCGGTCATCATCGCCAGCGCAAAACCGCCGGTGAAGCACATCCCCACCGCCCCCACGCCCGGCCCGCCGCATTCCCCGTGCGCATGCCGCGCCAGCGCCCGCAACCAGTCGACGATCGGGCTCGACCGCCCATCCTTCCACACGCTGAACTCGCGGCGAATGCAGATATTCCCCAGCATCGAGCGGATCGCATAGCCCTTGCTCGCAGTCTTCCCCGGCGTCCCGAACAGGCTCGGCATGAACACCGTCATGCCCGCCGCCGCCAGCCGCTCGCCGAAGTCGATCACCTGCGGGTGCAGCCCCGGAACCTCATGGATCACGATCACCGCCGGGCCGCCGCCGCGCCGATATACAGGCCGCGTGAAGCCGCCGCCGGTGAAGTCGCTCAACGCCCAGTCGGAAAGTGCCATGATGTGTCCCCCTGCGCTGCCTTAGCACCCTCTCCCGCAGCGCGGGGTGTGGGTGGAGCCCGCGCGCTTCTTCAGCGCGTGGGAGGGCGAGGGTGCGGGCGCCGCGGCCACGTCGCCACCGCAAGGCGCCCAAGAAAAGACCGTGCCTATTGGCCGACGGCCGGCTGAAACGCGATGTCTTCATCAAGGAAGCCCTTGACGGCCGAACCAAGCGGAATCTCCGCACTCGTGCCGGTCGTGAAGAAGCCGACAACGGGGATCAGCGCAACAGCCGCAACAACACCGGCGGTGCCGGTCACGCCCTTGTCATCGAATGTTCCACTCAACCGGATCTGCCGGTCACCAAGCCGCATAGAAAGAACGCGAGCGGCAACATAGCCCGATTTTCCCCACATTCCCTTGTTGCGGACTTCAGTGAGCTCCGCAAAGGCCGGCGTTCCCGCCGGCACCACGACGATACCCCGAACCATGACGTTGCTGGCCACTTCAAGCTGCACTCGCTGGCCGACACGCAGCTTCTTCTTCTTGGTCGTCAGCTCTTCGCGCAATGTCAGCGGGATCTCGACGCCTGCGCGCAACACATTGTCCTGCCGCGAAGGCTCGATGATTGCGGCAGCCGGTGAAGTGATCGCGGCCGGCGTCATGGCCTGTTGTGCCGAAGCGGATTGTACGAAAATTACGGCAGCCGACACAGCCGCGGTGCGCAACAAGAATGACATTGATTTCCCCCAGGGCGACTCAGCGCCAAGTCCTCAGTAATCGGGGGTCAGGAAATGAACAATGTCTTTCCGGCGACTTTGCAATTCTTGCGATCCCGCTGTGAAACCCCTCTCCCGCAACGCGGGAGAGGGAGGGGCCCGCGCGCCGCAGAGCGCGTGGGAGGGTGAGGGTGCCTGACGCAGAGGACTGCACAGCGGCGCGGCAAAGCCGCCGCCGGGCGGGGGCCGGGGCAGACTGCGAGGGGGATAGAAGGCGGAAGAGAAGAAAGCGCGTGGCAAAGCCACGCCGTCGGACGGGCTCAGCGCGCTTCGCTCGCGCTGCCCCGCCGGCCGCGCTGGCGCGAGTCGCGATTTTGCTTCGCAAAATCTTGCCGCGCTGCGCGTTGGTGGGCCCTGCGGGATTTGAACCCGCGACCTAACGCTTAAAAGGCGTCCGCTCTACCGATTGAGCTAAGGGCCCACACGCAACGGCGCGCGTTTAGGACGCAACGCCCGCACATGCAACTGCCGAGCCGTCAGCCCCAGCACCGGATGCCGCCATCCCGGCGCCACCTCCACCAGCGGCGCCAGCACAAATCGCCGCACCGCCAGCCCCGCATGCGGCACCACCAAGGCAACTCCGGGCAACCCCCGCTCGCGCACCACCACATCCCCCAGCGCCAGCACATCCAGATCGAGCACCCGGTCCCCCCAGCGCTGCGCGCCGCGCCGCCCGAAATCGCGCTCCACCGACTTCACCAGCGCCAGCAGCGCCCGCGCATCGCCGCCCCACCTTGCCGCCAGCACCGCATTGGCAAAGCGCCGCCCCCCCGGCCCCATCGGCGCCGTCGCCCTCACCCTGGATACCCGCTCCACCCGCAGCCCCGCCTTCACCAGCGCCGCAACCGCCGCCATCAGCACTGCCTTCGGCCGGCCATGCCGCCCATGCCGGCGGTTGCTCCCCAGCCCGATCAACGCCAAAGCCTCACCCATGCACGCGTCCGAACCCTCTCCAGATTGCCCGCTCTGCCCGCGGCTCGTCACCTATCGGCACGAAAACCGCCTCCGCAACCCCGAGTGGCACAATGCCCCCGTCCCCGGCATCGGTGATCCCGCCGCCGGGCTGCTCATCCTCGGCCTCGCCCCCGGCCGCGCCGGTGCCAACCGCACCGGCCGCCCCTTCACCGGAGACAGTGCCGGCAGCCTGCTCGAAGCAACCCTCAAAACCGCCGGCCTCGCCACCGCGTCCGAAGACGGCACGCTCCTCCTCCACGGCACGTTCATCACCAACGCCGTCCGCTGCGCCCCGCCCGGCAACAAGCCCAGCCCGGCCGAAATCCATGCCTGCCGCCCGTTCCTGCAAGCCACCCTGCAGGCGCTCCCCGCCGCCCGCACCATCGTCGCACTGGGCCAGGTTGCCCACCAGTCCGCCATCAAGGCCTGCGGCGGCAAGCTCCCCAAACACCCCTTCGCGCACGGCGCCATCCACCGCCTCCACACCGGCTACACGGTGCTGGACAGTTTCCACCCCTCGCAACTCAACACCAACACCGGCCGCCTTACCGCAGATATGCTCGCGGCCGTGTTCCAGACCGCACTCGTTCATATTTCGCAGGATCGGCGGAACCAATAGGGCGGGTGGACGTTTCATCTCCCGCAACGCGTCATTCAGACGCTGGGAGCTATCATGGTCAGTCTTCTCATCACCCTCGTCGTCGTCGGGATCATCCTCTGGCTGGTGAACACCTACATTCCAATGGATGGCAAGATCAAAACCATCATCAACATCGTGGTCGTGATCGCGGTCATCATCTACCTGCTGCGCTTCGCCGGCATCGCATAACACGAGCCAGGCTGCGACCGTCACGCCGCTTGCCCCCCGTGCCCACGCACGGCTAGGGCTTGCGGCGTGATCGGCGCCCCAACAATAGCCCTCGGCATCCTCGGCATGGTGGCCATCGTCACCATCCGCTATCTCGCCGTCTCGGGCGGCTTCGCCTGGCTCACCGCGCGCCGCGGCATCACCGCCGGCCCCGCCAACCCCGCCAAGCGCAAGAAACAGATCGCCTCGGAAATCCGCTGGTCGCTGCTCTCCGCAGTCATCTACGCCGTCCCCGCCGGCCTCGCACTCGAGCTCTGGCGCACCCGCGGCTGGACACAGCTGCAAACCAGCCTGGCCACCCCGCTGGAATGGCTCTGGTTCCTGCTCTCGGTCGCCCTCTACCTCTTCCTCCACGACAGCTGGTTCTACTGGACCCACCGCTGGATGCACGGCCCCAAACTCTTCAAGTCCGTCCACGCTGTCCACCACGCCTCCAAACCCCCCACAGCATGGGCCGCCATGAGCTTCCACCCCTGGGAGGCCATCTCCGGCGCCATCCTCTTGCCCGCGCTCGCCTTCATCATCCCCATCCATGTCGGCGCCATGGCCATCGTCCTCACCATCGCCACCATCATGGGCGTCACCAACCACATGGGCTGGGAGATGTTTCCGAAAAGCTGGGTCAACGGCTGGTTCGGCCGCCACTTCATCTCCGCGTCGCACCACGAAGCCCACCACCGCCACTACAACTGCAACTACGGCCTCTACTTCCGCTTCTGGGACCAGCGCTGCGGCACCGATCGCGGCATCGTCCCCGATTTTCGTTGACCATCGCGCCGCACAGGCGCACCAATGTCGCACCCCGGGGAGCCGCAATCGAGTGGCTGAGAGGTGGCGTTTTCGCCGCGACCCGCTGAACCTGATCCGGTTGAACCCGGCGTAGGGAGGGCGCGGCCAACACCCGCACTCCCCCACAAGGAGCGCGATATATGGCCGACATCAACAGCCCCCTCGAGAACTTCTTGGGCGAAATGCCCGTCACCAGCGGCCCCCTCCCGGGCAGCCGCAAGGTCCATGTCGCGGGCACCCTCCACCCCCAAATCCGCGTCGCCATGCGCGAAGTCGTCCTCGATCCATCCGCCAAGGAAGAGCCCGTCCGCCTCTACGACGCCTCGGGCCCCTATACCGACGCCACCACCCTCATCGACATCGCCGCCGGCCTCCCCCC
>JBBSPR010000192.1:0-5544 GCA_038258615.1 Sphingomonadales bacterium
GGCTGCGCGGTGCGGCATGCCGCCTGTCTTTGGCGCCTTGCCGCCGGAAGCGAGCCCGGCCGGAAACGCTAGGCCGTATGAAGCGTCCGCCTGCGCCGCATGGCCAGGCCGGTGAG
Source organism: Sphingomonadales bacterium (assembly GCA_038258615.1). Lineage (GTDB taxonomy): Bacteria > Pseudomonadota > Alphaproteobacteria > Sphingomonadales > Sphingomonadaceae > Sandarakinorhabdus. The sequence continues at coordinate 117 of JBBSPR010000192.1, forward strand.
CCCGAAGCCGCTGATCAGCAGTGCCCAGCTCGACGGCTCGGGAATGGGCCCGGCAAAGCCGCCGCTGCCGAAATCGGTCCGGCCGCTGCCGAGCGATCCATCGAAAACGCCCTCGACAACGCCGCTGCCGCTGCAATCGTTCGAAACCCGGCTGGTCCCCATCGTCACGGCGCCCACCAGTGCAATGGCGCGGCCGCAGAGAATGCTGGCCCCGGTGTCGAGGGTGATGCTCTGGTCGGCCAGGATGTTGCCGGCAAACACCGTGCCCGTGCCCAGCGTCGCCGAGCTGCCAACCTGCCAATAGATGCTGCTGCCGCTGCCGCCGCCCAGCGTGGTGATGAGAGCGTCGGTGCTCGTGGTCAGCGCCGTGCCGATCCGGAAGACGAAGCTGCCACCGGCATTGCCGGTGAAATCGAGCACCAGGCTGCCGGTCAGCTGCGCTGCCGAGGCGAAGCTGTAAAGACCTGGCGTGAGGGATCCGATCGAACCGAGATCGGTGCCGCTGAGGTCGGTGCCGATCGGCAGTCCGGCCAATGTGGTGAAGGCAATCCGCGCATCGGCCTGCGCCGCTTCGGCGACGGCATCACCGAGATGGATCGTGCCGGTATGGGTAATCGTCTCGAGTCCGGTCAGCGCCAGCCCGGGCTGGACACCGATATTGCCGTTCACGGTCGTGGCACCGGCATTGGTCACGGTGCTGCCGCCAAGCACCGCGAAATTCGCGGCCGAGCCAAGCAGCGTTGCCGCTGCCACCGGTCCGGCAAAGCAAAGCCCGAGCAGCACCGCCGCTGCCTTGAATGCAACACCGTGGATCGAAGATGTGGGGACGGGGCGGACTCGCATGGACCGGCTCCTTTGAATTCACCCGCAAGCCGGATGGAAGGAGATGATCGGTGACACACAAATGGGCCGATAGGTACGGAATCTACCTACATACCTATGCAAAAGCGGTTATTGATGGTTTGCGATAGCTTAATGACAGGTCCCCATCTGCGGCGGCGAGCGCATCGCACGCGTCGTGGGCCACCCGTCGCCAGCTGAGCAACATGCGATGTGGGCAGGTCCGGTGCAGATTTGCGGAGAACCGATTCCTCGCAGAAAGCGCTATTCGATCGTCGCCTTGCGCGTAAGGAAGTCGGGCAGCCCCTCGGCACCGAAGCCGACAAACCGGTCGCGATCGTCATCATGGCGGCGGCGATCATCCCGAAAACGATCGTCACGGCCGCGGCTGTCGCGCGAGCGACCTTCGGGCGGGCGGCTGTCCCGCCGCGGCGTTTCGCTGCGCGGTGCCGCGCGCGGTGCCGGTGCTGCTCGCGGTGCGGGTGCAACCTTGGGCAGCGGTGCGGCAACCACAGGCGCAGCCGCATCCGGGCGCGCACTGCGGCCCCTGCCACCCCGGCGGCGACCGGGCCGCGGCGCGGGCCGGGGTTCGTGCTCGGCGGCGGGCGGCGCAACCGCAGCTGCAACCAGTGCCGGCGCCGCCTTGGTCACCGACGCATCCCTGGCCGCAGGCGCCGCAGCACCCCAGACAGGCACCTTCTGGCCGATCAGTTTCTCCACCTCGTGCAGGTTCTCGGCCTCATCGGCCGTCATCAGCGTGAAGGCGGTGCCGGTGCGCCCGGCACGGCCGGTGCGGCCGATACGGTGGACATAATCCTCGGCATGGTGAGGCACATCATAGTTCACCACATGGCTCACGCCCGGAATATCGAGGCCACGCGCCGCCACGTCCGACGCGACGATGATGTTGATCTCGCCCGACTTGAAACGGTCGAGTTGCTTGATCCGGTCACCCTGGTCCATGTCGCCATGGATCTGCGTCACCGCAAAGCCCGAGCGGCCGAGGCTGTCGACCAGCTCCTTGATGTCGCGCTTGCGGTTGCAGAAGATGATCGCGTTCTTCAGTCCATCGTCGCGCAGCATCGCGCGCAGCGTCTCGCGCTTCGCACGCGGCTCCACTTTCACCACCCATTGGGTGATCGAGGTGTTGGTGCTCGCCGGCCGCGCCACTTCGACCATTCGCGGGTCGGTCATGAACCGGTCCGCCAGCTTCTTGATCGGCGGCGGCATCGTGGCCGAGAACAACAATGTCTGCCGCACCGCGGGCAGCTTGGTGCAGATCGTCTCGATATCGGGGATGAACCCCATGTCGAGCATCCGGTCGGCCTCGTCGATCACCAGCAGCCCGCACTGGTTGAGCATGATCTTGCCACGCCCGAACAGGTCCATCAGCCGCCCCGGCGTGGCGATCAGCACATCGACACCCTTTTCGAGCGATGCCAGCTGGTCTCCCATCGAAACGCCGCCGATCAGCAGCGCCATGCTCAGCTTGTGATACTTGCCGTATTTGTCGAAGTTCTCGCTCACCTGCTGCGCCAGTTCGCGGGTCGGTTCGAGAATGAGCGAGCGCGGCATCAGCGCGCGGCTGCGGCCTTCAGCCAGAATGTCGATCATCGGCAGCACGAAGCTGGCGGTCTTGCCGGTGCCGGTCTGCGCCACCCCGATGATGTCACGGCCCATCAGCACCGATGGGATGGCGCCCTTCTGGATGGGCGTCGGCACGGTATAGCCACTGTCCTCGACAGCACGCATCAGCGCGTCGGACAGTCCCAGTTCGGCGAAGCCCCCCTGTTCAGCAGAATTCATGTGGTTCCCAATGCCTGCGCACCGCGCGCATCGCACGGCGCATCCCGCCAAAGTGCGGTAAAGTCAATCGACTTACCATGTTTCCGCCAGAAAGCGAGCCACCACACCAAAATTTGGGGGCCTGTGTCGCTACAAGCCCCCGTTGGCGCACCGCAAAGGTTCAGAAGCGGAAGCCGGCCGCCACACCATAGCGGCGGGGTTCGAGCGTGAAGATGTTGGTGAACAGCCCCGAGGACTGGTCGGTGACATAAAGCCCGGTGGTGGCATTGTTGTTGGTCAGGTTCTGCACGAAGCCGCGCAGATACCAACGATCGTCGAGGCCGTTGAGCTGCACCTGCGCGTTGATCACCGTATACCCCTCGATGCGGTTGATCAGCCCGTTGAAGATGTTGCCGAAGCTCTGGCCGGTGTGGGCCAGATCCACGCGCGGCACCATGCTCATGCCGTTGGCAAATTCGGCCGTATATTGCGCGCCGGCGGAAAATTTGTAGGTCGGCGCCTGCGGCAGTTCGTTGCCGCGCAGGTTGGTCTCCACGCCTGCCGCCAGCACCTGCACGCCGGCAGCCGTCGCATTGCCGGCCAGCGCCGAGCAGATGCTGAAGGCGCCGGTCGCACCGTTGATACCGCTGCCCTCGCCGAAGCCGGTCGGCGCGCGCAGCCCCAGGGCCGAATTTACCGCGGCGACATAGCCATTGGCCACTGCCGCATTGCCGCTGTTCGGCACCACCGCGCAGTTCGAACCATTGGTGATGTCCTTGATGATCACCGCATCAGGCCGCCCACCCGATGGATCACGCGGGTTTGACAGGAACTTGTCCTGGCTCACCTCGGTCTTCAGATAGCTTGCACCGAAGTTGAACGCGAGGCCGCGCGTCGGCTGCACGATGAACTCGCCCTCGAGGCCATAGACGGTGGCATCGACATTGTCGTTGACCGAGGTGCGCGCCACGATGCGGCTCAGCTGCAAGCCCTTGTACTGGTAGTAGAAGGCGGTGATGTTCGCCCGCAGTGCGCCATCGAGGAAGGTGTTCTTCGAGCCCACTTCAAAGGCGTTGACGAACTCGGGCGCAAAGCTGTCCGGCACTTCGAAGATCGGCTGCAGCGGCGGGTTGATACCGCCCGACTTGTAGCCGCGCGAGTAGGAAGCATACACCAGATTGTCGTCGCTGATCTTCCAGTCGAGCACGACGCGGCCGGTGAATTCCGAGAAATTGGCACGCCGCTCCTGAAACAGCTGGTTGCCCGGCGTGCCCGGATCGGCATCGAAAGCGCCGACGAACGGCGAGGAGAATGCATCGGTGGCGTTGACTGGCACCGGGAAGCTCGCCAGCGTCGAGCGCGCGCGCACATATTTCTTGTCGTTGTTGTAGCGCAGCCCGGCGGTGATCTTGAAGCTGTCGGAGAAGTTGTAATACAGCTCGCCGAAGATCCCGTAGGACTTGAGGGTGTATTCATCGGTGTTGTTGCGGAAGAACGGCGTGCCCAGATAGACATTGCCGAGCGCCGGGTTGCCCAACGCTGTTGCAGCGCCCAGCACGCCCGCCACATAGTCGATCGCGAAGCCATTCACGAAATAGCTGTTTTCGGGCAGGTTCTGGTCGACATAGATGCCGCCCAGAAGAAAGTTGAACGGTCCGTCGAACTGCGAATTGAGGATCAGCTCGCCGGTCCAGCTCCGCCGCTCCTCGTTCGAACGGTCGAACACCAGCGGCACATCGCTGCAAACCTTGTTGCCGCCAAACGCACCGGTACCCGTGAATTCGGACTGCGACGAACAGATGGCACCATTCGCGCCATTGGGCAGGATCGCCGCCACCGTGGGCGCAAACTGCGGCAGCACCTGTGCCAGGCCAATCAGATTGTTGATCCCGGGCTGGTAGATCGCGCGGTTCTGCACCGCGAGGCTGTAGTCGACCTGGCTGTCCACCGCGTTCTTCTGGTACATGCCGGTCGCCTGCACCTTCATGCTGCCGAAATCATGCGCGACGCGGAGCATGTATTGCTGCTCTTCGGCGAAATAATTCGGCGTGAACGCGGTGTTGACCGTGCGCACATCGGTCGGGTTGACGACGCCGGCATAGGCATCGGGCCCATAGAGGCTCCCCAGCCCCACCGTCGCCAGCGTCGGGCCGAGCGCCGCTCCGCCCTGGATCGTCAGCAGCTCGCGGCTGGTCAGCGTGCCGGCAAAGGTCGAGTTGGCGTTGGTGGTGCCGAACTCGTTGCGGCCGGGCAAGCAGCCGAGCACGCCGGTCGGATCGCGCTGACACAGCTGCTTCTGGATACGGCTGCGATCATCATCCTCGCGGAAATAATAGGCCATGGCGTCGACGGTGGTGTTCGGCGTCGGCTCCCAGCGGATCGAACCGCGGATCGCATAAAGATCGCGGCCGTCGATGCGGGTGTTGTCGAACAGATTGTTGGTGAAGCCGTCGCGCTTCAGATAGGTGCCCGCCACCCTGATCGCCAGCGTATCGCCGATCGGCAGGTTGAACATCCCCTTCACCCGCAACGACTCGAAATTGCCATATTCGATCTCGCCCGCCGCATGGATCGCGTCCATCTGCGGCTTGGCATTGACGAAGTTGACCACGCCGCCGGTGGCGTTGCGGCCGAACAGCGTGCCCTGCGGCCCGCGCAGCACTTCCACGCGCTCCAGATCGAAGAATTCGGCTTCGAAAAGCCGTGTCCCGAACAGCGGCATGCCCTCGACATGGATGGCCGTGGCGCTGTCGCAGGTCACGCCCACGCACAGATCGCCGATGCCGCGGATGGTGAAGCTCGA
>JBBSPR010000193.1:0-5526 GCA_038258615.1 Sphingomonadales bacterium
CGATCAGCCGCTGCGCGATATGCGAAAGTGCGGAGTCGGACTGCGGCAACGCAATGAACAGGGCCGCACAATTGCGCCGCATCCGCGCCAGATGCTCGGGCCAGTCGAGCAGCCGGCCATTGAAGATGGCGGCCACCTCATAGATCGAATCGGCAAATTGCAGCCCCCGGTCCTCCACCGGCACCATCGCGTCAGCCAGCGGCAGGTAGCGACCATCGACATAGGCGAGTTGCGGCATCGGGACGCTCGTATTGGGGGGCAGACTCGGGCGCGTGTAGCGGCTAGTCAGCGGCGATGCCAGCACCCCAGGTCATTTGGTTCCGCAACGACTTGCGCCTTGCCGACCAGGCCGCCGTGCGCGCCGCCGCCGCCGCCGGCCCGGTGGTGGCACTCTTCGTGCTCGACGATCATCGCCCGGCGGTGGCGAGGGCCCCCGAGCCCTGGCGACAGGGCTGGACGATGGGGGCGGCGCAGCGCTGGTGGCTTCACCATGCCCTCGCCAGCCTCGATGCCGACCTGCGCAAGCGCGGCGGCGGCCTCGTCCTGCGGCGCGGACGCAGCAGCGAGATCGTGCCGGCCATCGCCGCAGAAGTCGGCGCGGAGGCGGTGCATTGCCTCGGCCATATCGAGCTCTTTGCGCGCGCCGATGAGGAGGCCGTTGCCGCCAGGGTCAAGCTCGAAGTCTATGAAGGCGTGCTGCTGGTGCGCCCCGAGAGCGTGCGCACCGGCACTGGTGGCCGCTACCGCATCTTCACCCCCTGGTGGCGGCGAATGCTCGAGCAGATGCCGCCCGCCCGCCCCGAGCCTGCCCCTAAGCACATCGATTTCGTCGGCGATGTGGCGGGCGAACGGCTCGAAGATCTCGCGCTGCTCCCCCGCAATCCCGACTGGTCGGGCGGTTTCAACGTCTGGCGCCCCGGCGAGGCAGGCGCCGCGGCACGCCTTGCGGATTTCGTCATCCGTGCAGCCGGTTACGATACCGGCCGCAACCTGCCCTCGGTCGAAGGCACCTCGCGTCTCTCCCCGCATCTGGCGATGGGCGATATTTCGGTGGCGACCATCTGGCACGCCATCGCCGACGCCGTGCCCGCTGCCGCCGCCGAGCCCTATCTGCGCGAGCTGGGCTGGCGCGATTTTGCCGCCAACATCCTCGATCTCTTCCCCGATCATGGCGAGGTGCCCGGCCGCGAGGCCTTCACCCGGCTGGCCTTCCGCAATGACCCGGAGGGCTTGCGCGCCTGGCAGCAGGGCCGAACCGGCTACCCTATCGTCGATGCCGGCATGCGCCAGCTCTGGGCCATCGGCTGGATGCACAACCGCGTGCGGATGATCGCCGCCTCCTTCCTCTGCAAGCACCTGCTCATCGATTGGCGGCACGGCGAACGCTGGTTCTGGGATTGCCTGGTCGATGCCGATCTCGCCTCCAACTCGCTCGGCTGGCAATGGGTCATGGGGTCGGGCGTCGACTCGTCGCCCTTCAACCGCGTGTTTGCGCCGGTGGGGCAAAGTGCCAAGTTCGACGCCGCGGCCTATATCCGCGAATGGGTGCCCGAACTGCGCCACGTCTCCGAAAGCCGCATCCATGCGCCATGGGAAGGCGGCGGCGTGAACAACTATCCGCCGCCGATCGTCCGGCATGAGGCTGCACGGGCGCGCGCGCTCGAAGCCTATGCGGCAACACGCTGAGCAAGCCGGCCCCGGACCCGATCAATCGCCTTCTGCACGCCTCACCGCGCCCCGATCGCCGTCCCGGCGGCCCAGCCGCTGGCCCAGGCCCATTGGAAATTATAGCCGCCCAGCCACCCGGTCACATCCACCGCCTCGCCGATGGCATAGAGGCCGGGCGTGCGTTTGGCTTCCATGGTGCGCGACGAAAGGCCATCGGTGGAGATGCCGCCGACCGTGACTTCGGCCTTGGCAAAACCTTCGCTGCCATTGGGAAGAAAGCGCCAGTCCGCAAGTTTCGCCTCGACGCCGGAAAGAATTCTGTCCGACATCGAGTGGAGATCGCCCCACAGGTCGAGCCGGGCGGCAAGCGTGTCCGCCAGCCGCTCGGGGAGCATGGTGCCAAGCAGCCCCTTCATCGAGAGTTTCGGCCGCGCGCGCTTGGCCGCCTGCGCCCAGCCGGAGCCGGCCTGGGGCAGGAAATCGATGCCGATGGTCTCGCCGTGGCGCCAGTAGCTCGACACCTGCAGGATGGCGGGGCCCGAGAGGCCGCGGTGGGTGAAGAGCGCTGCTTCGCGGAACGCCGCCTTGCCGCAGCGCGCCACCACGTCCGCCGCCACCCCGGCAAGCTCGCGGAACAGCAGCTGGTCGCCCGCCAGCGTGAGCGGCACCAGGGCGGGGCGCGGCTCGACAACGCTCATGCCGAAGCGCCGCGCCAGCCCATAGGCGAAATCGGTGGCGCCGAGCTTGGGGATCGAAGGCCCGCCGGTGGCGATCACCAGCGCCGGGGCGCGCACGGTGCGGTCGCGCAAGGTCACACGATATTCGCCGTCGCCATGGTCGATGTCACGCACCGCATCACCGAGCGCAAGCGTCACCCCGGCGGCCTCGGCCTCGTCGAGCAGCATCGCCAGGATCGCGCGTGCCGAGCCGTCGCAGAACAGCTGGCCGAGCGTTTTCTCATGATAGGCGATGCCGTGCTTCTCGACGAGCGCCACGAAGTCCGCCGGCGTGTAGCGCCCCATCGCCGAGCGCGCGAAATGCGGGTTGGCCGAAAGGTAGCGATCGGGCACCGCGCCGATGTTGGTGAAGTTGCAGCGCCCACCGCCCGAGATCAGGATTTTCGCACCCGGCGACGCAGCATGGTCGATGACCAGCACGCGCTTGCCCGCCTGCCCCGCCACCGCGGCACACATCAGCCCCGCACCCCCGGCGCCGAGCACGATCGCATCGAAATCGGTCAAATGCGCACCAGCCGGCGGCCGAAGCTCGCTCCCGTGAACAGCCCGCAGAACGCTTCTGGCAACGACGCAAGGCCGTCGAAAATCTCCTCGCGATAGACCAGCCCGTCCGCCACCAGCGCCGCCATGCCCGCCTGCGCCTCGGCAAAGCCCGGCACATCGTCAAACACGAGAATGCCCTCCATCCGCAGCCGCTTGGCGATCATCTCGCGCATGTTGACGACGCCGGGCACGGCTTCGGACACATAGTCCGCCGTTGCCCCCGACAGCACGATGCGCCCGAACATCTTCATGTGCGGCAGCGCCCGGTCGATCATCGCATTGCCGACATTGTCGAGCATCACATCGAACCCCGGCCCGGCGGCTTCGGCAAACGCCGCCTCGAAGCCATCGGCCTTGTAGTCGAGCGCCCGGTCGAAACCGGCCACCCCGGTCAGCCATCGGCATTTTTCCGGCCCGCCCGCCACGCCGACCACGTCCGCCGCCCCCCAGCGTTTCGCCAGTTGCCCTGCGGTGGTGCCCACCGGCCCCGCCGCCGAGGTGATGAGCACGCGTGCCCCCGGCTTCAGCGCGGCCACCCGCTTCAGCGCGAACCAGGCCGTCATCCCCGGCACGCCGAGCACGCCCAACCACAGCGATTCAGGCACATCGAGGTCCGGCAGCGGCAGCACATAGCCCTTGCCGCTCGACACGACATGGCTCGCCCAGCCGGTCGCGGTCACCCGCTGCCCCACCGCGAAGCGCGGGTTGCGGCTCTCCCTCACCTCGCCCACGCAAAAGCCATCGACCGGCTCGCCCGGCATCACCGGCCGCGCATAGCTGGCCCCCGGCGAGAGCCGCGAGCGTGTGCCCGGGTCGCACGACACGAAGCGGTTGGCGATGAGGAACTGGCCCTCGGCCAACTCGGGGATCGGCAGCGTCTCGACGCGGAAATCCGCCGGCTGCGGCGCGCCTTCCACGTGCCGCACCAGCACAATCCGTTCCATCATCCGCGCCGTCATGCCATCATCTCCGAAAGGATTTGCACCATGGCCGATCAGCTCCACATCGTCACGCTTGGAACCGACGATCTCGAAACGGCCGCGGGCTTCTGGGAAGCACTGGGCTGGTCTCGCCGCCTGAAGGGCTCGCCCGGCATCGCCTTCTTCCAGTCGGGCAGCATGGCGCTGGCGCTCTACCCGTTCGTGGCGCTTCAGCCGGATGGCGGAGTCGAATTTCCGGCTTGATCCTGCGTCGGCTTCGGGGCCTGATCGCTCCTGATCCACACATCGCGCTGCGGGAACGGAATCTCCACCCCGGCCTCCTTGAACAGCACCCACACCCGGTTGAGCACTGCGCTCTTTACATTGCCAACCCCCACCTCGGGGTCGTTGATCCACACCATGATGTCATGATCGACCGAACTGTCGCCGAAGCCGCGCAGCCAGATGCCGGGTGCGGGGTCCTTGAGCACGCGCGGCGTCTCGGCCGCGGCCTGCAGCATCAGCGCCTGCGCCTTGGGCAGGTCGCTGGCATAGCTCACGCCCACCGGGATATGCACGCGCACCCGGCGGTCGGAATAGGACCAGTTCTCCACCGTCTCCGTCATCAGCACTTCGTTCGGGATCAGATGCTCCTTGCCATCACGCGTGAGCACCGACACCGCGCGCACGCCGATCTTGCGCACCTGGCCGAACTGGTCCCCCACCACGATCACATCGCCGGGCTTGATCGAACGGTCCATCAGCAGGATCAGCCCGGCAATCAGGTTGCCGAGCGTCTTCTGCATCCCGAAGCCCACCGCGAGGCCGAGCGCACCCGAGAAGAACGCCAGCGAGGTGAGATCGAGCCCCAGCAGATCGATGCCGATCAGGAAGGTGACCGCCGCAATCGTCAGCCCCACCAGCTTTTGCGCCAGCAGCTGCTGCGAGCTGTCGAAGCGGTCGAAGCGCCCCACCCATTGCCCGAGCGCGCGATTGGCCAGCCGCGCCAGCGCGAACAGCACCAGCCCCGCCACCAGCGTCGTCACCACATCGAGCAGCGAAATCCGCCGCGCGGCGATGCGGATCGACGCATTGTCGAGCGCACCGGCCAGCGGCCCCAGCCCGCCCTGCGCCGCCGCGAGCGTGACAATCCCGGCGAGTATGCCCAGCGCCGGGGCCACCCCCACCGCCAGCTGCCAGCCGCGCAGCAGATGCACCAGCAGCACACCCACCGCCACACCCAGCACGGCGCCGGCGAGCAGCCGCGGCACTTCGCCGAAGCCCGGCGCGCTCAGACGCACCACCAGCGCCAGGCTCACCACCGCCGCGCGCACCGTGCCGGACAGCCGCCCGGCAAACCCCGGCGGCAACCACCCCGCCCCGGCAAAACGCGCCTCCGCCCAGCGCCCCGCCAGGCCGCCGAGCAGCAGCGCCACCGTGAGCACAACCGCCACGATCACCAGATCCACCACGGGCAACCCCGCCAGCCAGCCGGTCGGATCTTCGATAAGCGCTGCAATCATGGCGCCAACCTGCCAGCCGCGCGCCCGCGTGGCAAACCGGGCGTCATGCGGTGTTGATTTTCAGGATGGGAATGCCTCCGGCGGCTGGGGCCTCGGGCCCCAGACCCCTGCAATCAGCCATTGCAACATCCGGAC
>JBBSPR010000194.1:0-5487 GCA_038258615.1 Sphingomonadales bacterium
ACCATCGACACCCCCTTTCAGCCGCGGAATGCCCCCCCCCCACCCCTCCAGCTCCCCGCCCACAACCCTGCGCTGACCGGCGCCGTCCGCGCCCAGGAGGAGCGCAGCATCGCCCGGGCGCTGGCCGAAGCCCCCACCCGCCGCGCCGCGGCCGCCCGCCTCGGCATCAGCGAGCGCACGCTGCGCTACAAGATGGCCGGCATCGCGTCCCGCAGCCCAGGCTTCCCCCGCGAGATGCGGCTCCAGTAGATGTTGCCGCCGGTCGATGCCTCGTCGGTGATGGCGCTCAGGGCGCGCATCCTCGCCCAGTCCGAGCAGCTTGGCGCGCTGTCACGCACTGCAGACGCCCCGAAGCCCGCCGTCCCCTTCGAATCCGCCATGAGCGATGCCCTCAAGGCCGTCAGCCAGGTGCAGGACGAAGCCGGCGCCAGATCCGCCGCCTTCGAGCGCGGCGAAACCCAGGATCTGGCCGCGGTGATGATCGCCCGCCAGAAGGCCAGCCTCGCCTTCGAAGCCACGCTGCAGGTGCGCAACCGCCTGCTCGGCGCCTACAAGGACGTGATGAGCATGCCGCTATGACTGCGGTAATCCGGCATGGCTGAATCGGCGATCATCGACGTACCCGCCGGCGGCCCCGGCGCCCTGCTGCCGCAGCAATTACGCGATGCGTGGGAGAATCCCGCCATCGCCGCCATCCGCCCCGCCATCATTGCCGCCGCCGCCCTGCTGCTGGCGCTTGCCGGCTGGTCGATTCTGCGCGAGCCTGCCTGGCGCCCGCTCTATGCCGAGCTTTCGTATGGGGACAAATCCGCCGTCCTCGAAGCGCTGCAAGGCGGCAACTACGAGGCACGTATCAACCCCGCCACCGGCGGCGTCGAAGTCCCCGATGCCGATGTCGCCGCCGCGCGGATTCTCCTTGCCGGCCAGGGCCTTCCCAAGTCCGCCCGCGCGCTCGATCCGGTGGGAGACATGCCGCTCGGCATGAGCCGCGCCGTCGAGGCCGCCCGCCTCAAGTCCGCACTTGCCGGCGAGCTCGCCGCCTCGATCGAAGCCATCGACGGGGTCAAGCGCGCCACCGTCCATGTCGCCCTTCCCGAGCCCAGCGTCTTCGTCCGCGACCGCGTCCCCGCCTCGGCCTCGGTCTTCGTCACCCTCGCCCCCGGCCGCGTGCTGGGCGAAGCGCAGGTCCGCGCCATCGTCTGGCTCATCAGCTCGAGCGTCGCCGGCCTCGCCCCGGAACGCGTCAGCGTTGTCGACCAGTCGGGCGCGCTCCTCTCCGCCGGCGTCGCCGCCGGGGAAGCAGCCCAGCTCGGCTATCAGGCGCGCCTCGAAGCGCAGGTCCGCGAGCGCCTCGCCAAGCTGCTCACGCCGCTGCTGGGGCAGGGCCGCTTCACCGCCGAAGTCACCGCCGATGTCGATTTCAGCGAGAACCAGTCCGCCTCCGAGCGTTTCGAGCGCGAAGGTGCCGTGCTGCGCTCCGAACAGGCGAGCCGCAGCCTCGAAGCCGCCCCGCCGCCGGCGCGTGGAATCCCCGGCGCGCTCAGCAACACTGCCCCCGCCGCCGCGCAGGTCGCCGGCACCCCGCCCGCCGACACCGCCGCCGCCGCTGCCCCGCCGCCACAGCTCACCAACGAGACCACCAACCGCGCCTGGGAGATCGGCAAGGATGTCCGCGTCTCGCGCGGCGGCGCCCCGTCGCTGCGCCGCCTGTCGGTGGCGGTGGTCATCGACCGTGATGTCATCGCGCGGGATGGCGAGGTGCCCGCCGGCGAGCTCGAAAGCCTGCGCCGCATCATCGCCGGCGCCATCGGCGAGGATGCCCGGCGCGGGGACAGGGTCGAGGTGGTGCTGCGCCGCTTCGCCCCGCCGCCCGAGGAGCCTGCCCCCACCTGGTTTCAGTCCCCCGCGGTCACGGACAATTGGCCGCTCATCCTCATCGCCGCCGCCGCCGTGCTGGCGCTCGGTGCCGGTGGCTGGTTCGCCTGGCGGCTCCGCAAGATCCGCAAGGCCCGCGCCACTGCGGCCCTTGCTGCTGCCATCGCGCCGCCGCAGCCGGGCAGCGTCGATGGCGGTGACCTCGCGCCCCAGCCGCGTGACGCCGCCGCTGCAGACACAGCCGTCCAGAGCCGCGAAGCGAAGCGCGATGCAGCCCTTGCCGCCGCGGGCCTGCCGCCGCTGCTCGATTACAAGGGCAAGCTCGGCGCCACCCGCGAGCTGGTCGATGGCGACACCGACCGCGCCACTGCGGTCGCGCGGATGATGCTCGCCGATGACAATGCGCCGGAGCCTGCCGACATCGCCGACTCCGATGCCAACCCGGCCCAGCCCGAGGCCACGGCATGAGCGCCGCCCTGGTCCAGATGCTCAACGACGGCACCGCCCCAACCGCCGGCTCACCCGCCGCCATCCTCAGCGGCGCGCAGAAATGCGCTATCCTGCTGCTGCTGCTCGAAGAGGCACAGGCCGCCGAACTGCTCCGCCGCCTCAGCGCCGCCGAGGTCCGCGCCGTGGGCGAGGCGATGCTCACCGTCGCCGAGATCGCGCCTGCCACCGTCGATGCGGTTCTCGATGAGTTCCTCGCGCGCACCCGCACCGTCGAGGCGCTCGATGCACAGGGCCGCGAGGCGCGCGCCCGCATCGGGCTGGCGCTCGGCAGCCCGCGCGCCGAACGCGTCATCGAGGCGATCGGCCCGCCGGCCGCCGTCAAGCGGCTGGCAGGGCTCGATTGGCTCGATTCAGCCGGCGTCGCCGGCCTCATCGCCGATGAGCACCCCCAGGTGGTCGCCGTGGTGCTGGCGCATCTGGAGACGGCACGCGCCGCCGCCGTTCTCGATGCGCTGCCGCCGGCCCTGCAGACCGATGCCGTGCTGCGCCTCGCCACGCTGGGGCCGGTTGCGCCCACCGAAGTCATCGCCCTTGAAGCCGATCTCGATGCCAAGCTCGCCGAGCGCACCCGCAGCGAGGGTGCGGTACGGCTGGCGGGCAAGGATTTCACCGCCGCCCTCGTCAACCTCTCCGCCAACCAGGCCACCCTCATCGCCGCCCTCGCCGCCGTCGATGCCGATCTCGCCGGCGCCATCGCCGAAAGCAGCTTCGGCTTCAACGACCTGTCGAAGCTCGCCCCGCGCGAGCTGCAGCTGGTGCTGCGCGAGCTCGACCAGACGGTGCTCACCGTGGCGCTCAAGGGTGCCACCCCCAGCCTGCGCGAGCTGGTGTTCGCCGCCATGTCGAGCCGCGCCGCCGACCAGCTGCGCGATCAGCTTGCCGAAGCCGGGCCGACCAAGAAGGCCGATGTCACCGCCGCCCAGGCCGAGGTCTGCGCGCTCGTCCGCCGGCTGGGCGAGGCCGGCACGGTGATGATGCCGGGAGCGACCGGCATGTCTGATATCACCCTCCAGCCCCGCGCCGGCCTCGTCGGCCTGCTCTGCGCGCTGCATCCGACGCTCGGCGCGCCGCCACCATCCGAGCCAGAGCCCGAGCCCGAGCCCGAGGTGTCGATCGAGGACGTGCGTGCCGAGGCGTTTGCCAAGGGCTTTGCCGCCGGCGAGGCAGCCGCCACCGCCACACTTGCGCCAGCACGCGCCGCGCTCACTAGCGCCGCCGCGTCGCTCACCGCCGCCTGCACCATCGATCCGGCCGCCCTGCGTGAGCCCCTCGCCACCCTCGTCCGCGCGGTGGCCGAGCGCGTGCTCGCGGCCGAGCTGGCCGCCGGCGCGCAGGTGCTGCTGCCGCTCGTCGAAGCCGCCCTTGCCACCCTCGCCGCCGATGCGGCGCCACAGCTTCGCGCCCACCCCGATACCCTCGCCGCGCTCGAGGGCCATCTCGGCACCCTCGCCACCCAGCCCGATCCCACCATGCCCGAAGATGGCTTCGCGCTCGAAGGCCCGACCTTCATCGTCGAGGCAAGCCTCGCCGCCCGGCTCGACGAAGCACTGGCGGGACTGGCATGAGCGCCACCGCCGCCCTCCATGGCCTTATCGCCGCCAGCCGCACCCCGGCCGTGCCGGTGCGCCGCGCCGGCCGGGTGACGGCCTTCGATGGCACCACGCTGGAAGCCATCGGCCTCGATGCCGTTGTCGGCGGCCAGGCGCAGGTCGGCGAGGCGCGGCAGGCGGCCGAGATCATCGGCTTCCGCGATGGCCGGGCGCTGCTTATGGGCCTGTCCCCACTCGCCGCCATCGAGCCGGGTGCCCCGGTCTGGGGCTCGGGCCGCGCCGCCGATGTGGCGGTGGGCGATGCCCTGCTCGGCCGGGTGATCGATGGCCTCGGCCGCCCGCTCGATGGGCTGGGGCCGGTGCTCACCGACACGATGCGCCCGCTCGCCGGCCAGGCACTCGCCCCGGCGGCCCGCGCCCGCGTGCAGCTGCCGCTCGCCACCGGCGTGCGCGCGCTCGATGGCCTGCTCACGCTGGGGCGCGGCCAGCGCGTCGGCATCATGGCGGGCACCGGAGTCGGCAAGTCGGTGCTGCTCGGCCAGATCGCCCGCTGGGCGCAGGCGGACGTGGTGGTGGTGGCCCTCATCGGCGAGCGTGGCCGCGAGATCACCGATTTCATCGAGACCGAGCTTTCCGGCCCGGCGCGCGCCCGCACCGTCACGCTCGCCGTGCCCGCCGGCGACGCACCACTGCTCCGCATCCGCGGTACTGAGCGGGCGCTGGCCATCGCCGAGCACTTCCGGGACCAGGGTGCCCATGTGCTGCTGATCCTCGACAGCCTCAGCCGCGTCGTCCATGGCGCCCGCGAAGTCGCCCTCGCGCGCGGCGAAAATGCCGGCGGCCGCGGCTATCCGCCGTCCGCCATGGCGCTCATCGCCTCACTCGCCGAACGCGCCGGCGGTGCCCGCGCCGGCGGCGCCATCACCGCGATCATGACCGTGCTGCAGGAGGGCGACGACAGCGGCGACCCGGTCGTCGATGCGGCACGCGGCGTCATGGACGGGCACATCGTGCTCAGCCGCAAGCTCGCCGGCCGCGGCAGCTTTCCCGCCATCGACCTTTCCGCCTCGGCGAGCCGGGTGGTGCACGATTTCACCGACGCCGGCCATGTCGCCGCCGCCGCGCGCTTCCGCCGGCTCAACGCCCTGATCGAGGACAATCGCGATCTCGTGCTGATGGGCGCCTATGCCCCCGGCGCCGACCCGGAGCTCGATGCCGCGCTGGTCCTCGCCCCCCACCTCGAAGCCTATCGCTGCCAGCCGCGCGACCAGGCTGCCGGCTGGGACGAAAGCCTCGCAGCGCTGCGCACGCTGGTGGCGGCATGAGCGCGCCGCTCGATCGGATCGTCCGCGTCCGCCGTGTGCGCACCCGGTCCGCCATGGCGGCACTCGGCCGGGTGCAGGCCCGCCAGCTCAGCGAAGCCGGCCTGCTCGCCCGCGTCCGCACCCTGCTCGTGCAGGGCGGCGCCCGCCCCGGCACCATCGGCGCCGCCGAACTCAAGGCGCGGGTGGCGAGCGACGCGATGCTCGCCCGCCTCGCCGAAGATGTCAGC
>JBBSPR010000195.1:0-5474 GCA_038258615.1 Sphingomonadales bacterium
ACATCGCCCGCATCCCGGCGCCCTCGGCGCCGACCGGCCAGCCTACGCAGGCGTCATGGTCGCCGAAGCTCATCGTGCAGGTCGGCGAGGCATGGATGCCGAGCTTGTGCTCCAGCCCGACGCAGCGGACGTCGTTGCGCGTCCCGTCGGCGAGGAATTTCGGCACGATGAACAGGCTGATCCCCTTGGTGCCCGGCGGCGCGTCGGGCAGTCGCGCCAGTACCAGATGGATGATATTCTCGGCGACGTCATGCTCGCCCCAGGTGATGTAGATCTTCGTGCCCTTCAGCCGGTAGCTGCCATCGGCATGCGGCTCGGCGCGCGAGGTCAGCGCCCCCACGTCCGATCCCGCCTGCGGCTCGGTCAGGTTCATCGTGCCGGTCCATTCGCCCGTCACGAGCTTGCTCAGATACTCCGCCTGCTGCTCGGGGCTGGCATGGGCGGCGAGCGCCTCGATCGCGCCCTGGCTCAGCATCATGCACAGCGCAAACGCCATGTTCGCCGAGGTCAGCTGCTCCTGCACCGCCACCGACACCACGAACGGCAACCCCTGGCCGCCATGCGCTTCCGCCACGCCGAGCCCGGCCCAGCCGCCTTCCACATATTTGGCATAGGCTGCGGCGAAGCCCGGTGGCAGCGTCACCACGCCATCGGCGAGCACCACCGGCACCGTATCGCCCACCCGGTTCAAGGGTGCGAACTCGTTCTGCGCCAGTTTCGCCGCCTCATCGAGGATCGCGGTCACCATATCCGCGCTGGCATTGGCAAAGGCGCTGTGCGCCGCAAGTCCCGGTAGATCGGCAATCACATCCAGCACGAAGCGCTGTTCGGCAGTCGGGGCGGCATAGGGCATGGAACGGACTCGTTTCTGCTACTCGTTTCCGGAACGTACTCCCGCTATAGCCGAGCCATGGAGCACCATGAAAGCCCCGCGCCCGCCGTGCGGCAAGTGTGGCCTGCCGATGCCACCGGCTTGCACCATGCAATCGCCGTTCTGGAGGCCGGCGGCGTCGTCGCCATGCCCACCGAAACCGTCTATGGCCTCGCCGCCCGCGCGTCCGATCCCGCCGCCGTCGCCGCCATCTACGCCGCCAAGGGGCGGCCGTCGCAAAACCCGCTTATCGTCCATGTCGCCGATCTCGCCGCCGCCGAGAAGCTCGCCGTGTTCGATGCCACCGCCCGCACCCTGGCCGGCGTTTTCTGGCCAGGCCCGCTCACGCTCGTGCTGCCGCTGCGCGCCGATGCGGGGTTTGCCGACGCGATCACCGGCGGGCGGACAACCGTGGCGCTGCGCGTCCCCGCCCACTCCGTCGCGCAGGCGCTCATCGCCGCCGCCGGGCCGCTCGCCGCTCCCAGCGCCAATCGCTCGGGCCATATCTCGCCTACCACCGCCGCGCATGTAGTCACCAGCCTCGGCGCCGCGGTGCCGCTGGTGCTCGATGCCGGGCCCTGCGACGCAGGGCTCGAATCGACCATCGTGCAACTGGTCGATGGTGTCGTTCGCCTGCTTCGCCCCGGCGCCCTCGCCGCCGAGCGCATCGCCGCCATCGCCGGCCCGCTCTCGCCCGCCGCCACGCCGGCAGACATTATCGCGCCGGGCATGATGCCAAGCCACTATGCCCCCCGTCAGCCGGTCCGGCTCGGCGCCATCCACGCCGGAACCCATGAGTTCCACATCGGCTTCGGCGCCGTCGAGGGCGATCTCAACCTGTCGCGCGCCTCCAACCTCGCCGAAGCCGCCGCCGGCCTGTTCGCAGCGCTTCACCATGCCGAGGCCAGCAGCCGCAGCGCCATCGCCGTTGCTCCGTTTCCCGGGGAGGGGCTCGGCGCCGCCATCAACGACCGCTTGCGACGAGCCGCCGCCGATCGCGGCTGAATTGCTCTTGCGAAGCATTCGCATATAGTCCAGCCTGCACATCCAGTTTCGGGTGGAGGTGCAGGCATGTTCGTGGCGCAGGATGAAGGCTATTGGGGCGGCGGCGGCGAGCCCGGGCAGGGCAGGGCGCCGCTTGCCCAGGGCGAGGCGGTGCTGCTCTGGAGCCTGCGCCGGCTCGCCCCGGCCGTCGCCAGCATCGGCCCCATGGCGCGCTGCCCGATGGTCGAAGCTGCGCTCATCCGCCAGTTCGGGGCCGCCGGCCAGGAGATCGCGATGCTCCTGCGCTGCATGGCGCAGTTGCTCGCCGCCGGCGCCGCCCGGCCCCTGCAACTCGGCTCACCGGCGATGGCAGCGCTCACCGCCGACGAGGCTGGCCTGCTCGCCGTCATGCGCGTCCCCTCATCGGCAGATCATCGGCTGGCGCCATTGCTCGCCGGTCCCCATGTCGCCACCGCGGCCCGCCTGCTGGCGCTGCTCGGTCAAACTGCCGGAATTTCGCACAGCCGACCTTGAAACAAAGCTTTCAAGATATATCTTGATATGATCAGGATGCTCTTGAAAGGAACGCACATGACTTTTCGACAGGGTGGACACCGCCATGGTGGCTGGCAGGCTTTCGCCACGCGCATGTCCGACAAGCTCGAGGAAGCCGGCCTCGATTCGCTGTTCGAGCCCCAACCGCGCGGCAACATGCGGGGTGGCATGCGGGGCGGCGGCTTCCGCGGCAAAGTCCTCGATTCGAACGGGCTTCGCCTCGTGCTGCTCAGCCGCATCGCTGAATCCCCAGCCCATGGCTATGAGCTCATCAAGGCCATCGAGGAGATGACCGGCGGCGCCTATGCGCCCTCGGCCGGCATGGTCTATCCGCTGCTCACGCTCCTCGCCGACCAGGGCCTTGTCGAGGAACAGGCCGATGGCAGCCGCAAGCGCTACGCCATCACCGAAGCCGGCCGCACCGCGCTCACCGAGGAAGCAGAGCCGCTTGCCGCCGCCCTCGAGCGGCTCGAGCGCGTCGGGCATCGCGCTGCCCGCGCCGGTGCGTCGCCGGTGCGTCGCGCCATGAAGAACGTCGAAGCCGCGCTCGCCGCGCGCATGCGCACCGAAACCGACCGCGAGCTGCAGCTCAAGGCCGCCGCCGTGCTCGACGAGGCTGCCCAGAAGATCGAGCGACTCTGACGCGGCCGGGCGGCGGGCACCGCAACGTCCGCCGCCCACAATTTCGACCGATTTCGTTCAGCACAAGTTTAGGTTCCACGCCGCATAGCGGGCGCATCGACTGTATGGTCGACGTAAAACAGTGGAGTTCCTCATGCGTATCATTCTTCTCGCCGCCGCCGCCCTTGTGGCGACCCCGGCGGTCGCACAAATCGGCCCCGAGCCCTTCAACGGCGCCTTCATCGGTATCCAGGGCGGCTGGCAGCAGGACCGCCAGACGCTGGAAACCCAGGTCGGCAACGCGCTCGTCAAGGCCAGCAACAAGAAGGACGGTTTCAACTACGGCGGCCAGATCGGCTATGATTTCCGGGTGAACCCGAGCGTCGTCTTCGGTCTCGAAGCCGCCGTCACCGGCCGCACCGGCGAAAACTTCCTCGATGATGGCTTCGACATCTACCGCCTCACCCAGGGCCGCACCATCAGCACCACCGCGCGCCTGGGCTTCATGACCGATCCCCAGGGCCTCATCTACGCCCGCGGCGGCTATGCCAACGCCAAGTTCAACCTCGATGATGGTGGCACCCGCTTCACCGAAAACCGCGACGGCTGGACGATCGGCGCCGGCTACGAACGCGCCGTCACCCAGAACGTCTCGGCCCGCGTCGAATACGGCTATTCGGACTTCGGCCGCGATCGCCTCGGCGCCGCCACCGACCTGACGTACAAGCGTCATGCCGTGAATGCCGGGCTCAACTTCCGCTTCTAAGCCAAGCCGGCGAGCGATAGCGCAGCTATCGTGAGACCCGGCGTAGTGCTCGGCCAGCGAGGCGGACAGCCTCGCTGGCCGAACTCGTCTGACGTCAGCCGCGGCTTTGCCGCGGCCCTTGCCTTGCCTGCGACCTTCAATCCGCCAGAAACGCGCCCTCGGTCTTCTCCCGCAGCATCGGCAGGTCCACCCCCGGCGCCAGCTCCACCAGCCGGAAGGGTGCCCCCCGCTCGGGCCGCGCGAGCACCGCCAGGTCCGAAATCACCATGTCCACCACGCCCTTGCCGGTCAGCGGCAGCGTGCACGCGGTCCGGAATTTCGGGCTGCCGTCCTTGGACACATGGTCCATCAGCACGATGATCTTCTTCACGCCGGCCACCAGGTCCATGGCGCCGCCCATGCCCTTCACCATCTTGCCCGGAATCATCCAGTTGGCGAGGTCGCCATTCTCGGCCACTTCCATCGCTCCGAGGATGCTCAGGTCGATATGCCCGCCCCGGATCATCGCAAAGCTGTCGGACGACGAGAAATAGCTCGTGCGGCGCAGCGCGGTGATCGTCTGCTTGCCGGCATTGATCAGGTCGGCATCCACCTCGTCTTCGGTCGGAAACGGCCCCATGCCGAGCATCCCGTTCTCGCTCTGCAGCGTGATGTCGATGCCGGGCGCGATATGGTTTGCCACGAGCGTCGGCATGCCGATGCCGAGGTTGACGTAAAAGCCGTCCTGCAGCTCCAGTGCGGCCCGCGCGGCCTGTTCGCCGCGGCTCCAACCCATCGTCATGCTCAGGCCTCCCGAACCGTGCGCTGCTCGATGCGCTTTTCATAATCGGTGCCCACGATCAGCCGCTGCACGAACACGCCCGGGGTGTGGATGCCATCGGGGTCGAGCGCGCCCGGCTCCACCAGCTCTTCCACCTCCACCACAGTCACCCGGCCGGCGGTCGCCATCATCGGGTTGAAATTGCGCGCGGTCTTGCGGAAGACGAGGTTGCCATAGGGGTCGGCCTTCCAGGCCTTCACGATCGCCAGGTCCGCCACCAGCCCGGTTTCGAGAATATAATCCTCGCCATCGAAGGTCTTCACCTCCTTGCCCTCGGCCACCAGCGTGCCCACCCCCACCTTCGTGTAGAAACCGGGGATCCCCGCCCCGCCGGCACGAATGCGCTCGGCCAGCGTGCCCTGCGGGTTGAACTCCAGCTGCAACTCGCCCGAGAGATACTGCCGCTCGAACTCCTTGTTCTCGCCGACATAGCTCGAGATCATCTTGGCAATTTGCCGCGTCTCGAGCAGTTGCCCCAGCCCGAACCCGTCAACACCGGCATTGTTGGAGATGACCGTAAGGTTCTTCACGCCGGTATCGCGCAGCGCCGCGATCAGCTTCTCGGGGATGCCGCACAGGCCGAAGCCCCCCGACATCACCGTCATGCCGTCGAACACCACATCCTTCAACGCGGTCTCGGCATCGGGAAAAATCTTGGCTGCCATCGGTCATCCTCTGCTGCGCTGCACCTAACGCAGCCTATCAGCCAGAGCCAATGAAAATTGTGTCCAGGGTCAGGCCCGAGTCAGCCCCGGGCCAGACCGCGGGAGCGCCCGGTCAGGCAGCCTTGGCGAGCGCCGGCGTGTCGAACCGCGCCGCTTCGGTCGGGTCAAGGCGGGCCAGCGCAGCCAAGTGCC
>JBBSPR010000196.1:0-5465 GCA_038258615.1 Sphingomonadales bacterium
CACGGTCAGGATCGCATCCGCCGGCACCGCCTTGCCGCCCAGCCGCGCCGCCAGCGCCGCCGCGCGGGCCGGGTCCGAATCCGCCAGGGTCAGCCGTGCTCCCGCGGCCGCCAGGCGTTCGGCGAGAGCACTGCCCACGCTGCCGCAGCCCTGCAGCGCCACATGCACGCCGCTGAAGCTCACCCGCGCCAGCCGGTGCGCCAGCGCTGCCCGCATTCCCAGGAAAATCCCCATCGCCGTCATCGGGCCGGGGTTGCCGCCGACCTCGCCCGCCGCCACAGGCAGCCCGGCGACATGCTTCGTGCGCCGCGCCAGCACAACCATGTCATGCTCGGTCATGCCCATGTCCTCGGCGGTCACATAGCGGCCGCCGAGCGCCTCCACCGCATCGGCGAGCGCCAGCAGGAACGCTTCGCTCTTCTCGGTATGGGGACGGCGCAGCACCACCGCCTTGCCACCGCCCATCGGCAGCCCGGCCATGGCGTTCTTGTAGCTCATCCCTCGTGACAGCCGCAGCACATCGGTGAGCGCAGCATCGGCACTCGCATAGGGCTGGAAACGCGTGCCACCCGCCGCCGGGCCGAGATGCGTCGAATGCAGCGCAATGATCGCCGAAAGGCCGGTGCGGGCATCATGGACGAAGTGGACCGCCTCATGGGCATCGAAATCGGGCATGTCGAACATTGTTGCGCCTGAACCTTCTTTAGTTGCGAACGGAAGCAATTTTATGAGTCGCTACCGCAAGCCAGGGCTTGAGAAAAGCCCCCGACGCCCGCGCGCCTTGCGGCTTGCGCGCGGCGGCACTCTGGCTTATTGCCCCTGCTTCGCTGTGGCGGTCGTAGCTCAATTGGTTAGAGCGCCGGTTTGTGGTACCGGAGGTTGCGGGTTCAATCCCCGTCGATCGCCCCATCTTTCTGTTATCGCGCACGAAACGCGGCACAGCCGATCGGTTGGCCCGCCAGCCGCACGATCAGCGCCATCCCGTCAGCATCGAGCCTTGCATCCGCCCCGCCGCGCAGCCGGGGTGCGGGCAGATCGGCAAACAGATCAGCGCGCCCGTCCGACTCGGCCTCGATCGGCGGCAACACGCCGGGCAATTCCGCCCCCGCATCGGCAAAGCCTTCGCCCGAGCAGCGCGCCACGGCATGGATCGTCACCGGGTGCCGCCCCGCCGGCAGCCCCTTGGCGCGGATGAAGATCCGGTCCACCGAGGCCACTTCGGTCAGCACGGCTTCACCGATCGTGGCACCGTTGGTGGCCACCAGCGGCGTTGTCAGCACCAGCCGCGGTGCCTCGCCGCCCACCTTGCCGAGCGAGGTGGCGCGATCGGCAGCGCAGCCCGAAAGAACGAGCAAAAGGGGCAGCAAGGCACGCATCGGCAACTCCGCAAACTTCAGCCGCAAATGTCAGGCGATGCCGTAATGCGCCACCAGCCGGTCGAGCGCCAGTGCCAGCACCAGCTTGCCGGCACGGCTCGGCCAGCCCATGGCGCGCTCCGCCGTTTCCAGCCCCTCCCCCAGGCACACCACCCGCCACAGCACATCGGAAAGCCCCGGCCCGGCGGCCGCCACCGCTGCGTCGAAGCGCTGGCGGGCGCTGATCTGCGATGTCGTCGGGTCAGGTGCTGCGAGATTCTTGCCCCCGGGCGCCGCATCCCAGCGCATCGTCACACGCGGCGCCTGGCCGGCGCGCATGAAGTCCGCCCGCAGCCGCTCGCCTGCCTCGAACTGTGCGGCCGAAACATGCCCCCGCCGCACCAGCCAGGCGAGCGGGGACTCTGCCAGATTGACCGTCACCCGCAGTCGGTCGACCGCGTCCGCCGGGCTCAACATCCGCGTGGCAAGCAAGCGGTTGGCAACCTCCGGCGCAGTATCGGGTTGAACGACAGCACGCTTCGCCATGGCAATTCTCCTCGCTGGGGCCGAATCGCTATTGCCACGAAGGTTCATCTGTAGGACGGATATAACCGAAAAGGTTACAGGAGACGAGAATGCTCACCCGCATCCGCGAAGTCCGCAAGGCGCGCGGCCTTACCCTCGCCGATGTCGGCGCGCGCTGCGATCCGCCCACCACCGCCCAGACCATCGGCCGGCTGGAAACCGGCACCCGCACCGTTTCGGTCGGCTGGCTCAACCGCATCGCCGCAGCACTGGGTGTCGAAGCCTCGGAGCTGGTGACGCTGCCCGACCGGGTGGATCTCGACGTCGCCGCCGTCATCGGCGCCGAGGGTGCCGCTGCCCCCACCCGCACCATGACCCTCACCCCGCCGGCCCCCGGCAGCGCCATGCTCGGCCTCGTCGTCGAGCTCGCGCAGGGCGATTACCGCGCCGGGGACCAGCTCTGGGCCGAACGCCTCGACAAGCCGAACTTCACTCAGGCCCTCAACCGCGATGTCCTCGTCCCCCGCCCTGTCGGCCGCTTCGCCTTTGGCCGGCTGGTGGCCACCGAAGCCGGCCGCATCCAGCTGCTCCCCACAGCACCCGGTGCCCGCCAGATGGTGCTCGACCCGCCATGGATCGCTGTGGTGCGTCAGCTGCTGCGGAGCTTCTGAGGGATCAAACCCTCACTTCGCGAACAGCTCGTCTGCATTCCGCAACGCCTTGAATTCCAGCGCATTCCCCGCCGGATCGAACAGGAAAAACGTCCCCTGCTCGCCCGGCTTGCCGGCCCAGCGGACATGCGGCTCCAGCTCGAACGCGATGCCGGCGGCGGTGATGCGCTTGCCCAGCGCCTCCCAATCCGCCCAGGCGAGCACGGCGCCGAAATGCGGAACCGGCACCTGGTCGCCATCGACCGGATTGCGGTGGATGGCGGACGGCGGGGCGAGGTGGACGACAAGCTGGTGGCCGAAGAAGTTGAAGTCGATCCAGCGTTCCGAGCTGCGGCCTTCGGCACAGCCGAACACCTCGCCATAGAAGTGCCGCGCCTGGGCAAGATCGGTGACGGGGATGGCGAGGTGAAAGGCGGTCATGCAAGTTCCTTCAGGGCATTGTCGAGGCGGCGCGAGGCCTGGGCGATACGCTCGCCGGGCGTGCCGGCGAGCGGGTGATCGGGTGGAAAGCCGGGCTCGCCGGTGTCCCGCAGCGGCGGGGTGGTGCCGCGGGCATGGCCGGGGTGCAGCGTCCAGGCGATGGCGCGCATCAGCCGCGCGGTGATGGCGAGGCTTTCGGCGGCGATGCGGGCGCGCGCGGCCGGCGGCTGGGCGGCGGCCCAGGGCTTGCCCGGCCCGTCGAACCAGCCGCGCGCGGCATCGGCGAGCATCACTGCCTCGCGGTAGAGCGCATCGAGCCGTGCGGGATCAGAAGCCATGGCCAACCTTTGCCCGCCCGCCGGCGCTTGCCAAGCCCCCTCTTGAATTGCCGGACGAACTTCCCAATTCTGCCGTGTCGCCATCGCCGTTCGGGATGGCGGCGCTCCCCGGCCCTCATGGGCGGGGCCAGCCAACTCGCTTAGTGAAAGGACTTGGAAACATGCGTACTTTCGACATTTCCCCGCTGCTGCGCTCCTCGATCGGCTTCGAGAACCTCAACCGCCTGGTGGACTTCGCCAGCCGCGTCGATGGTGCCGACAGCGCCTATCCGCCCTACAACATCGAAAAGGTGGGGGACGGTGAATATCGCATCCAGATGGCGGTCGCCGGCTTCGGCCAGGATGAGCTCGATTTGGTCGTGCAGGAAAACACCCTCATCGTCACCGGCCGCGCCAATGCAGAGACCGAAACCGGCGAGCGGCTGTTCCTGCATCGCGGCATCGCCAAGCGCGCCTTCGAGCGCCGCTTCCAGCTCGCCGACACCATCAAGGTGACCGGCGCGGACTATGAGCATGGCTTGCTCAATATCACGCTGGTGCGCGAGATCCCCGAGCACAAGAAGCCCCGCCGCGTCGAGATCGGCGCGTCGACGGTGGCAGACGGTCGTCAGACGCTGATGGCTGCCGAATAACCCGAAGGCTGCGGCCGGCGTGCTACACGCCGGCCGTTTTCACGCGGACCGTCTTGAAGCGCGAAAGCTGTTCGCCCGGCGAAGGCCATTCGGGCGCCAGCGCCGCGGCCCGCCCGAAATCCTCATAGGCATCGCGCACGCGGCCGATCCCCTCGAAGGCAAAGGCGCGGCTGTAATAGGCCACCGCCGGGTTGGCCGGCCCGAGGTCGAGCCCCCTGGTGATCGCGTCGGCAGCCTCCTTGTCCCTCCCGGCGCGCAGAAGTGCGATTCCCTTGTTCACCCAGGCTTCCGCCGACTCCGGATCGACCCGCAGCGCTGCCTCATAATCGGAAAGCGCCGCCGCGGTGCGCCGCGCATGCATGTGCAGGATGCCACGGTTGACAAAGGTCGCCACCCGGTCCCGCGTCGGCAGCGCCTCTTCCTGCAAAGCCAGGTCGCACGCCCGCATCGCCTCGCGCCCAGTGTTGCGCGCCGCCGCCGCATCGAAGCAACTGCGCGCCCGCGTGGTGCCGATGAGGGTGGACGCCGCAGCCGGTGCGGCGGCAACGATGAGGGCAAGCCCGAGCAACACGCGTTTCATGGCGTTTCAATACCATACCGCGCGGGACGCGCAAAGATCAGGCCCGCGCGGGACGCGCAACGAAAGGGCAGCGCGGGATGCGCAAAGAAAGAGCCGCGCGGGACGCGCAAGGATCAGGCGATGATATCGGGGATCAGCATGTCTTCGAGCATGGCGATCTCGTCGCGCAGCCGCAGCTTGCGCTTCTTGAAACGCTGCAGCTGGATCATGTCCACCGTCGCCAGGGTACGCA
Source organism: Sphingomonadales bacterium (assembly GCA_038258615.1). Lineage (GTDB taxonomy): Bacteria > Pseudomonadota > Alphaproteobacteria > Sphingomonadales > Sphingomonadaceae > Sandarakinorhabdus. Next base: position 4,754 of record JBBSPR010000196.1, read on the forward strand.
GCGCCTCGATGGCAGCATAAAGATCGCGATGATCGCGCTTCAGGAGTTCAATTCGTGCCCGTATCTCGGCGTCGTCCAATTGAGCCTCCCGCCCGTGCAGAATTAGACTTAACCGCCCGTTGCCACGCTGGCAACTTGACTGAATCGGGCCGAGAACAGGGTTGGCATCCCGGGCAATTCATGTTCCACTCCAAAATCCGCGCTGCATTTGAGTCGGCGCATGATGCCTGGCCGCCCGGCGCCGCATGCGCCGGGCCGCCCCGCAAAAGGAGAGTGCGGATGCCCAACAGCCATCTCGAAAGCCTGACCGCCCGCCACGCCCGGGTGGATGCGAAACTGGCCGCGGAGAGCCGCCGCCCGCTCCCCGACGCCGTGGCGCTCACCAAGCTCAAGCGCGAGAAATTGCGGCTGAAGGAAGAGCTCGTCCGCAGCGCCTGAAGATACGCAGGATGACCGGGGTCCGGCAATGCGGACCCCGGCCGCCAGACGCTATTCGTCGCGCGTGATCTTCTCGTCGCGTTCGTGGCGCTCCTGCGCTTCCAGCGTCATCGTCGCGATCGGCCGCGCTTTCAGGCGCTGCAGCGAGATCGGCTCGCCGGTCACTTCGCAATAGCCATAATCCCCTGTTTCGATGCGGCGGAGTGCGGAGTCGATCTTGGAGATGACCTTGCGCTGCCGGTCTCGTGTGCGCAGCTCGATGCCCCAGTCGGTC
>JBBSPR010000197.1:0-5324 GCA_038258615.1 Sphingomonadales bacterium
GACGCTGGAAGTCGAGGTGCGTGCCACCACCGGCGCCACCAAGGATGCCGCAGCCGAAGTCGGCAAGCGCCTGGCCGAGCGTGCCAAGGCGGCCGGTGTTTCGACGGTCGTGTTCGACCGTGGCGGGTTCCTGTTCCATGGCCGCGTGAAGGCGCTGGCCGAGGGCGCCCGCGAGGGCGGATTGGAGTTTTAAGATGGCTGATGAGATCGTTGACGCAGGTGCCGCACCCGCAGAGCAGCCGCAGGGCCGTCGTGGTCCGGGCGGAGGCCGTGGTGGGCCCGGTGGTGGCCGTGATGGCAACCGTGGTCCGGGGCGTGGTGGTGGTCGTGATGACCGCAACCGTGGCCGCCGCGACGCGAATGCCGAGCCGGGTGCCGAGGAGCTGGTCGAGAAGCTGGTCCACATCAACCGCGTCTCCAAGACCGTGAAGGGCGGCAAGCGCTTCGGCTTTGCAGCACTCGTGGTGGTGGGCGATGCCAAGGGCCGTGTCGGCTTCGGCCATGGCAAGGCGCGCGAAGTGCCGGAAGCCATCCAGAAGGCGACCGCCGCTGCCAAGAAGGCAATGATCCGCGTGCCGCTGCGCGATGGCCGCACGCTGCACCATGATGGCTATGGCCATTTCGGCGCCGGCAAGGTCTATGTCCGCTCGGCCACCCAGGGTACCGGCATCATCGCCGGTGGTCCGATGCGCGCCGTGTTCGAATCGCTCGGCGTGGCCGATGTGGTGACGAAGTCGGTGGGCACCAACAATCCGTACAACATGATCCGGGCGACCTTCGCCGCTCTCTCCGAGCAGACCAGCCCGAAGAGCGTTGCACAGCGTCGCGGCAAGAAGATTGCCGATCTGATGGCCCGGCGCGGCGATGTTTCGGCACGCGTTGCCGAGGCCGATGCCGAAGCAGTGGCATAAGGACTGACTGACATGGCCAAGATCAAAGTCACCCAGACCGGTTCGCCGATCCGCCGTGCGCCTTCGCAGGAAGCCACGCTGATCGGCCTCGGCCTCAACAAGATGAACCGCTCGCGCGAGCTGGAGGACACGCCGTCCATCCGTGGCATGATCGCCAAGGTCGCGCACATGGTGAAGGTCGAAGAGGTCGCCTGAGGCGACTCCCGACCCGTCTGAACAATCCCAAACCGCGCGACCAAAGCGAAAGCGAGTGCATTCCATGACCAAGCTCAACGACCTCCACGACAACCCAGGTGCCCGCAAGGACCGCGTTCGCGTCGGCCGCGGCATCGGTTCGGGCATCGGCAAGACCGCCGGGCGCGGCATGAAGGGCCAAAAGTCGCGCGAAGGCGTGTCGATCAAGGGCTTCGAGGGCGGCCAGATGCCGCTCCACATGCGGCTGCCCAAGCGTGGCTTCAACAACATCTTCCGCAAGGATTATGCCGAGCTCAACCTCGGCACGCTGCAGGCCGCGATCGACGCCGGCAAGCTCGATGCAGCCCAGGTGATCGATTCGGCAGCGCTGCTCGCCGCCAAGGTGCTGACGCACGGCCGTGACGGCGTGCGGCTGCTGGGCAAGGGCGCGCTGACCGCCAAGGTGAACCTCAAGGTCGATGGCGCCAGCGCTTCGGCCAAGGCCGCCGTGGAGGCCGCTGGCGGCTCGATCGAGCTTCCGGCGCCCAAGCCGGCTGCGCTGACCAAGGATGAAGCCAAGGCCGCTCGTGCCGAAGCGCGCGCCGCCAAGGCGGCCGGCTGAACCATGTGAAGGGCGCATCCGCCGGCGGCGGATGCGCGGACCAGTCAAAAAGCAGCATGGCAATGCGAGCTGGTCCACCTTATCTACGCGAAACAGGCCCGCTTCCGGGCTGAAGGGTGACAGGCAGGGACGATGGCATCAGCCGCCGAACAAATGGCCGCGAACCTCAGCTTCGCGAATTTCTCCAAGGCCACCGAGCTCAAGAAGCGCCTCTGGTTCACGCTGGGCGCGCTTGTCGTGTTTCGGCTGGTGTCCTTCGTGCCGCTGCCGGGAATCGACCCGGTGGCGCTCGGCACGCTGTTCGAGGGCACCAAGGGCGGCGTTCTCGATTTCTTCAACATGTTTTCGGGCGGTGCGCTCGAGCGCATGAGCCTGATCGCGCTTGGCGTGACCCCCTACATCACCGCCTCGATCGTGGTGCAGCTGATGACCTCGCTGGTCCCCAGCTTCATGGCGCTGAAGAAGGAAGGTGATACCGGCCGCAAGACGCTCAACCAGTACACGCGCTTCGGCACCGTGTTCCTCACCATCGTGCAGGGCTATGGCATCGCCGTGGGCCTTGAAAGCTGGGGGTCGGCGGATGGGCTGAGTGCGGTCATCGATCCTGGCATGTTCTTCCGCATTTCCACCGTCATCAGCCTGGTGGGCGGCACGATGTTCCTGATGTGGCTCGGCGAGCAGATCACCAGCCGCGGCATCGGCAACGGCATTTCGCTCATCATCATGGCCGGCATCGTGGCGCAGCTGCCGAGCGGTGCCGCCACCATGTTCGAGCAGGCGCGCACCGGTGCGATCTCGGGCGGCTTCGTGGTGCTGGTGCTGGTGCTGGCGCTCGCCACCATCGCCTTCATCTGCCTGATGGAGCGCGCCCAGCGGCGCATCCTCATCCAATATCCCAAGCGCCAGGTCGGCAGCCGCATGAGCCAGGGCGAAAGCTCGCACCTGCCGCTCAAGATCAACACCGCCGGCGTGATCCCGCCGATCTTCGCTTCGTCGCTGCTGCTGATGCCGCTGACGATCGCGCAGTTCGCCGCACAGGGCGGCAGTGGTCCCGATTGGCTGATCACCGTGACGACGGCGCTCCAGCACGGCGCGCCGCTCTATATGGCGCTTTACGCCATCGGTATTGCCGGCTTCGCGTTCTTCTACACCGCGATCGTGTTCAACCCGGAAGAGACTGCCGAGAATCTGAAGAAATATGGCGGGTTCATCCCCGGCATCCGGCCGGGACAGCGCACTGCGGAATTTCTCGATTATGTGCTCAACCGCATTACCGTGATCGGTGCGGCCTATCTGGTGCTCATCTGCCTGCTGCCCGAGTTCCTGATCTCCAGCCTGGCTGTGCCGTTTTATTTCGGTGGCACGTCGCTGCTGATCGTGGTCAATGTCACCATGGATACGGTGGCGCAGATCCAGAGCCATCTGTTGGCCCATCAATATGAGGGGCTGATCAAGAAATCGAAACTGCGGGGCGGACGGCGTTGAACCTCATTCTTCTGGGTCCGCCGGGGGCGGGCAAGGGCACTCAGGCCGGTCGGCTCGTCAAGGAGCGCGGCCTGGTGCAGCTTTCCACGGGGGACATGCTGCGCGCAGCCGTCGCCGCACAGACGCCGATCGGCGTTGCAGCAAAGAAGGTGATGGAAGCTGGCGAGCTGGTGTCCGACGAAATCGTCAACGGCATCCTTTCCGAGCGGCTCGATCATGAAGATTGCCGTCGCGGCTTCATTCTCGATGGCTATCCGCGCACGCCGGCGCAGGCGCATGAGCTCGATGCCATGCTTGCGGCCAAGGGCATGAAGCTCGACCATGTGATCGAGCTGATGGTCGACGAGGAGGCGCTCGTCGAGCGCATCACCGGCCGCTTCACCTGCGCCAATTGCGGTGAGGGCTATCATGATGCCTTCAAGCAGCCGGCGGTTTCGGGCGTCTGCGACGTGTGCGGGAGCACCAGCTTCAAGCGCCGGCCGGACGACAATGCCGAGACGGTGCGCACCCGCATGGCCGAATATCGCGCCAAGACGGCGCCGATCCTGCCGCACTATGAAACGCAGGGTCTGGTGAGCCGACTCGACGGCATGGCCGACATGGATGCTGTGGCGGCAAGCATCGATGCTGTGATCAGCACCTGACCAGCATATATTGATTCAGGCTTGACTCTTCGGGAGTCGGTCTATACCGCCGCTCACTCCGATGAACCGGAAATAGGCTTTGGGCGGCATTTCAGCCGCCTGGACGGCTGCTTTGAGATGGGACCGTTGCCCTCGGCCCCGTGGAGCATGGAAGGAAGCATTTGTGGCACGTATTGCGGGTGTAAACATCCCGACCAACAAGCGCGTGGAAATCGCGCTCACCTACATCCATGGCATTGGCCGCACCACGGCGAAGCGTCTTGCCGGCGAGCTGGGCTTTCCGCCTGAGCGCCGCGTGCAGGAATTGACCGACGCCGAAGTGCTGCTGATCCGCGAGAAGATCGACCGCGAGCTCAGTGTGGAGGGTGACCTGCGTCGCCAGACGCAGATGAACATCAAGCGGCTGATGGACCTCGCCTGCTATCGCGGCCTGCGCCACCGCAAGGGCTTGCCCGTCCGCGGCCAGCGCACCCACACCAACGCCCGCACCCGCAAGGGCAAGGCCAAGCCGATCGCCGGCAAGAAGAAGTAAGCGCCTCCGCTTTCACTTCTTTCTCACCAGCAGACACGGAACAGGATCAATTCGATGGCACGCGAAGTCGCACGCATCAAGCGCCGGGAGCGCAAGAACATCACCTCTGGCGTCGCTCATGTGAACGCCAGCTTCAACAACACCATGATCACCATCACCGATGCGCAGGGCAACGCGATTGCCTGGTCGTCGGCCGGGACCATGGGTTTCAAGGGCAGCCGCAAGTCGACGCCGTTCGCGGCGCAGATGGCCGCCGAAGACGCCGGCAAGAAGGCCGCCGAACATGGCGTGCGCACGCTCGAAGTCGAAGTGCGCGGACCGGGTTCGGGGCGTGACTCGGCGCTGCGCGCGCTGCAGGCGGTTGGCTTCCAGATCACCGCCATTCGCGACGTGACGCCCATCCCGCACAATGGCGTGCGACCTCCCAAGCGCCGCCGGGTCTGAGTTTTGCTCGTGTGCGCTGCCGTGTCCCCCGGCGCGGCGGTGTGAGCGTTTTTTTGATGCCGGGGGTGGGCGGGTGACGACCCGTCTGCCCTGCTGATGATGAGGTGAGCCTGTGGCTGTCATTGCCAAGAACTGGACCGAACTGAAGAAGCCGAACCGGCTTGAAACCAAGGCTGCTGCCGACCACAGGCGCAAGGCGAGCTTCATCGCCGAGCCGCTCGAGCGCGGCTTCGGCCTGACGCTCGGCAACGCGCTGCGCCGCGTGCTGCTCTCCTCGCTGCAGGGTGCCGCGGTGACTGCCATCAAGATCGATGGCGTGCTCCACGAATTTTCCAGCCTCGCCGGCGTGCGCGAGGATGTCACCGACATCGTGCTCAACATCAAGGGCCTGGCGCTGCGTATGCACGGCGACCTGCCGAAGCGCATCACGCTGCGCGCCTAGGGTCCGTGCACCGTCACCGCCAAGCAGATCGAAGTCGGTCACGACGTCGAAGTGCTCAAACCCGATCATC
>JBBSPR010000198.1:0-5313 GCA_038258615.1 Sphingomonadales bacterium
GGGCCGGGCAGTGGGGGGGCCGCCCGGCCGCCTGCGGGGTGGGGCGCGGGGGGGGGCGACGGGGGGGCCGGTGACGGCGGGGCGGGCCTACAGGGTGGGCGAGCGTGGACCCGAGCTGTTCGTGCCGCAGGCGGCGGGGCGAATCGAAACCGACGGGCAGAATGTTCGGGGGCCCGTGCAGGTGACGGTGAATGTGGCGGCACCGCCCGACGCGGGGCCGGCGATGATGGCGCAGACGGGGGCGCAGGTGGCGCGGGCGGTGCGCCGAGCGCTGATGAGGGCCGAGGCATGATGCAGCACTGGCTGGCGGGCAAGGCGGACCAGGTGCGGCAGCAATGGGTAAAGCGCTTCGACCCGCGCTTCTGGACGGTGGATTTTCCGCGCCCGATGATGGCGGCGGTGATGACTGCGGGAAGCGACGGGCTGGTGGTGGAGGCGGAGTTTCTGCGCCGTGCCGACCTGGCGGGGCTGATCTGGGAGGCCGAGGACCGGTGGAGCCATCCGCTGCTGGCGCTGGCGACGGCGCGGGACTTTCGGGGAACCAGGCTGGCCTTTCGCTGGCGCCAGACGGGCGGGGCGTTGCCGCTCGATGCTGTCAATGGCCCGGTGCTGACGATCGAGGGGCGCGATGCAGCGGGCAGCCCGCGCAGCTGGTATGTGCGGCTGTGGAATTATGCCGAAGGCAGTGGCACCGATGCGGACATTGCGCTCGATTTCGATGCGCTGGATGCAGGCTTCAATCTGGCGGATGGCGCCGAGCGTGTGTGGGCGGGGGACATCGATCGGATGTTCATTTCGCTGGTGGCGGAAGGTTTTGACGGGACCGACGCGCCGCTGCAGGCACCGGTGGCGGCGCGGCTGGAGCTGAGCGAAATCCAGGCCGAGGGGCCGGGGTCGATGCTGCGGGTGGGCGATGCCTTTGTGCCGCCGCACGGCTTGCGGATGTGCAGTGGCTATGACGACAGCTACAACCAGACGCCCGAGCGGCTGATCGAGGCGATGCTGGCGCTCGGCTACCGCGAGACGCTGGTGCATTATGTGGGGATGAGCCACTTCCCTGGGTTGCGGTGGGATGCGGCGGCGGAGGCTTATCTGGCGCAGGCGGACGAGCCGCTGTGCGGGCCGGCGCGGGCCTGGCATGCGGATTTTCTGGCGCGCGCGGTGGCGCTGGGGTTCTCGACGATCCTGTCCTTGTCGTTCGAGCTGCTTGATCAGAATTGCCCGGCGGACTGGGCGCAGCGCAATGCCGGCGGCGGGCGCGGGCTGACGGGCTACACGCCGCCTTCGGCGCTGCTGTCCCCGGCGCATCCGGTGGCGATGGCGTGGCTGCAGGCGGTGGCGGCGGAATTCGTGGCGCTGCCGGTGGCGGCGGGGGACCGGCCGCGCTTTCAGATTGGTGAGCCCTGGTGGTGGGTGGGGCCGGACCATGCGCCCTGCCTTTACGATGCGGCGACGCTGGCGCTGCATGAGGGCGAGACGGGGCTGGTGGCGCCACGGATCGATGATGTGCGGGCGGTGTCGCTGGCCGAGGAACGCGATTGGCTCGACTGGTGCGGGGCTTTGCTCGGGCGGGCGACGCTGGCGCTGCGCGATGCGGTACGCGGGACGGCGGCGGACGCCGAGGTGTCGCTGCTTTTCTATGCCCCGCAGGTGCTCGATGCGGCGGCGCCCGAGCTTGTGCGCGCCAACGTGCCGCTCCGCTGGGCCTGGCCGGCGTTCGATGTGCTGCAACTCGAGGATTATGAGTTCGTGACGCGGCAGGACGCGGCGGGGCAGCGGCGGGCGCGGGCGGTGGTTAGCGAGCGGCTCGGCTATCCGCTGGCGGCGCAGCATTATTTCGCCGGCTTTGCGACGCGGGATGCCGATTGGCCGCCGATTTTGAACGCCGCCGATGCGGCGATGGCGCGGGGGGTGGCGGAGGCGTTCGTCTGGGCCTGGCCGCAGGTGGCGCGGGACGGGTTCGTGGCGTTTGCGAGCGGTAAGGAGGATGATGCGATGCCGGCGTTTCATGATGTGCTGTTTCCGCTGCACCTCGGCTATGGCGCCCTCGGCGGGCCGAACTTTTCGACGCAGGTGGTGGTGACCGGATCGGGGCATGAGCAGCGCAACAGCGGGTGGGCCGATGCGCGGCAGAGCTATGATGCCGCGCTGGGGGTGCGATCCGAGGCCGACCTGGCGTTGCTGCTCGGCTTTTTCCGGGCGCGGCGGGGGCAGGCGCATGGCTTTCGGTTCAACGATCCGCTCGACAATGGCTCGGCGGTGCATGGGGCGCCGATCATGCCGTTCGACCAGCCGCAGGGCATCGGCGATGGCGTGCAGACGCGCTTCCGGCTGGTGAAGACCTATGGTGACGAGCCCGAGGCGCAGGTGCGGCAGATCAGCCGTCCGGTGGTCGAAAGCGTGGTCGTGGCGGTGGACGGCGCGCCGGTGCTGCAGGGGTGGAGTGTGTCCGCCGATGGCTGGCTGGACTTCGACGTGGCGCCGGTGGCGGGTGCCGAGGTGCGGGCCGGCTATTTGTTCGATGTGCCGGTGCGCTTTGCGGCGGACCGGATCGATGTTTCCATTGCCGGCTGGCAGGCGGGCGAGCTGCCTTCGGTGCCGCTTGTCGAAATCCGGGAGGATTGAGCGATGGCGGAACTGGAAGCCGCGCGGCTGGCGGGCGAATTGACGATGCTTGCGCTGTGCTGGCGGGTGGTGCGCGCCGATGGCGTGGCGCTGGGGTTCACCAGCCATGATCGGCCGCTTTTGGTGGCGGGACTCAACCATGCCAGTGCGCCGGGGATGAGCCCTTCCGCGGCGATGCGGGGTGACACGACCGAGGTTGACACGCTGGATGTGGCGGGGGCGCTGTCTGCCGACGCGATCACTGCCGATGACCTGCTGGCGGGGCGCTATGACGGGGCGGCGGTGTCGTTGTTTCTGGTCGACTGGACGGCGCCCGATGCCGGCCGGCACGAACTGGCGCGCGGGCATCTGGGGGCGGTGGAGGCGGGGGACGGGCCCGACATGGGCTTTGTCGCGACCTTGCTGGGCCCGACGGCTGCACTGCGGGCGACGCTGGTCGAGCGCTATTCGCCCGAATGCCGTGCGACGCTGGGTGATGAGCGGTGCCGGGTCGACATGCGCGGTCGGCGGCACATGGCCATGGTGGTTGGCGGCGATGGTGCGGTGCTGGCGGTGGCCGGGCCTGGCCTGCCGCTGGACGCGTTCGCGGACGGGCAGCTGCGGGTGATCGATGGGATGGCTGCCGGGCTGGAGCGGCGGATCATCGGGGTTGCGGGCGACACGCTTATGCTTGCAGAGCCGCTGGCGATCGGGGCGGGCGTGCGGCTGTTGCTCTGGGAGGGCTGCGACCGGCGGTTTGCCACCTGCCGCGACCGTTTTCGCAATGGCCGGTTGTTTCGGGGCGAGCCGTATGTGCCGGGCAACGACATGCTGATGCAGGTGGCGGGGCTTTGACGCCGGGGCCGAAAGGTGTGGGGGCGCCAAAAGGGGTGGCGGCGGCGGAGAGCGTGGTTGCGGCGGCGCGCATGTGCATCGGCACAGCGTTTCGGCCGCAAGGGCGCGTGGCCGGGCTCGGGCTCGACTGCGTCGGCCTTGTGCTGGTGGCGGCGGCGGCGGTGGGCGTGCGGCCGGTGGTGCCGGCGTATCGGCTGGGCGGCGACCATGTGGCACTGGCCGAGGCGCTGCTGGTGGCGGCAGGGTGCCGGGCTGTCCCGACAGCGCATGCCGGGGACATCGCGCTGCTCGCGCCGCAGGCGCGGCTGCGCCACCTGGGGATCCGTGTGGCCGGTGGTCTGGTGCATGCGCATGCCGGTGTGGCGCGCGTGATCGAGGGGCCGGTCGATCCGGCGTGGCAATGGCTGGGCGCCTGGCGCCTGCCGGGAGTGGATTGAGCCATGGTGACACTGGTTTTGGGGACGGTCGGCCGTGCCATCGGCGGGCCGATTGGCGGTATCGTGGGGTCGCTGGCGGGCGGCATGATCGACCGCGGGTTGCTGGGCACTGGCCGCGGCGGGCGAGCGGATGTGCCGCTGGTGCAGAGCGCGGCCTATGGCGAGGCGATCCCGCATGTGTTCGGCCGGATGAGGGTGGCGGGCAACCTTATCTGGAGCAGCGAGATTGCCGAGCAGGCGGGTGGTGGCGGCGAGGGGGGTGGCTACAGCTATTCGGCATCCTTTGCGGTCGGACTTTCGGCGCGGCCGCTGCTGGACGTGGGGCGTATCTGGGCGGATGGGCGGTTGCTGCGGGACAGCGATGGTCGCTGGCTGCTGCCGGTGGTGATGCGCTTGCACCGGGGTGATGAGGACCAGCCCGTCGATCCGCTGCTGGCGGCAGTGGAGGGCGACTGCCCCGCTTATGCGGGCCTTGCCTATGTGGTGTTCGAGGACCTGCCGCTGGTCGATTTCGGCAACAGGATACCCAATCTGAGTTTCGAGGCGATTGCCGATATGGGCGGGCCGCTCGACTTGGGCGGGGCGGTTCGCGCTCTGACGGGCGGCCGGGTGCTGGCGCTCGGCGAATTTGCGGAAGTGGACGGGATGGTTGCTGCGCGGCCCGGCAGCCTTGCCGATCTGCTCGACGTGCTGCTCGATGCGACAGGTTCGGCGCTGGTGTCTGGAGATGATCGGCTGGTGGTGCAGATGCCGGTTGCCGACGCGGCCGTGCTGCCATTGGCGGCGTGTCGCTCGAGCGGCGCGCGGTCGATTGCGGTGCGCTCGGGGATGGGGCCGACGCGCCGGCGGTTGGCCGGGGCCAATGGCGCGGACAGCATCGAGATCGAGTTCATCGATCCGGCGCGGGACTTTCAGCCGGGATTGCAGCGCGTGCGGCGCAGCGCGGGCCACCGTACCGATCTGCTCTCGCTGCCGGTGGCGATGCCGCCGACCGCGGCGAAGCGGCTGGCGGCATCGCGGCTGGCACGAAGCGAGGCGGCGCGGCTGGTTCGGACAGTGACATTGCCCTGGCGTCATGTCGGCATCGTGCCGGGGTCGACGGTGCGGATCGAGGATTCGGATGTTCGGTGGCGCGTGCGCGAAGCCCTGTTCGAGGGATTTCTGCTGTCGCTCACGCTTGAGCGGCTACCGCTGCCGGTGACGGCGCCGGGCACCAGCGATGGCGGCAGGGCGCCCGCCGGGCGGGCGCAGCCGATCGGCCCCAGCGTGATCCATGTGCTCGACCTGCCGTCGCTCGGGCCGGCTCCCGACACGGCGCCGCGAGTGCTGGTGGCAGCGGCGGGGGCGTCGGCGGGCTGGCGCCGAGCGCCCATGCTCGCCAGCGACAATGGCGGCGTGGACTATGCAGAGGCCGGCA
>JBBSPR010000199.1:0-5294 GCA_038258615.1 Sphingomonadales bacterium
GTCGACCATGGCTCTTGGGAAAGAAGGGCTGAAGCCGAGCCATTTGCTCGTCCGTCAGCCAAAAAAGATCGCTCATCACTCAGGCTCCTCGCGGAGCTTGAATCAGATCGTGCCCATCAGATCAATAGGTCCTGACCCTAGATTGAGTATGGATGAGACACATTGCATTACACAAATCACGGTCCTCACCACAAGTGGCATAACTTACATATGCAATGATACAGAGCTATGCGCAAAGTTTGCGCTAGGACCGTGCATTTTAGGTACAAACGGCGATGTGCTGATGTACACAACACATATAAGAAGGCCCGGTGAAGACGAAAAAGCCAGGCAAAATTTGCAGGATGAATTCTACGGTGTGCGGGAAACTTATATCCCCGCAAATATGATTGAACGAATGGAAGTCAGAAGAAAGCCGATCGACAAAAAGACGCCGGTCAGGGATACGCTTGAACGCTTGGTCAGTCGTTTCCGGCCGGCGGGGGCGGAGGACGGTTCTCATTAGTTGTGGGCGTGCGAGGCTGCACACTACCCCCGACATGACCCAATCCAGGCGTAGGCACTTTCGGCTGAGATGACTTCTGCACGTGTTCGGGAGGTTTGCGATCTGAGCTCATTTCACGCTCCTATGACGAGGTGAAATGTTAACGCAATTTTTTCCACCGTCCAAGGCATATAGACTACTGCCAATCGCCACAGCTGCTTCGACAATATCCTCTACTTACGCGCGGGTTCCCGATCTGGGGTCTGGGGCCGAGGCCCCAGCCGCCGGAGGCATCCTGTCCTCTCTGATTGGAGCGGCACCATCGCTGTTCCATCACACGCGAATCGGCGCTAGGCGGGGGCATGGATTATGTCAGCACGCGCGGGAGCGCTCCCGTTCTGGATTTTGCGAGTGTCACGCTGGCCGGATTGGCGAGTGATGGCGGGCTTTATGTGCCGCGGGTCTGGCCGGTTCTGAGCCGCGACGAGATCGCGGACCTGGCGGGGCTGGATTATGTCGAGACGGCGGTGCGGGTGTGTGCGCCGTTTGTGGGGGATGTGCTCGGTGAGGCGGAGTTGCGGGCGTTGCTCGGGCGGGCGTATGCGAGCTTCAGCCATGCAGCGACGGTGCCGCTGGTGCAGCTCGATGGGCAGCATTGGTTGCTGGAGCTTTTTCATGGGCCCACGCTCGCCTTCAAGGATGTGGCGATGCAGGCGCTGGGGCAGTTGTTCGAGCGGTTCTTGAGTGGCTCGGGGCGGCATCTGACGGTGATTGGGGCGACTTCGGGGGATACCGGATCGGCGGCGATCAATGCGTTGGCGGGCGTCGAGGGGGTGGAGGTGTTCATGCTCCATCCGAAGGGCCGGGTTTCGGATGTGCAGCGGCGGCAGATGACGACGGTGCTGACGCCGAATGTGCACAACATTGCCATCGAGGGCAGCTTCGATGATGCGCAGGCGCTGGTGAAGGCGATGTTCAACGATGCGGGGTTCGCGCGGCGGTTTCCGCTGTCGGCGGTGAACAGCATCAACTGGGCGCGGCTGATGCTGCAGATCGTCTATTATTTTTATGCGGCGGTGCGGCTTGGCGCGCCCGAGCGGTCGGTGGCGTTTTCGGTGCCGACGGGCAATTTCGGCGATGTGTTTGCCGGCTATGTGGCGAGCCGGATGGGGCTGCCGATCGAGCGGCTGGTGGTGGCGACCAACGAGAACGACATTCTGCACCGGGCGCTGAGTGCCGGGGATTATTCGGTGGGCCAGGTGGCGCCGACGAGCAGCCCTTCGATGGACATCCAGGTGAGCAGCAACTTCGAGCGGCTGCTTTTCGACCTGCATGGGCGTGATGGTGCCGCACTCGCGGCAACGATGCAGGGCTTCGAGACGACGCGCGCGATGGCAGTGCCGGATGCGATGCGCGGCGAGGCTTCTGCGCTGTTTGCCAGCGCGCGGGTGGATGTGGACAGCATGGCGCAGACGCTGCGCTGGGCGCAGGACAAGTGCGGGCAGATCATCGATCCGCACACGGCGATCGGGCTGGCGGCGGCGAAGCGGCATGTGGGGGCCGCACCGATGGTGACGCTGGCGACGGCGCACCCGGCGAAGTTCCGCGATGCGGTGGAGCGGGCGTGCGGCATCCGGCCCGCACTTCCGGCGCGGGTGGCGGGGCTGTTCGACCGTGAGGAGCGCTATGCGGTGCTGCCGGCCGAACTGGGTGCTGTGCAGGCGTTCATTGCCGAGCGGGCGCGGCCGGCGGACGCGGTGGCGGCATGAGGGTCCCGTTGATCGGCACCACCAGCCATGGGCTGCGGGTGGCAACGTGCGAAGTGGCGGGGGTGGAGACGGTGGCGATCAACCTGCTCGCCGACACGGGTGCCCGCTATGAAACCGGGGCGCTGAACGGGTTGGCGCATCTGTTCGAGCATATGGTGTTCAAGGGCTCGATGCGGCGCTCGGCGCGCGAGATTGCCGAGGCGATCGAGGATGTGGGCGGTCAGCTCAATGCCTGGACCTCGCGCGACATGACGGCGTTTCATGCCCGCGTGCTGGCGCGCGACCTGCCGCTGGGATTGGACCTGATTGCCGACATGCTCGGGGACCCGCGCTTCGACGAGGAGGAGCTGGTCCGCGAGAAGCATGTGGTGCTGCAGGAGCTGGGCGAGGCGCGCGATACGCCCGACGACATCGTGTTCGACCATCTGCAGGAGGCGGCATTTCCGGGGCAGGCGCTGGGGCGGTCGATCCTGGGGAGCGAGGAGAGCCTGGAGCGGATCACGGCCGCTGATCTGCGCAGCTGGCGCGATTCGCATTATCAGCCGGGGCAGCTGACGCTGGTGGTGGCGGGCAAGGCCGAGCATGACGCGGTGATGCGGCTGGCCGAGGCGGCGTTTGTGCCGGCGGGCAAGCCGGGTGTGCGGGCGGCGGCGGAGGCGGTGCGTTTTTCGGCCGGTACGGCGGCGGAACATCGCAAGGCCGAGCAGGCGCAGCTGACATTGGGGCTGCCGGCACCCGGCCATCATGATCCGGCGCATGATGCGGCGCTGCTGTTCACCATGGCGGTGGGAGGCGGCATGTCCTCGCGGTTGTTCCAGGAGGTGCGCGAGGCGCGCGGGCTGGCTTATTCGGTGAGTGCGGCGGTGTCCCCCTATGCCGATGGCGGGCTGATGAGCGTGCATGCGGCGTGCGCGAAGGATCAGGCGTCGGCGGCGCGGGGATTGATCGACGAGGTGCTGGCGGGTGCGGTGCAGTCGCTGAGTTTGGCGGAACTTGATCGGGCCCGGGCGCAGGCGGTGGCGGGGCTATTGATGGCGCTCGAAAGCCCGACCGGCCAGGCGGATTATGCGGCACGGCAGCTGGTGATCCACGGGCGGTTCCTTCAGCCAATCGACGTGATCGCGCGGCTGGAGGCGGTGAGCGTGGACGAGGCGCGCGCGGCGGGGGCGGCGATGCTCGCCCATACGCCTGCGCGGGCGGAGATCGGGGCAGGGGCGAAACGCCGGAAGGCGGCATGAGCTGGGATGGAACGCTGAGCCTGCTCGTGACCGAGCCTTGGGATGACTATGGGCTGGTCGATTCGGGTGGGGGCAGGAAGCTCGAGCGCTATGGGCCGTATCGCTTCATCCGGCCCGAGCCGCAGGCGATGTGGACGCCGGCCGAGGCCGAGTGGCAGGCCGATGGCGAGTTTTTGGGCGGCAGCGACGAGGAGGGCGGCGGGCGCTGGCAGCTCGTGCCGCGGGTGCCGCCGCGCTGGGATCTGGCGCGGGGGCAGGTGCGGTTTCATGCGGCCAACACGCCTTTCCGGCATCTGGGGTTCTTTCCCGACATGGCGGTGCAGTGGGATTTCATGGCGGCGCGGATGGGGGCCGGCCGAAGCTTTCTCAATGTGTTCGGCTATACCGGGCTGGCCAGCCTGATCGCGGCGGCGGCGGGGGCGACGGTCACGCATGTCGATGCCAGCAAGAAGGCGGTGGCGGCGGCGAAGGACAATGCAGCACTGTCCGGGCTTGCTGACGCGCCTGTGCGCTGGCTTGTCGATGACGCGCTGAAGTTTCTGCGGCGCGAGGTGCGGCGCGGTAACCGCTACCATGGGCTGATGCTCGATCCGCCGAAATATGGGCGTGGGCCCGATGGCGAGATCTGGAGCCTGGAACGCGATCTGCCCGAACTCGTGCAGTTGGCGCGGCAGCTGGTGGCGGACGATGGGTTCGTGATCCTGACCGTCTATGCGATCCGGATGAGTGCCGTGGCGCTGGCGGGCTTGGTGGCCGAGGTTTTTGCGCCGCTCGGCGGGCGGATCGAAGTGGGGGACATGGCGGTGCGCGAGGAAGCGCGCGGGACGCTGCTGCCGACGGCGATTTTCGCGCGCTGGTCCGCAAACTGATCTGAGGAAACTGATACGGGAAAATCGGGGGCCGCGCTTTCGCACGGCCCCCGCTATCGATCACATATGGGCGAGTGAGGACTTCTCGCGCGACGAGCTGTGGCCGCCGTTGCGGTAGAGAATGTCCAGCGCCTGATCGGGCAAGATGTTCTCGGCGGTGGTGTCCACGGCGATGAAGATGCCGCCGGTCTCGAGCCGCTCGCCATAATAGGTAGCGTCATCCTCGTTGACGCCGTGCTTCTTGAGGTTCTCGTTGATGCCACCTGCTGCGGCACCGGCGACGGCACCGACAGCGATGGCTTCGGGAACGACCGAGGCGGCAATGACGCCGACTGCGGCAAGCGGGCCGACGCCGGGAATGGCGAGCGCTGCGACACCGAGGCCGGCACCGAGGGCGCCGCCGCCGAGCAGGCCGCGAAGAATGTTGCTGTTGCCTTCGTCGGTCACTTCACCCGAGCCGGTGGTTGTCCGGTTCTTGCCGTCGTGCCGGGCGATGACCGAGAGCGAGGAGTCTTCCACGCCAGCGGCGCGGAGATCACCAAGCGCGCGATTGGCTTCGGCTTCGGTGTCGAAAATTGCGGATGCGATGAATTGGGCCATGATGATGTTCCTCAGAGTTGCTGTTGCTGTTCAAAGCAATTCGCAACAGCCGAGGTTCCGCCGGGCCTGGATTTTAATGCTAGCGGCGGCAGGCCTTGACGGTCTGCGGGGCCTTGGGCGCGCCGAGCTTGAAGACCGCGACATAGCCTGCGGCGAGATCGGTGATGTTGACGAGCTCATAACCGACGGCGCGGACCTCGCAGACGAGCAGATCGCGCGGCATGCCATGGTTTTCGGGATCGCGATCGAGATCGACGATGGCGAGGCGGCCGCCTGGCTTGAGGCTGGTACGCAGCCGGTAGAGCAGGGCGTAGGGCTGGGTGATCTCGTGGTA
>JBBSPR010000200.1:0-5256 GCA_038258615.1 Sphingomonadales bacterium
CATGCCGAAACCCGCCTCCACGCCATGAAACCCCAAGCCCTCGCTCTTCGCGGACTCAAGCGCCGCAATGTGCTGCGGGCAGGAGTGCTTTAAATCGCTGCAGTCAGGGCTTTCGGTCGGAAGCTGTCGCATCGGCGTCTCCGCTTCCCGGAGGGCGGAATTTCGTTTCGGGACAAGCGTTTGGGCAGCAGCGTTGGTCGATGGGGTCTTGTGCATCGACTTGTCGGCGGGCGGCTCCACGCAGCGGGTGCGGCCGAAGCGGCTGGTGATTGCGACGGGTGCCTATGAGCGGCCGATGGCGTTTCCGGGGTGGACCTTGCCGGGCGTGATGACCACCGGGGCGGCGCAGACGTTGCTGCGGGCTTACCAGACTTCGCCCGGAAAGCGGGTGCTGGTTGCGGGGAATGGGCCGCTGAATTTGCAGGTAGCTCAAGAGCTTGTGCGCTCTGGCGTAGAGGTGGTGGCAGTGGTGGAGAGTGCCGCGGCGCCGGGCCCGCGCCATGCAGGCCAGCTATTGCAGATGGTTGCGACGGCGCCGGGGCTGGTGGCGGATGGGGTGCGGCATGTGGCGGCGTTGCGGCTGGCCGGGGTGCGGATGCTGCATGGTCAGGTCGTTGCCGAGGCGCGCGGTGAGGGGCGGGTCGACGAGGTGGTGCTGAGCGGGGGCGCGCGCTTTGCGGTGGATGCGCTTTGCCTGGGCTATGGCTTTGTTCCGCAAGCGGAAATTGCGCGGGCGCTGGGGGTTCGTGAGGGCGTGCGCGATTGGGATGGCCGGTCGAGTATCGCTGAAGTTTTCATTGCCGGGGACGGTGGCGGGCTGGGCGGGGCGCGGGTTGCGCTGGCGCAGGGGTTGCTGGCGGGGGCTGCGGCGGCGGCGGACCTGGGGTGGCCGGTGCCGCCTTCCGAAATTTCGCGAGCGCGGCGGGATCTGGTGCGGCATCGGCGGTTCCAGGATGCGCTTTGGCAGTTGTATGCGCCGGTGGTTCCTGCCCCTCGGCCGACGCCGGAGACGGTGATTTGCCGGTGTGAATCGGTCACTGCAGGGGTCGTCGAGGGGCATCTGGGGGCAGGAATGGGAGATTTGGGGAGCATAAAGCGCATGTGCAGGGTCGGCATGGGGCGCTGCCAGGGGCGCTATTGCTCGGTGCTGGTGGCGGATGTGCTGGCGGCGCATGGCCATGTGCCGGACGAGCCGGGCTTTGCGCCACGGCCGCCGTTCAAGCCGGTGACGATTGGTGCGGTGGCGGGCAATTCGGCGAACAATCGTTCGACATCCGCACAAGTTTCTTGACGATTTGTCGCGGCCCTGAAAGGTTGCCTCGCATCATGCGGGTGCTTTTCATTCTGTTGCTCTGGCTGGCCGCGATGCCGGCCGCGGCGCGGCCGATGGCCGAGATTGCAGCGTCGGGAGAGCTGCGGGTGGGGGTGAACCCCAACTTCCCGCCGATGAGCAGCTATGGGGCCGACAACACGCTCGGCGGGTTCGATGTCGATGTGGCGCGGGCCCTTGCGGGGAAGCTGAAGGTGCGGCTGGTGCTGGTGCCGACCGAGGCAGCGCAGCGGGTGCCGTTTCTGACTGCCGGGCGGATCGACATGTCGATGGGGGCGCTGACGATCACGCCCGAGCGTGCGGCCCTCATCGATTTCACCATGCCGCTGCATTCCGAAGCGATGGGGGTGATCACCACGTCGCGCACCAACATCACCCGTTGGCAGGAGCTCGACAGGGCGGACATCACCATCGTCAACATGCGCGGCAACCAGTCGGTGGAGTTGTTGAAGGAGAAGCTGCCCAAGCCGCAGCGGCTGCTGGTCGATGGCAATGCCGATACCATCCGCGCGATTGCGCAGGGGCGGGCGGATGCGCTGGTGGAGAATGTCGACTTCTTCCTCGGCTTCACGCGCAATTATCCGGAAACGCAGTGGAAAGTGCTTTCCGACCCGATTTATGTCGCCTGGTGCGCGATCGGGGTGGGCAAGGGGAATGACAGCCTGCGCATCGCCCTCGATACCGCGCTGGCGGGGCTGCACCGCGATGGGACGATCCTGCGGCTTTGGGAGAAACATTACAACGCGCCGATGACGGTGCCGGTCAGCGAGGCGCAGATCGAGGACGCCGGCAAGAACATCGTGGCGGGGGGGAGCGGGGCCTATCGCTTCGATTTCAGCGATGTGCTGGGGCGGGTGCCGTATCTGCTCGGCGGGGCGGTGATTTCGCTGCAGATCGCGTTTCTGTGCTTCTGGTTGGGTGCTGCGATCGGGTTGGCGGGGGCGATCGGCAAGCTTTATGGGCCGGCGCCGCTGGCGAAGGCGATCAATGTCTATGTGCAGGGGTTCACCAACACGCCCGCGCTGGTGCAGATTTTCCTGCTTTATTATGCGCTGCCCGATGCCGGGGTGATGCTCGGCGCCTTCACCGCGGTGGTGATCGGGCTGACGCTCAATGCAGGCGCCTATCTGACCGAAATCCTGCGCGCCGGGGTGGCATCGGTGCGGCGGGCGGAGATCGAGGCGGCGCAGGTGCTCGGGCTGTCCCGGCTCGGCATTCTCCGCCATGTGATGCTGCCGCACATCTTGCAGACGGTGTACAAGCCGCTCGCCAATTTCTTCATCATCCTCATCCTCGGCAGCTCGATGGCCGCACTATTCGGGGTGGAGGAGCTGACGGGGCGGGCGATCAACATCAGCACGGTCAACCTGCGCACGATCGAGACGTTCAGCGTGGTGGCGCTCATCTATATCGGGCTGACGCTCATCGCCTCGGCGACGCTGGCGGTGATCGGCCGGCACTGGTTCCGCATCGGCGTGAAGCGGGTGGCGGCATGATCGAGCGGATTATTTCCGAGGCGCCGACGTTCTTTTCGGCGGCGAATCTGGGGTTCGTGTTGGCCGCCCTTGGCCGCACGCTGTTCATGACCTTTGTCGGTTGCGGGCTGGGGTTCGGGATCGGGCTGGGGCTGGCGGTGCTGCGGCGAACGCATGCGCCGATGCTCGCACCCGCGCGCTGGCTGGCGATGCTGTGGGTGGAGACGTTCCGGCGCATCCCCTTTCTTGTCATCCTCATCATGGTGCTGTTCGGGGTGCAGCCGCTGGTGCCGGAGATTTCGCTGATCGGCATCGCCACGATTGCGGTGACGCTGGTGGCGACGGCGTTTCTTTCGGAAATCATCCGCGCCGGGCTGGAATCAGTGCCGCGCGCGCAGGTGGAGGGGGCGGCGGCGATGAATTTTTCGGCTTGGCAGTCCTTCTGGCTGGTGGTGCTGCCGCAGAGCTGGCGGGTGATCCTGCCGCCGGCGGCGGCGTTCATGGTGATGTTCATCAAGGATACGTCGCTGGCGTCGCATCTGGGGGTGGTGGAGCTGACATTTTCCGGCAAGATCCTCGTCAACCGCGGCAGCTCGCCGGTGCTGGGCTATGGCATCGTGCTGCTCGGCTATTTCATCCTGTCCTGGCCGCTGGGGCGGCTTGCGCGATATCTGGAGGTCCGGCTTGCGCCATCTCGAAATCACTGACCTGACCGCCGGCTATGGCGGCAAGCCGATCCTGCGCGGGGTGAGCCTGGGCGTGGACAAGGGCGAGGTGGTGAGCCTGATCGGGCCATCGGGATCGGGCAAATCCACGCTGCTGCGCGTGCTGATCGGCCTCATGCCGCCGAGTACGGGCGATGTGCATGTGGGCGGCGAGGAGGTGGACTATGGCAAGCGCGCCAGCGTTGCGGCTCTCAGGCGGCGGATGAGCATCGTGTTCCAGCAGTTCAACCTGTTCCAGAACATGACCGTGCTCGGCAACATCACCATCGCCCCCATCAAGACGCGCGGGGTGACGCCTGCGGCGGCCGAAGCGCGGGCGCGCGCCCTGCTCGACAATGTGGGGCTGGCGGACAAGGC
The DNA here is from genome assembly GCA_038258615.1 of Sphingomonadales bacterium. GTDB lineage: Bacteria > Pseudomonadota > Alphaproteobacteria > Sphingomonadales > Sphingomonadaceae > Sandarakinorhabdus. Next base: position 3,888 of record JBBSPR010000200.1, read on the forward strand.
GGACCAATATCCCGATCAGCTTTCGGGCGGGCAGCAACAACGCGTCGCCATCGCCCGCGCGCTGGCGATGGACCCGGAGATCCTGCTGCTCGACGAAGTGACCTCGGCGCTCGACCCGGAGCGGGTGGGCGAAGTGCTCGATACGATCCGCACGCTGGCCGGCGGCGGGATCACGCTGATCCTCGTGAGCCACGAAATGCACTTCGTGCGGGAGATCTCGACGCGGGTGGTGATGATGGACGCGGGTGCTGTGGTGGAGACGGGGCCGCCGTCGCAGATTTTCGGGAACCCTGAGGCGGCGCGGACGCGGGCGTTTATCGGGTCGATTGTTGGGGGGCTTTGAGGGGGGGACTCGCGTTAGGAAGGAGCCTACGGCGGCTGGGGCCTTCGGGCTAAGACTCGAGTAGTGGGTATCATAATTGCTAGTCGGAAGCGGCAACTATCATCGCGGTTGGCCGTTCGAATCAGTCTTCATCGATCATTGAGCAGAATGAGGCAAAGCTAGAACGATCTGGCGTTACCAAATCTTAGATGTAATGTGGTGCGATGAATGCACCGCAATCCGAAGCAGAACACATCTCGGCTCTTTGCGGAGAGTTGCTAGATGATATCGAGTTAAATCGCATTGCCAGTGACAAATTGCTCTTAAAGGCAAGTCGCCTCGCACGGTTAGCTGGTTCCGAAGAGGTCAGAAAATGGATCGGCTTTGAAATGCAAGGCTATAGCCCGTCAGACGAATTGTCGCTCCGATATATGTCCCATACCGGTCGTTGGATTGATTACAATAAAAAAATCGGTTGGTGGGGAACACTGGCACAGCAAGAAGCTAGTATAGAAGTATGCAAGTCTAGGATTGAAGCAACGAAACTTGGATCTATGTCTGGCGAAAATATGGTTTTCGTCGTAGATAGGCTAAATAATAGTCATGCAGATCTTGGAAAATCTATAATACAACTTTCTGGTGTGAAGTCGAAAGTTCTTGGCCTGCTACACAAATTCGTTTCTGGAGTTTATTACGAGCGACAATTTGCAGATGTGGCTGCTTCGACATTTGAGAGATATAAAAAAGACGTGGACTTTCTTATTGCCGAAAAAGCGGGGGACGTTCTTGTCAAAATTCCATCTGTCATAGCAAGGCTGCGCGAGAAAGATGATGAAGCAGTGAGTCAGGCTCTCACAACTTGCAGGCGAATTTTGGAATGTTTTGCCGATGCAATATTTCCTCCCTCTGAGAGTCTGACTCACAAGCCCGTTGGTCTGGGTTAAGCTCTTGCGATTCTTCGGGTTATGAGCTGGACGGAGGCGAGGAACAGCCACGCGGTGGCGGTTTCGATGTTTTGCTCGAAGTCTTTGGCGAGACGCCGATTAC
>JBBSPR010000201.1:0-5251 GCA_038258615.1 Sphingomonadales bacterium
AGAGCGCCTCATAGGGGCAATTGTGGAAGTAGAAGAATTCGAGGTGCTGGAATTCGCTGCGCGCTGCCGAGAACAGCTCCTCGCAGACCTTGATATGCGTGTCCATCGAGCCGCCGACATCGAGCATCAGCAGCAGCTTGACAGCGTTGTGGCGCTCGGGGCGCATGACGATATCGAGCCAACCCTGCTTGGCGGTGCCGGAAATGGTCTTGTCGAGATCGAGCTCATCGGCCGCACCCTCGCGGGCGAAGCGGCGCAAGCGGCGGAGTGCGACCTTGATGTTGCGGGTGCCGAGCTCGACATTGTCATCGAGGTTCTTGAACTCGCGCTTGTCCCATACCTTCACGGCGGAGTTCTTGCGGTTCTTGTCCTGGCCGATGCGCACGCCCTCGGGGTGCGAGCCATTGGCGCCAAACGGGCTCTTGCCGCCGGTGCCGATCCATTTGTTGCCGCCTTCGTGGCTCTCCTTCTGTTCCTTGAGGCGCTCTGCCAGCGTCTCCATCAGCTTGTCCCAGCCCAGCTTTTCGAGCTCGGCCATTTCCTCGGCACTGAGGTTCAATTCGGCGATCGCGCGCAGCCATTCGGCGGGGATTTCGGCGGTGCCCGTTTCGATGCTCGACTCGAGGCCCTTGAAAACCTTGCCGAACACCAGATCGAAACGATCGAGCAGCGCTTCGTCCTTCACATAGACGGCGCGGGCGAGATAATAGAAATCGGTGATAGACCAGTCGATGACATCGGCCTTGAGGGCTTCGAGGAGCATCAGATGCTCCTTCATCGACGCCGGGATTTTTGCCGCGCGCAGCTCTTCGAGAAAGGTCAGGAACATTCTGCGAGACTATGCGCGGTGCGGCCCTGTCACAAGTGCTGCTTTGCGTGTTGGGCGACTGCGCCCATCGTCATTTTGAACAGGGAGAGATGCGATGGATTGGGCGAGCGGCAAACATGTGCTGGTGACCGGCGGCAGCCAGGGGATCGGCCATGCGACGGCGCGGGCGTTCCGCGATGCCGGCGCGCAGGTGGTGGTGACGGGGACGCGCGCCAGCTTTGCCGATTATGACGAGCCGCTGGAGGGGGTGCGCTACATTGCGGCGGACCTGACCGGGCCGGCGGGGCGCGCGGCGCTGGCGGGGGAGATTGTGGCGCTCGATGTGCTGGTCAACAATGCCGGCGGCGGCAGTGCGCGCGAATATGAGCAGGACGAGTTCGAGCGGATCATTGACCTCAATCTGAACAGCGTGATGGACCTTTCGGTGCGGCTGCACCCGCTGTTGAAGGCTGTGCAGGGGAGCATCGTCAATGTGGGGTCGCTGGCGAGCTTTCTGGCGCTGAAGGAGACGCCGGCCTACACCGCGAGCAAGGCCGGGCTGCTGGGGCTGACGCGGGCGTTGGCGGACAAATGGTCGCCCGATGGCGTGCGGGTGAACCTTGTGGCGCCGGGCTTCATCGCGACGCGGATGACGGCGCGGGCGCGGGTTGACGAGGGCTATGAGGCGCGGCTGCTGAAGAGCGTGCCGATGCGCCGCTGGGGAACGCCGGAGGAGGTGGCGGGGCCGATCCTGTTTCTGGCATCTCCGGCGGCGGCGTATATCACCGGGCAGAGCCTGGCGATCGACGGGGGGTTGATGCTGCGCTAGCCGTTGTCCCGCCGCGACATGAACGCCAGCCGCTCGAACAGCATCACGTCCGCCTCGTTCTTGAGCAGTGCGCCGTGGAGGGGGGGGATGAGGCTCTTGGTGTCGCGGTTGCGCAGGACTTCGACCGGCAGGTCCTCGTGCATGAGGAGCTTGAGCCAATCGAGCAGCTCCGAGGTGCTCGGCTTTTTCTTCATGCCGGGCACTTCGCGGATATCGAAGAAGATGTTGAGGGCTTCGCTGACCAGGCTGCGCTGGATATCGGGGTGGTGGACGCGAACGATGGCTTCCATCGTCTCGCGATCGGGGAATTTGATGTAGTGGAAGAAGCAGCGGCGCAGAAAGGCGTCGGGCAGCTCCTTTTCGTTGTTCGAGGTGATGATGACGATGGGGCGGGTGACGGCCTTCACGCGCTCGCCGGTCTCGTAGACGTCGAACTCCATGCGATCGAGCTCGGTGAGGAGATCGTTGGGGAATTCGATATCGGCCTTGTCGATCTCGTCGATGAGCAGCACCGGCAGCTTGGGAGCTGTGAACGCCTCCCACATCTTGCCGCGGCGGATGTAGTTGTTGATGTCGGACACCCGCGGATCGCCGAGCTGGCTGTCCCGCAGGCGGCTGACGGCGTCATACTCATAGAGGCCCTGCTGGGCGCGGGTGGTGGACTTGACGTTCCATTCGATGAGCGGGGCATCGAAGGCATCGGCGATCTGCTGCGCCAGCACGGTCTTGCCGGTGCCGGGCTCGCCCTTGACGAGGAGCGGCCGGCGCAGCGTGACGGCGGCGTTGACCGCGACTTTCAGATCATCGGTGGCAACATAGCCGCTGGTGCCGGTGAAGCGCATGGAGGGCCTTTCGTGTGATACCAGGCCACGCTAGCGGCGCGCGCGGCACCGGGCAACCTAGCGATAGGCGTAAAGCACTTCGCTCTTTTCGCCGCCCGCAAAGCCGAACATCGACCCCTGGGAATCATTCTGCTGTGCCACCAGCCGCGGATGGCCCTGCGCATCGAGCTTGTAATCGTTGACCTGCTCGAACTCGGTGACCTTGATGAGCATGTTGAGCTTGAAGCTCTCGCGATTCATGACGCGCAGCTGCGCCACCCAGGGCATGCCGGCGCGGGTTCCAAGCACCGCTTCGGCCTGGAGGTGCGCCGAAATGTCCTTGCCGTCGGCGATGACCGAGCCTGTGGGGAGCACCGGCACTAGCAGCACGGTGCGGCCATCGGAATCGACTCGGCGCTCGGTGGCGGCGGCGACGATGCGGGCCAACTCGTGGTAGCCAGGTACGCCGGCAGCGCGCGCGGCCTTCGCCCGCTCGGACGGCGAGGGCGGCTCGTCGTTGATGCTCATCAGCGTCCAGCGCTCGCCATCCCAGCGCTCGACCCGCACCTGCCGGGTGGTGCTGCCGCCGCCCTTGCGGACAAGGCGGGTGACACGGTCGAACGACAGGCTGGACGGCGACTGGGCGCCAGCGGCGGCGACGATGGAATCGCGCAGCGGATCGCGACCGTCGACGACCGCGACCGGCAGGCTGGCAGCGGTAAGCAGCAGGGCCAGTGCAGGAAGAACAAGCAGTCTCACAGGCAACTCATATCATTGTGCAGCGCGGCGACAAGTTGTGAGTTGATGACGCTGCTGGTTCCGGGCCGATCACCGCAATATCGTGGCCACGCGGCAACACCCGCGGGCGCGGTCATCTCCCGGTCGGCGCAGGCCCAAGACCGGCCAGCGCCGTCGCATGACCCGGGCGCGAGGCAAGGGCACGGCGGAAGTCGGCGCGCGCACCGGCGTTGTCCCCGAGCCGCATCCTGAACTCGCCGGCGAGCACCGCAACCGGCGTGGCCCAGAGCGGCGGCTCGAAATAGCCGAGCCCGCTCTCGATCGCTTCCGCGGCGCGGTACTGCCGCAGCGCCTCCTCCGGCTGGCCCTCGGCTTCGGCAATGCGCGCTCGCGCCACCGTATCGGCGAGGGCTGCAACGGCGCGCTCGGCATTGCTGGCAGCGGCGGTCTCGTCACGCAGCGTCCGGAGCGCTGCCAGCTCGGTGCGGGCAGCGGCGGGGTTGCCAAGCCGGGCCTCGGCTTCGGCGCGGGCACCATGCCAGGCGATGCGCAACCGTTTCATCGCCGGGGCAGGGGCGGGCAGGGCGAGGAACTGCTCGGGCGTGAGAAAGCGCGCGCGGGCCTGCAGCGCGGTCACTTGCTGGCCCTGGCCGCGTGCCGAGGTGCCCGCTGGTATCGAGGCTTCGAGCGCGTCGGCGGCGGCAAGCGCGATCTCGCGGTCCCCGATCTGGGTCGCGGCCGACGCCAGGAAATGGCTGTGGTGGCGAAAATAGCCATAGTGGCGCGGCTCGCCGCCCACCGCGCGAGCATAGGCCTCGTCGGCGGCGATGGCGGCCTTGTTGGCGGCGATGGCGTCTTCGAAGCGGCCGAGCCGGTACCAGCTGTGGCTCGGCATGTGCACCATGTGCGGGGCGCCGGGGGCGAGATTAGCGAGGCGCGCCGCAGGGGCGGCGGCACGCTCGGGGGCAGCCGAGGCTTCGGTCAGGTGGATGAGCAGGTGGATCGCCTGCGGATCGTTGAGGCTTCGCGCCAGCACCGTCTCGACAAGGCGCAGCGCATCGCCGGCGCGGCCCTTGGGGGTGCGGCCGCCGGCCTGCCAATAATCCCAGGGCTGGGCGTCCATGATGGCTTCGGCGGCATGGACGGCGACGAAATCATCCTGCTCGAACTGGGCGGCGAGCCGGATCATGGTGTCGGCATAACGATCGCCGTGGACGCCGTTCTGCCGGCCGCCGGGGGCGTAGCGCATCCAGAGGGCATCGAGGAGCGCGCGGTCCCGCGGGCCAAGGCCTGCTGAGTCCTTGAGCGCGCTGCCGACAAGGGCGCGGGCCTCGGCGATGGTGGCGGCGTCAATGGGGCCGGAGTTGATATAGGGGCCCAGCGCCAGCGCTTCGCCCCAGCGGCACATCACACAGGCCGGATCGATACGGCGGGCTTCCCGAAAACTCTCCAGCGCCTCTTCGTAATCGAAGCCGAGCAACTGGCCGAGCCCCTGGTCGAAGAACTTCTGCGCGTCAGTGTCGGCCGTAACGGGCATGTGCGCCGGGGTCATGCCGGGCACGAGGACCATGCGCCCGCGCGGGGCGTCGGTGCCCGTCCCTTCGCCGGGTGCACAGGCTGTGGCGCGGAGCGTCGCCTGCAGAGCGGCATCCACGCCCGGCGCACCGCCGGCAGCCGAGGTGAACGCCGTCAAACCGAGGAGCAGCAGCAGCCTTGTCGCCATGGCGACTAGTGTGACGCAACCCCCGGCCCCGTGCAAGCTCGGCCGCAAGCTCAGGTGTCGAGGAAGCTCCGCATCTTGCGGCTGCGCGACGGGTGCTTGAGCTTGCGCAGCGCCTTGGCTTCGATCTGGCGGATGCGCTCGCGGGTGACCGAGAATTGCTGGCCGACCTCCTCGAGCGTGTGATCGGTGTTCATGCCGATGCCGAAGCGCATGCGCAGCACGCGCTCCTCACGCGGGGTGAGCGAGGCCAGAACGCGGGTGACCGTCTCCTTGAGGTTGGCGTGGATCGCCGCATCGACGGGGATGACGGCGTTCTTGTCCTCGATGAAGTC
>JBBSPR010000202.1:0-5188 GCA_038258615.1 Sphingomonadales bacterium
CACGGCGGCGCGGTTGGGCTTGGCGGCGGAGAGATAGCTGAAGGTCTCGCTCACGGTGCAGGAGGAGCCGCGGAGCGCGGTTGCGGCGCTGCTGATGTCCACCGTGTCCCGGCCCACGAAGGGGCCGAACACGAGCGGGAAGGGATTGCCGTTCAGATTGGTCTGGCCGACGGTGATTCGCACTGCATTGGCGCCGGTGCCGCCGCGCGTGAAGGTCTTTGTGTCCAGATCATAACGGCCGGTGACGACCGCTCCATCGGGCACCAGCGCCAGCCCTGCCGGTCCCATATTCGCTTCGAGCAGCGAATGGACGATATTCAGAACGGCCTCGCTGCTGTTGCCGGGCTGGCGACTCTCGTCGCAATCATCATCGTCACCGCCTCCGGTGCTGTTGCCGTTTTCAGCATCGCACTGGTCGAGGCCGCCATCATCTTCGGCGTAATCATCCTCGTCGTTGCCGGTGAGCTGGAGGCTGGCGGCAAGAGCTGCGGCATCGGCGATCGCCTGCATGCGCGTGCTTTCTATCGCCATGCGGCCGCCATCGACGGCGAGACCGAGCGAGCCGAGCAGCACCGGCATGGCGATGGCGAACATGGTGACCACATTGCCGCGGTTGCCGAGGCGGGCGGCGGGGGACTGTTTCCTGACAGGGGCGTGCTTCATGGCTCAGCTTTCCTGCAGCATCACGACATCGGCGTTGAGCGTGGTGGGCATCGGGCCGAGGCGGAGCACCGTGGACTGGTTGGCGGGAATCGCCACAGCAACGCGCACTTGGTTGCCGTTGACGAGCGAGGAGACGACCTCGATATCTTCGGGGTTCACCCAGCCGGGCATGAGCCCCTGCACCATGGTGGTGACAGCGGCATTGTTCGCACCGCCAAGGGCAGCGAATCGGGCGCCGGCGCGGGCGGCGGTGAGCATCGAATTGTAAGTAAACATCATGAAACCATATTGTATGGTGCCAGCAAGGAAGAACATCATCAACGGCAGCAACATGGCGAATTCTACAGCGGACGCGCCACGATGATCGCGCACCATTTGCCGGCGCAACAACCAGGATGGCACCATCTTGGATATGCGGCGCGTCGCAGCGCCTGAAAATGACCGCATCATGCTGGTTCTCGCCCAAGGAGCCCTTGATGGGACCAGTATAAGTGGGAAGCTTCAAAAATCCAGCATTTCCATATCGTTAACGGACCTTGTGCCGAAATCGGCGCGCAAAACGAAAAACCAAGCAGCAGCATGGGGTTAACTTTTTCAACATGGTTAATCCGGGCTGCAAATTGTGGTGGGGAATGTTAGACCTTGTATGAGAACACTTCTTTAACCCCTTTCAATATTGACCCTTTTTCCAGCCGAGCTTACCCAAAAGTGGAGCTGGCGCGGTGACGGTCAAGCGGTTTCGCCTCCTGAATGGATGCGACGCCGCAAGACGGAAGCGGCGGTTCGGATCTGGCCAACTCCGGCACCGGGGGCGGCGTTTTCAAGACGACCGGCTCCGCCGGCCATCCAACTAGAGGGAAGTATACAATGATGAAGCTTCTGAAGAACATCAAGATCAACAAGTCCGGCGCTTCGGCTGCCGAATATGCGCTGATGCTCGCCGTGATGGGCGGCATTGTCGTGACCGCCGTCATCGCTCTCGGTGGCAGCGTTGGCACAGCAGTGGGCACTGCGAACACCCGCCTCACCACCGCCAACGCTGCCAACGCCGGCACGTAAGTCTCGTCGCGCGCTGGTCTGACGACCAGTGGGGCCCGCGCTTCCAGCAATGGAGGCGCGGGCCTTTCCTGCATTGGGCGCAAGACGGGCACCCGCCAAAAAAACGTATAAATCCAATTAGTTCTTGGCGATTTTCAGGCAAAATAAAAGCTTCCTTTAACCATTCGTCGGTAAGGTTCGGGTGCGAGTTGCGGGAAATGCTGCGCTGCCGATCGGCAGCAGCGGTGGAGCCCGGCGCTCCGGGGGAAGGTCGTCACGATTCATATGCAGCCACGCACTGTCAGCCGGTGTTCGGTCGCCGGACTCCACGGCGGGCCGGAGTGGCCGTCAATAATCGCGACATCAGGTTTGGCCGCGGCGCCGGCCGTGCAGCGGCACGGCGGCGCGCGGGCATGGAGGCTCAAGGACTGAAATGCGGAAATCCTCCATCTACATGCTGGTCGCCGCCATCGCGCTCGGCCTTTTCGCGGTGTTTCTGGCGCGCAACGTGCTTGGGCGCAGCGAACAGGTGGCCGGCGGCGCACCGAGAGAGGTGGCGACGGTGCAGGTGGTGGTTGCATCGGCGCCGATCGGCTTTGGCGAGAAGGTGACCTTGGAAAAGCTGAAGCTTGTGCGCTTTCCCTCCGCCAGCCTGCCGGGCGGCACGTTCCAGCGGCTGAGCGATGTGGTCGATGAAGGCCAGCGCGTCGCGGTGCGCGCGCTCGAGCCCAACGAACTCATCACCGAGCGGACCGTTTCGGGCCAGGGCGGGCGACTCTCGGTCTCGCCGCTGCTCGGCGAGACGATGCGCGCGGTGTCGCTGCCCCTGAGCGAAGTGTCGGGCGCCGGTGGCTTTCTGGTGCCGGGGGACCGGGTCGATGTGTTCGTGACGCACAGCGGCAGCGAGGACGAGCTGCCCCGCTCGGACCTGCTGGTGCAGGGTGCGCGCGTGCTGGCGATCGGACAGAATTCGGATGCCGGCGAAACCAAGCCGCAGATCAGCAAATCGGTGACGGTGGAAGTGACGCCAGTGCAGGCGCAGAAGATTGCGCTCGCGCAGAATGTCGGCGTCCTCAGCGTGGCGCTGCGCAACTTGGCCGATGAAAGCCGGGTGCAACTCGCCACCACACAGCTCTTCGACCTCACCGATGGGATGCCGAGCCGGATCCTGCGCAAGGCGCAACGCACTGCAGCACCCGCTGACACAGGCGCGCCTGCGGCGCCGCGCACCGGGCCGATCCTTCCGCCGGGTCCGCGGGTCGAGGTGTTCCGCGGCGGCAAGGATGGCACCAGCAACGTCACCTATGGCGTGCCCAGGGGATGATGGTGATGCGGGACTGCAAAGCTTCGCCGCGCGCCGGCCGCCGGCCTGACGATGGTGCTCAACTGACGGGAAAACTGGTGGCTATTCCGAAAACGATGCAGGGAATGATCTGGGCGCTGGGGTTGGCGCTGGCGACGCCGCTGGCGCCGGCAGCGGCGCAGATGGTGGATGCGCGCACCGGGGCGGTGCTGCAGGTGCCGCTCAACAAGTCGCAGACGCTGCGCGTGGGCCAGGTGTTCGCCAAGGCGGTGATCGGCAACCAGGAGGTGGCCGATGTGTTGCCGCTGAGCGAGACCAGCGTCTATGTGCTCGGCCGCGGGCTCGGCTCGACCAACCTCAGCCTTTTCGACAAGAGCGGCCGGATGATCGCGGTGGTGGACATCGTCGTCGGTCCCGATGCGCAGGGCCTGAAGGCGACGCTGAACGAGCTGCTGCCGGCCGAATCGGTGGCAACCACGGTCTCCAATGGCGCGCTGGTGCTCACCGGCACTGCAACCAGTGCTGCTGCTGCCGAGCGCGTGCTCACGCTGGCAGAAACCTATGCACCCGGCAAGGTCGTCAACATGATGGCGCTGGGATCGGTGCAGCAGGTGCTGCTCGAAGTGAAATTCTCCGAGATGTCGCGGTCGACGGTCCAGCAGCTCGGCATCAACTCCTTCCAGTTCCTCAACAACAACAGCGGCGCTGGCGTTGTTGCCGCAGCACTGCCCGACCTGTCGCAGAACCCCTACCAGATCGCCGTCGGCATCCCCAACGCCGCCAACCTGCTGTTCAGCATCGATGCTCTGGAGCGGCGCGGGCTGGTGAAGACGCTGGCCGAGCCGACTCTGGTGGCGCTGTCGGGCGAGACGGCAGCGTTTCTGGCGGGCGGCGAGTTTCCGGTGCCGGTGGGGGTCAACCTCAATGGCCAGGTGGCGATCGAGTTCAAGCAGTTCGGTGTCAGCCTGGCCTATACGCCGACCGTGCTCGAGGACGGGCTGATCAACCTCGTGGTGCGCCCAGAGGTGAGCCAGCTTGATGCAACGGCGGGGATCGAGCTCAGCGGCTTCCGCATTCCGGGGCTGAAGACACGGCGGGCCAGCACCACGGTGGAGTTGCGCGATGGCCAGAGCTTTGCGCTTGCCGGGCTGATCCAGAGCGATTTCTTTGACACGGTGCGCGAGATTCCGCTGCTGGGCCGCATTCCGCTGATCGGTGCGCTGTTCCGCTCGTCGGGTGCCAACCGGCAAGAGACCGAACTGGTGATGATCGTGACGCCGCGGCTGGTGCGGCCGGCGCCGGCCGGCTCGCTCACCGTGCCGACCGACCGGGTGCAGGCGCCGTCGGACGTGGACCTGTTCATCGGTGGCAAAGCTTCCAACAACCTGCCCGTTTCCGAGCTGCCACGCCCCGGCGGGCCCTCGGGTGAGTTCGGACACATCGTGCGATGACGGGGAAACCGATGAAGGGGAAACCGATGATGGGGAGACACGCGATGCGACGCGCCATGCTGACGGTTCCTGTGCTTGCACTGCTCGGCGGCTGCCAGACCGGCATTGATCCGGACCTTGGCCATTCGCTGCGCAGCGCCACCGTGGCACAGGCCGTGGACATGAACCCGCGTTATGCGGGCGTGCCCATCGAGGGCGGTGAGGCCGTGATCGGGGTGGCAGCGCAGCGGCGCTATCTCCAGGGGCGGGTGATCCGGCCAGTGCTGATCGTGGGGCAGGGCAACAGCGCGCCGCCGGCGGCGGCGGCCAACCCGGGCCGGACATCCGGCGCCGCGGCGGGACCCGCAGCGGGCACTGCGCCGGGCGGACAGTGAAGGATGGCAATGAGCGAGTGTTGGTCCAGTGGCTTGGCGGGTTGACGCCCGGAAGGTGTGGGAATGGGTAATTTGATGCCGGTATCCTTGCGCGACACGTCCAGCGTGCTTCGGGTGACGATCGTGCTGCATGCCGATCTGGCGGCGCGGCTCGATGCGACGCAACTGACGATGGCGGGCATTGCGGTGCAGGTGCAGGCGGGCACGCTGGCCGGCATCACCTCGGCTGTGGACATGCTGGCGGGCACCGATGTGCTGGTGGTGGAGATCGATCCGGTCGATCCGGGCGAGATGGAGGCGTTCGAACGGTTCTGCGCCCGCCACGCCGGGCAGATGGCGGTGGTGGCGGCGGTGCGCGC
>JBBSPR010000203.1:0-5184 GCA_038258615.1 Sphingomonadales bacterium
CCTCCACGCGCCGGTTGCGGCCTGCGCGCGGCGTCATGTCATGGGCATGCGCGTCCCACACCAGCCAGCTCCACCCCAGCCCGATTCCCCAGGCTGCCAGCACCGCACCAACGGGCAGGGCAGGCCACCAGCTGCCGGCATGGAGCAGCGATATCGACACCGGCACCATCAGCGCCCAGGCGAAGCGCGGCCCGAGATCGGTGATCACCAGCAGCCGCAGGATTGTCAGCCGCTCGGGCAACGAATAGCTGCGTCGCCGGAAATGCTGGCCAAGAATGAACACGCCCAGGTCGCCGCCCAGCCACAGCACCAGCAGCAGCATGTGCAACCATACGAGGTTCGGGTAGAGGCTCATGAAAGCCCGTCGAAGATCGCCACCTGCACATCGGCAGCACCCAGCCGCAGCGGCTTGATCTCGTCCCGATACTGCGCATCATGCCAGAAGGCCTCGGCCGCCGCCCGGTCAGGAAAGCGCGCACACACGATGCTCTGCCCCATGTCCCAATTCTCCAGCGCCACGCCCGCCTTGCCGATGAAGGCATAGTCGCCGCCATGGCGCGGATACAGGCCCGAAGCAGCCAGCGCCTCCGCATAGGCCCGCATGCGCGCCGGATCATGCACCTGGGCAATCACGAGCAGATATGCAGGCATGGCTTCTCCGCAACAATGCGATATGCCCAACTATGAAGCCAGAGAAAGGGGCTTGTCAAAAATTTGTCCGGACATTTAGATGTCGCCAGGGGACGAATGGGAGGCAGGCTCTCGCCCGCAGTCGCGCCACGGTCGGCGCGGCCGGGCCGAGCGAAGGGACAGGACGATGCGGGCTGCGCAGTTGAAGGCAATGCGAACCATGCTCGGCATCGGCACGGCACTGGTGTCGGTCGGCGCCGCCGCACAGCCGGCCGAGCGAACCGCTGCCGAACCCAACACTGCCCAACCCAATACTGGCCAGCCCAACACTGCCCAGCTCGATGAGCTGGTGGTCACAGCCCAGCGCCGCGAGGAATCGGTGCAGAGCGTGCCCGTCGCCATCACCGCCTTCTCCGCCGAGAGCCTGGAGGCCAAGGGCATCCAGTCGCCGCTGCAGATGGTGCAGTTCGTCCCCAATCTGTTCGGCGCCAACAACACCGGCCTCGGCTCGGCCAACACCTATTTCATCCGCGGCCTCGGCAGCGTCGAATCGGTCGCCACCTTCGATCCCTCGGTCGGCACCTATATCGACGACATCTATCTCAGCCGCCAGAACGCCAACAACTTCAACTTCTTCGATATCGATCGCCTGGAAGTGCTGCGCGGCCCGCAGGGCACGCTGTTCGGCCGCAACACCACCGGCGGTGCCGTCAATGTCATCCTCAAGAAGCCCGGCACCGAACTCGCCGGCTTCGGCGAGGTCGCCTATGGCGCCTATGATCGCAAGATGCTGCGCGGGTCGATCGACATGCCGCTGTCGAGCGGCATCGGCTTCAAGCTTTCCGGCTATTATCAGGATGATGATGGCTATGTGCAGAACACCACCACCGGCGAGCGGCTGAACGACGTCGATGGCGCCGGCCTGCGCGGCGCGCTGCGGCTCGATATCACCGCGCAAGTCGAATGGAATGTCTCGCTCGCCTATATCCGCTCCTCCGGCGAAAACGCCGTCAACTTCGATTGCGATCCGCGCAGCCCCGCCAATTGCAACGGCCGCTTTGCCACCACCGGCCTGCGCAAGACGACCAGCAGCACCGCTCCGCTCACCATCTCCGGCCGCAAGGCCGATTTCGGGCTGGGCAACGAGACCGACACCATCATCGCCATCTCCAACCTCGAATGGCGCAGCGAGGCGGCAACGCTCAACCTCATCACCGGCGTGGTCGACCTCAAACAGAAGTTCCACCTCGATTTCGCCGATGGCCGCGGCCTGCCCACGGTCGCCGATCCCCTTCCGGCGGTGCGCGGCTTCCCGCTCGGCGGCTTCGGCATCCTCAACGATGGCAAGCACCAGCAGTTCAGCCAGGAGGTCAAGCTCTCGGGCAGCCTGTTCGGCGGCGTGCTCGATTATGTCACCGGCCTCTACCTGCTGAACGAGGACAACACGACCGACTTCGCCGACACCTTTGCGGTGTTCACCGGCGCTCCCGCCCCGCTGCAGCTGCTGCTGGCGGACCGCACGCTGAACAACACCGCCAAGGCCACCGCCGGCTATTTCCAGGGCGATCTCAACCTGTCACCGCAGATCAAGGTCACCGCCGGCATCCGCTACACCGACGAGACCAAGACCTTCCGCATCGCGGACAATCGTGCAGCCTGCAACGCCAGCCTTGCCGCCAACTGCCTCAACCAGTCCAACCTCATCGCCTCCAACGGCGTGCCGATCCCCACCAGCCAGAATGTGAAGATCTGGACCCCGCGCTTCGTCCTCAACTACACCCCCAGCGACGAAATCCTGCTGTTCGCCAGCGCCACCCGCGGCTTCAAGTCGGGCGGCTGGAACGCGCGCGGCACCGCCGCAAACGAGCTGCTCCCCTTCGGCCCGGAAACCGTCTGGAGCTACGAGGCCGGCATCAAGTCCGAATGGTTCGACCGGCGGTTTCGCGTCAACGTCACCGGCTTCTGGCTGGACAACCAGGATCTGCAGGCGCCCTCCGCCTTCGTCCGCGCCAATGGCTCGATCGCCTTCATCTCGCAGAATTTCGCCGATTATCGCAACAAGGGCGTCGAGCTGGAAATCACCGCCGTCCCCGTCGATGGCCTCAACCTGTTCGCCAACATCGGTTTCCAGGACGATGAATATCGCATCGACCCCGGTGCCCCGCGCACCAACGAATATGGCGTCACTTCGGTCGCGCAGCAGCTCATCGATTGCCGCGCCCAGATCGCCGCCGGCCAGGTGCCGCTCAGCTCGTCCAACGCGCCGGCCGGGTCGCCTCCCAACACTGCCCCCGCCTGTGCCGCCGGCATCGTCGATGCCAATGGCAACCTCGCCAGCCCCGTCCGCACGCCGCAATGGACCGTCGCGGTCGGCGGCACCTATGATTGGCGCCTGCCGGCTGCGGGCATCATCATCACGCCCTCGGTCAATGTCAGCTGGCGGTCCAACTATCAGACCGGCACCGCCAACGGCACCATCTACACCGGCGCCATCGCTGCCGGGGCAGGGGGCGGCAACCGCAGCTTCCCCGCCAATCCCTATGGTGGCGATTTCATCACCGGCTCGGATGCACCGGGCTATGCCGTCGTCAACGCCGGCATCGCCATGCGCACCGACGATCGCAACTGGACGCTCGCTGTCGAATGCCAGAACTGCCTCGACAAGGTGTTCCTCGAAAGCACCCTCGCCAACTACACCTATCTCTCCTACCCGCGCTTCTGGCAGGTGCGTGCCAAGCGGGTCTTCTGATGAGCGGGGGCGGCTGATGGGAGAATTCCGCAAGGGCGGCCCGGTGCTGGCCGCGGGCATGATCGGCGTCGCCTGCGGTGCCTCGCCCATCCCGTTCAACGTGCTTCCCGCCGTCATCGGCCCCATCCATACGGAGCTTGGCTGGAGCTTCCTCGAAATCAACCTCGGCATCACCACCTTCGGCGTCATCGCCTCGCTGCTCTCCCCCGTTTATGGCGGTGCCGCCGATCGCTGGGGCGTGCGCCCGGTCGCTCTCTGGAGCCTCCTCGCCTTCGGCCTGGCCTTCGCGCTGTTCGCCGTCATGCCCCCCACCAAGCTCGCATGGTTCGGCCTCTGGGCGCTGGTCGGGCTGGTCGGCATCGGCTCCACCCCGGTCACCTGGAGCCGGGCGGTCAACATGTGGTTCGTGCAAAACCGCGGCCTTGCGCTGGGCATCCTGCTGCTCGGCACCAGCCTCGCCGGCATCGTCGTGCCGCAACTCGCCCGCGCCGCCATAGATGGCGCCTTCTTCGGCCCGGGCTGGCGCGCCGCCTTCCCCACACTGGCGCTGCTGCCGCTGCTCGTCGCCCTGCCGCTCACCCTCTGGCTTTTCCGCGAGCCCCGCCCCGAGGAGCGTCCCGCCGGGCTGTCCGGCGCCGATGGCAAGCTCTTCGGCCTCACCCTGGGCACGGCGGTGCGCGGCTATCGCTTCTGGGTCATCTGGGTTTCCATCGCCTGTGTGGCGCTGGCCTTCGGCGGCGCCTTCATCAACATGGTGGAAATCTCCCGGCTCCACGGCTTCACTGCGGCGCAAGGGGCAACGGTGATGAGCGTGCTGGCACTCGGCATCCTCGTCGGCCGGCTCGTCACCGGCCTGTTGTTCGATCGCTTCTGGGCGCCGGCGGTGCTGGTCCCCATCCTCGCCGCCCCCGCCCTGTCGTGCGTCCTGCTCATGGGCAGCGGCGCCCCGCTCGGCACGCTCATGGCCGCCGCGGTGCTGCTCGGCTTCGCCGCAGGGGCGGAGTCGGACCTCATCGCCTATCTCGCCGGCCGCTATTTCGGCATGGCGCATTATGGCAAGATCTACGGCATGCTCTACATGCCCTTCGGCATCGGCTCGGCCATCAGCCCCGCCATCTATGGCGCGGTGCGCGATGCCACCGGCAATTACGATGCGATGCTCAGCGTGGCAGTGGGCCTGTTCCTCGTCGGCGCGCTGCTGCCGCTGCTGCTCGGCCGCTATCCCGAAGCGCCGGCGCTGGCACCCCCCGCACTTCCGCCCACGGTGCCGGCATGAGGAGGCCCGCATGGAGCTCGATCGCCGCCGCTTCCTCGCTGCCACGCTGGCGAGCAGCCTGATGCCCGAGATGCTGGAAGCCGCCGAAGCCGGCACCGTGCCGCTTTACGCCGCCGTGGCAATGCAGCTCCGCGCCGAAAGCGTGGAAGCCGCCCCCGATCGCGCTGCCGCCCGCGCCGCGATGCTGGCCCAGATCGACCGCGTCGGCGCGCAGATCCTTCAGGCAAAAATCTTCATCGAGCAGTATGGCGGCAGCCCCCTCAAGCTCGCCGTGCTCCCCGAATATCTGTTCACCTCCTACCCCGGCCGCATCGGCATCGAAGCCTTTGCCGACAAGGCGGCCATCGCCGAGGGCGGCCCCGAATACGCAGCCCTCGGCGCGCTTGCCCAGCGGTTGAAACTCCACCTCGCCGGCAACGCCTATGAAACCGACACGCACTTTCCCGGCCTGTATTTCCAGACCAGCTTCATCATCGGCCCCTCGGGCGATGTCGTGCTGCGCTACCGCCGCCTCAACTCGATGTACGCC
>JBBSPR010000204.1:0-5123 GCA_038258615.1 Sphingomonadales bacterium
CGCCGAGCGGGCGCGCAGCGTGTCGGCACTGATCGCGGTCACCGAAATCGGCACCTCCTGGATGTTCTGCTGGCGCCGCTGTGCCGTGACGATGATCTCGCCATCGTCGACCGGCGCCTGCGCAAGCGCCGCACTGGCGCTGCCGAGCAGCAGCGAGGCAAACATCGTGTGGCGTGCGAGCATGAATAACCCTCCCGTTGGTGGTTTCCGCGCCCCCCGGCGCGGTCGTGTTCAGGCGATGGCTTTGGAAATTCCCGGCGTGGCGACCTTGCGGCTGCGCGCCGCATCGGTCCCGGTGAAGCGGGCTTTGTGATCCGCCACGAAATCGCGCATCGTCCGCGCCGGACGGCCGAGCAGCCGCGGCAGATCTTCGGACATCGGCGCATTCTTGCCGAAGCGCGTGAGCGAATAGACGATCGTCATGAACAGCAGCGTGTCCCAGGTCACACGCGGGCCGACGCGCCGCCAGAAGCCGAGCAGCGACGGGTTGGCGTAGCGGATCGGCCGGCCCAACTCCTGCGTGAAAATCTCGGCGACCTGGAAATAGTCGAGCACTTCCGGCCCGCTGAGCAGATAGGCCCGGCCGGCATGGGGTGCTGGATCGGCCATGATGCGGATCGCTGCCTCGGCCACATCGCGGCTGTCGATGAAGCTGGTGCGGCCGCGCCCGGCGGGCACGTAGATCTCGTCATGCCTTGCCACATCGACCGCATGGGTGGTGATGTCCCGGCACATGTTCTGCGCAAAGAAGCTGGCGCGCAGGATGGTGTAGGGCACGCCACTGGCCTTGATGGCATTCTCCACCGCATGGTGCGGCACCGCCTTTGTGGTGTCGGCGCCGGGCACCGACAGATAGACGATGTGGCGCACCCCGGCATCGGCGGCGGCCGCCACGAACGGCACCATCCATTGCTTCGCCGTGCGCGGGTGCGGCAGCGGGAACAGCAGGAACAGGACCGTCACGCCGTCAAGCGCCGCACCCCAGGTGCCGCGATCGTTGAAGTCGAACCGCACATGCGGCGCTGCATCGCCATATTTCGCCGCGATCTTTTCCGGCGAGTGCGCCGCCACCCGGAACGCCAGCGCCGACTGGCTGGCCAGCTGCGCCACCAGCTCGGTGCCGACATTGCCGTTGGGGCCAGTGACCAGGATCATGCATTTCCCCGCGCGGAAGGGTCCGCCAAGTCAAATGCTACAGGCTTGAAACATTCGTTGAAGCGCAAAAGCGGGGCTGCAGGCATATCCCGAGGTTAGGGCTTCAAAGATAGAAGAAGCGCAGCCGAATGGCGGTGCTCGACGTGAATCGAATGCTTGCCGCCTTGTAGCTCGGTGGGCCCATGCGCGGCTTGGCATTGTTGGAAGCCGCCGTCCCTTCCAGCGGCAAGCCGATGAAATTGGTATCGAACTTGCCATTGCCATTTTCATCATGAAACGCCGACAGCGCAATGGTGCCCGCCGGCACATCCTTGAACACCACCGGCTTGCCGGCATCGGCCGCCTCGATGGTGATGCGCTGCACTGGCTGCCCGGCATCGCAATCTGGGAATTTGCTGGGCGTGTTCCACAGGCACAGCACGATCTTGCCCTTCGGCGCGCGCAGGCTTTCGAGAGTCACTGTCAGGTCCTCGGCGGCGGCAGGGCTGGCAATGAACGTGGCAAGCAACAGGATACGCACGGCAAAATCCTTTCAGGCGCGGAGGCGATGGCGCTGCAGCTTGCCGGTCGCGGTGCGCGGCAGGCTGTCGGCAAAGACGATCTGGCGGGGATATTTGTAGGGCGCGATGCTGGCCTTCACATGCTCCTGCAGCGCGCGGGCGAGCGCATCGCACGGCGCATGGCCGGTGGCGGGCACCACATGCGCGCACACGATCATGCCGCGCGCGTCATCGGCCACGCCGATCACACCGCATTCGGCGACCGCCGGATGGCCGAGCAGCGCCGCTTCCACTTCGGGCGGCGCAATGTTGTAGCCCGAGGACACGATCATGTCGTCGGCGCGGGCCAGATACCAGAAATAGCCCTCGGCATCGATGCGGTAGGTATCGCCGGTCACGTTCCAGCCGTTCACCACATAGACCGCCTGGCGCGGATCATTGAGATAGCGGCAGCCGGTCGGGCCCTTGACCGCCAGCCGACCGGTGCCTTCGCTGAGCGGCGTGCCATCGTCGTCCAGCACGCACGCACGGTAGCCGGGAACGACCTTGCCGGTGCTGCCGGGGCGAATGCCGTCGCCACTGGCGCTGATGAAGATGTGCATCATCTCGGTGGCGCCGATGCCGTTGACGAGCCGCAGCCCGGTCGCCGCCTCCCAGCCATGGAAGGTCGCTTCGGGCAGATGCTCGCCCGCCGACACGCAGTTGCGCAAGGTTGAAAGGTCCGCCCCCGCCACCCCATGCGCCAGCAGCGCCTTGTAAGCCGTGGGGGCGGTGAACAGATGCGTCACCCGCTCGGCGGCAATGGCAGCGAGCATCGCCGCCGGGCTGGTGTCGTGCAGCGTCACCGCGGTGCCGAGGAAGCGCAGCGGGAAGATCACCAGCGCCCCCAGCCCGAAGGTGAAGGCGATCGGCGGCGTGCCGCACCACACCTCGCCGGCGCGGGGCGCCAGGATGGTGGCAGCAAAAGTGTCCGCCACGGCGAGGATGTCGCGGTGGTAATGCACCGTGCCCTTGGGCGCCCCGGTGGTGCCGCTGGTGAAGGCGATCAGCGCCGGATCGTCGGCGCGCGTCGCCACCGGCTTAAACCCCGGCGCCACGCTTTCCAGCGCCGCGACCAGCGGGCAATCGGCAGCATCGCTGTCGAAGAACAGCGCTTGCATCGCCGGCTTTTGCGTCGCCTCGAACGCCGTCCGGCACGCCGCATCGACAACTGCATGGCTGATCCGCGCCTTGGCGATCAGTGTGCCGATCTCGCCGCCGCGCAAGATCGGCATTGCCGACACCACCACCCCGCCCGCCTTCAGTATCCCGAACCACGCCGCGGTGAGCATCATCCCGTTGGCGCCGAACAGCAGCACCCGGTTGCCCGGCACCAGCCCGTGCGTTTCCACAAGCAGCCGCGCGATCCGGTCCGACCGGTCCTTGAGGTCCGCATAGCTGATGGCCGCCCCCGCCTGGGTGCGAACCGCCGTCCGCGCGCCATGCCCGCCCGCCACCGCCTCGTCGATCAGCGCCACCGCAGCGTTCAATTGGTCGGGATAATCGAGGCAATCGAGTAGAAACTCGGGCTGCGCCTCCGCCGCCGGCAGGTGCCGCTTCACGAAATCGTCGATCATGGCGTCACGATCCGCGTCTCGATATGCCCCAGCCCTGCGATGGCCACCCGCACCACATCCCCTGGTTGCAGGAACACCGGCGGCACCATTCCGGCGCCCGACCCCGGCGGCGATCCGGTGGCGATCACCGTCCCCGGCTCCAGCACCATATGGCTCGAAAGCCAGGCGATGAGCCATGGCACGCGCCGCGCCATCGCCGCCGTGCTGCCTTGCTGCCGCACCACGCCATTGACGGTTGTGGTGATCGCCAGCGCATGAGGATCGGCAATCTCGTCCGCGGTCGTCAGCCACGGCCCCAGCGGCGCATGCCCCGGCCCGCCTTTGCCGAGCATCAGGCTGTCGGGCCTGAGTGCCGCGCGCACGGTCAGGTCGTTGACGATCAGATAGCCCGCCGCATGCGCCATGGCGTCGGCCTCGGCCACCTGCCAGCAGCGGCGGCCGATCATCACCGCCAGCTCGCCCTCATAATCGAA
The DNA here is from genome assembly GCA_038258615.1 of Sphingomonadales bacterium. GTDB lineage: Bacteria > Pseudomonadota > Alphaproteobacteria > Sphingomonadales > Sphingomonadaceae > Sandarakinorhabdus. Next base: position 3,745 of record JBBSPR010000204.1, read on the forward strand.
GCTCGGGTGCGGGCTGCTCGCGGTGCCGAAGGGTGCGGCAAGGCTCGTCGCCGGCTTCACGAACAGCGCCGGCGTCTCGGGCACCACGCGCCCCTGTTCGCGGGCATGATCGGCATAGTTGAGGCCGACGCCCAGCAGCAGCGGCGGCAGGAACGCCCGCAGCCGCGCCAAGTCGAGCGCATGCACCGGCCCCGTTTCGCGCGAAACCGCATCAACATCGGGAAAGCCGGCGGCAGCAACGCCGGTGTCGACCGCCCGTTCACCCTCGATGCGCGCACGGCGCACGCCATCGTCGAACTGATAGGGTGCAATCTTCATGCGCCCACCATGCCGCAGCCGGCGCGCGCGCCGCACATAGATAGCCAACACTGCGGGGCGACTTGTTGTTATGGCCGGCGCACATCGCTAGTCTTTGCACCAAAGGGGTGCGTGGTGTGATTGAATCGCGAAGGCTGCGGCAGTTTCTTGCTGTCTATGAACTCGGCAGCATTGGCCAGGCGGCCGACAAGCTGCTGCTCACCCAGCCCGCGCTCTCCAAAAGCCTGCGCAGCCTTGAGGACGAGCTCGGCGTCCGGCTGTTCGATCGCACGCCCGTCGGCGTCGTCCCCACCGTGTTCGGCGATACGCTCGCCATGCACGCCAAGGGCATCGAGGCCCAGCTGCGCCAGGCCGAAGCTGCCATCGGCGCGCTGCGCGGCAAGGCCAAGGGGCATGTCGTGGTCGGCATCGGCCCCAGCGTCGCCCCCAATCTCATGCCGCTCGCCACGTTGAGCCTGCAGCGCCTCCACCCCGCCATCGAGCTTTCGGTCGTCGAGGGGTTGGTGGATGACCTGCTGCCGCAGCTCCGCCGCGGGCAGATCGATGTCGCGGTCGGCGCCTGGCCGCGCGTCGCCGACTCCGATTTTTCGACCGAGGTGATCATCGTCGACACACTCGAAGTCTTCGCCCGCGCCGAGCATCCACTGGCGCGCGTCCCCGGCCCCATCGGCATGGAGGCGCTGCTCGGCCATGCCTGGGCACTGCCGCCGGCCACGCAGAAATGGCGCCAGCACCTCGATGGCCTGTTCGTCGAACAGGGCCTCGCCCCGCCCGCGCCGGCGGTCACCAGCACCTCGGCAAGCTATCTCAAGGCGCTGATGCTGCGCGGGGATTTTCTCAGCTTCCTGCCCGGCCAGCTGGTGAGCACAGCTACCGATCGCCTGGTGCCGCTGCCGGTCGACATGGTCCGCGCCCACCCCGACATCTCGATGACCTTCCGCGAGCGCGCGCTGCTTAAGGCCCCCGTCGCCGAACTGGTCCAGGTGCTGCGCGCCGCGGGCCAAGAACTGGCGGCGGAGGCCAGTTAGAGGCCTCCGGCGGCTGGGGCCGCAGGCCCCAGA
>JBBSPR010000205.1:0-5102 GCA_038258615.1 Sphingomonadales bacterium
AGCCGCAGTCGCCGCTGATCGGCGGGCTCGTGATCACCGAAGAGCCCATCCATCCAGTCGAACAGCATGTCGCCATGCTCCGGAAAGCGACCCTGTCGGGCGCCCTCGGCGCGCGCGCCCACGATAAGCGGATCGAGCGCCTGCTCCTCGGGCGACAGCTGGTCGAACAACAGCCCTTCGCGAAGGCCGAATCCCGACGCGACAACGCACGAACTGCCAAGGCGCTTGATCGTGGCCGCCAGCAGCATTGCTGCGCCCGGCAGCGACGGCAGGCGCGAACTGGCGATGTTGGGCACGGCCTTCAGCTGTGCCGGCGCGATCCGCGCCAGGCTGCGCACGAGCGAGGCGGGTGCTGCCGCCGGCATCTCATATTGGTGGACGATCGGCAGCGCATGATCGGTCATGTGCATGTGAAGATGCGCCAGCGCCCGCCACGATCCGCCGACCATGTAAAAGGGCTTGCCCTTGCCCGCCGCCGCCCAGCCGAGCTTGTCGAGCGCCTTCTTGATGAACGGCGCCAGTGCGCGCCCACCCTGCTTGCGCACCGCCTCCAGCCGCAGCGCACCGATTGGCAGCGACAGTTGCTCATGCGCCTTGCCATCGGCCACGCGGATGAGCTCGAGCGAGCCACCGCCCAAGTCCCCCACAACGCCATCGGCATGCGGGATGCCCGAAATCACGCCGAGCGCTGCACCCCTCGCCTCTTCCGCGCCGCTGATGGTTTCGATCTCCAGCCCGCATTCGGTGCGCACCCGCGCCACGAAATCGCTGCCGTTGCTGGCCTCGCGCACTGCCGCAGTGGCCACCACGCGCAGCGACCCCAGTTGCATCGCTTCGGTGAGCGCCTGAAAGCGGACGAGCGCTGCAACCGCATTGTCCATCGCCCCCTTGCCCAGCTTGCCATTGGCGGACAGCCCGCGGCCAAGCCCGGCCATCACCTTCTCGTTGAACATCGTCGAAGGCACCCGCCCAAGGCCCTGATAGACCACCAGACGCACCGAATTGGAGCCGATGTCGATAATGCCGACCGGCACCGTCGCCGGATCGGCGGCAGGCAAGACAGATGCGGCATCCATCAACTGCAATCGGCCAGGCAGATCAGCTGGCTGCATCGTCATCATCATCCTCGAGCACCAATCTGGGCACTCCGCCTGCCGTGCGCAAAGCCGCACCCCGGCCAGACAGCGACGGGTTGGTCATGAAATAGCGATGCAGGTTGAACGGCGGCTCGGAGAGATTGTTCCGGGCATTGCGCAACCGCTTGTAGCTGCCATCGGCGAGCAGTTGCCAGCTCTGCTCGGTGTCCTTCAGATTCGCCACCATCACCTGGTCGAGCACCTGTGCATGCACCGTCGGATTCTCGATCGGCACCAGCACTTCCACCCGCCGATCGAGGTTGCGCGGCATCCAGTCGGCCGACGAGATGAAAACCTTGGCCTTGCGCGACGGCAGCTCCTCGCCATTGGCAGTGACGATGATCCGGCTGTGCTCCAGAAACCGGCCGATCACCGAGCGGACATGAATATTCTCGGAGAGCCCGGGCACGCCGGGACGCAGGCAGCAGATGCCGCGGATGATCAGCTCGATCTCGACCCCCGCCCCGCTCGCCTCGTAGAGCTTGTCGATGATGCCGGTATCGACAAGGCTGTTGAGCTTCACCCACACCGCCGCCGGCTTGCCAGCCCGGGCATTCTCGATCTCGGTATCGATCAGCGCGTAGAGCATCGCCCGCATCGAAAGCGGCGCCATGCCGATCTTGGCGAGCCTCGTGGGCTGCACATAGCCGGTGATGTAGTTGAGCACCTGGGCCGCATCGCGCGCCAGCACCGGATCGGCGGTGAAGAAGCTGAGGTCGGTATAGATGCGCGCCGTGACCGGATGGTAGTTGCCGGTTCCGAAATGCACATAGGTGCGGATATCGCGTCCCTCGCGCCGCACCACCATGCTAAGCTTCGCATGCGTCTTCCATTCGACGAAGCCATAGACGACCTGCACCCCGGCGCGCTCGAGCTCGGCCGCCCAGACGAGGTTCTGCTCCTCGTCGAAGCGCGCCTTGAGCTCGACAACGGCGGTCACGCTCTTGCCGGCTTCGGCGGCATCGATCAGCGTGCGCACGATCGGCGAGTTCTTGCCGGCACGGTAGAGCGTCTGCTTGATGGCGATCACATCCGGGTCCGCTGCCGCCTGCTTCAGGAACGCCAGCACCACCTCGAAGCTCTCATAGGGATGGTGGACGATGATGTCCTTGGCGCGGATCGCAGCGAAGCAATCCCCGCCATGCTCGCGGATGCGTTCGGGAAAGCGCGGGCTGTAGGGCTCGAACTTGAGGTCCGGCCGGTCCTCGTCCACAAGCTGCTCCAGGTCGGCAACACCCAAGATGCCCTCGACAGCGGTCGTATCGCGCGGGCCAACGTTCAGCGCCCCCTGCACCAGCGCATGCAGGCCCTTGGGCGTGCTCGCCTCGATCTTGAGGCGGATCACCTCGCCGCGCCTCCGCCGCTTGAGCGCGGTCTGAAAATAGCGGACCAGATCCTCGGCCTCTTCCTCCACCTCGATGTCGCTGTCGCGGATCACCCGGAAGGCGCCGTGCCCGACCATCGCATAGCCGGGAAACAGCTGGTCGAAGAAGGTGCGGATGGTGTTTTCGAGGCTGATCGTGCGGATCGTGGTACCCGGCAGCCGGATGAAGCGCGGCAGCATCGCCGGCAGCATCAGCAGCGCGCGCAGCTCCTCGTCATCGGACAGCCGCCGCAGTTCGAGGATGAGCGAAAAGCCCTTGTTGGGGATGAACGGGAACGGATGCGCCGGATCGATCGCCTGCGGGGTGAGCACCGGAAAGATCTGGTCGAGAAAATGCCGCTCCAGCCAGCCGCGCTCGGTGTCGGTCAGGTCTGCGGCGCCGATCACATGATAATCGGCGCGCTCCAGCTCCTTCACCAGCCCGGCCCAGACAGATTGCTGGGTGCGCATCAGCGTGTCGGCATGCACCGCGATCTTGGCGAGCTGCTGGGCGGGCGTGAGCCCTTCCGCACTCACCGTCTCGATGCCGGCGCCCACCTGCCCGCGCAGCCCGGCCACACGCACCATGTAGAATTCATCGAGATTGTTGCCCGAGATCGACAGGAAGCGGAGCCGCTCCAGCAGTGGATGCGCGGTGTTGGTCGCCTCCTCCAGCACCCGGTCGTTGAATGCCAGCCAGGAAAGCTCGCGATTGAAGTAGCGCTCGGCACCGGGATGGCCGGCGGGGGCGGTCTGGCGGGGTTCGCGTTGGGAGGTTCGGGCTCTGGTCGGCATGGTCACCTCCTAGCCCAGCCGGCGTGTCAGGTCGATGACATGGCTGACCATTCTCCTCACCACTCTCTTTACCACTCAAGGCTCAACTGCGCATCGAACACCGTCCGCGCCAGCGGCACGGTGATCTCGCGGCGCTCGGCCAACGCCGCCGCATCGAGCATCGCCACCGCCTGCCCCGCAGCGGCGAAGCTGCGCTCGATCCGCAGCCCCAGCCACTGGATCACTTCATCTGCCACCCGCAGGCCCCGGTCGGCGAAGCGCTTCTCCAGCACCGCCGCCAGCAGCGCATCATCGGGCTCGGCCAGGGTCACCAGCGGCGTTGCCGCCAGCCGCGACGCGAGGTCGGGCAGCCGGTGCGGCCATTGCCGCGGCGCCGTCCGCGCGGTCAACAGCAGCGGCCGTTCGGCGCTGGCGGCATTCCAGGCGTGGAACAGCGCCTCGGCATCGGGGCTGCGGTCGGCATCATCGATCACCCATGCCCCGGTGCGCGCCGCCACCAGCCCCGCCAGATGCGTCTTGCCCGATCCTTCCGGCCCCACCAGCACCACGCGCGGCATCGGCCACGCCTCTGGCCGCGCCAGCCATTGGAAGGCAGCGCGATTGGCATCGGACACGATGAAGTCCGCCGCCCCCAGCCGCGGCGCGAAGCCGAGCGGCAACGGCGGCTGCTCCTCCACCGCGATCATGGCCGGTCCTGCCCGTAGAAATTGCTCTGGCGGTAGTTGGCAAGCATTGCCCGCACCACCACGCCGAGCACCGCCGCCACCGGCACCGCCATGAACACGCCGGCAAGCCCCGCCACCGCGCCGCCGGCAAACACCGCGAACAGCACCCACACCGGATGCAGGCCGATCCGGTCCCCGATCAGATTTGGGGTGAGGAAGGCGCTCTCGACGATCTGGCCGATCTGGAACACCCCGAACACCAGCAGCAGCTGCAGCCAATCGAGCCCGAACTGCCCCAGCGCCACCATCAGGCTGAGCAGCACCGCCACGATGACACCGAGGAACGGCACGAACGCCAGCACGCCGGCCAATATGCCCAGCACCACTGCATGATCGAGCCCGACAAGGCTCCAGCCCACCGCATAGAACACCGCCAGCACGAGGCAGACGATCGACTGCCCGCGCAGAAAGCCGCCGAGTGCTGCGTCGCTGTCCTTCATCACCTGGCGAAACGCCGGCAGTTCGCGCCGCGGCCACCAGCTCTCCACCGCCGCCAGTATGTGCGGCCAGTCGCGCAGCAGATAATAAGCCACGATCGGCGTCACGATCAGGAAATTGACGACACTCACCAGCCCCAGCCCACCGGCGATGATCGACCCGGCGGAATCGGAGAGCCAGCCCAGCGCCCGCCCGGCCATCGTCTCCAGCAGCCCCTTGATGTCCACCTGCGCCGAAGTGCGCCGCATCAGATCCTCCACCAGCGGCACGGTGCTGTCGATGATGCCGGGGGCACGCGCGACGAGCTGCGTCACCTGCTCCTGGATGATCGGCGCGCTGGCCAGCACCAGCCCCGCCAGCAGCGCCACCGCCACCACCAATGCTATGGCCGAGGCAGCACCACGCCCCAGCCCGGCGCGCTGCAACCGCGTGGCCGCCGGATCGAGCAGATAGGCGAGGATGAAGCCGGCCATGAACGGACCCGCCACCGAGCGCGACGCCCAGGCGAGCGCGCCGAGCCCGATGATCAGCACCAGCCAGCCCCAATGAATGCGCGGCAGGCTGAGCCGATCGGCAATGCTCAAGCCGCGCGCCGAGCGCTGCCGCGCCGGAAAGGGCTCGGCTGGCGGCGGCGGTGGTGGCAGC
>JBBSPR010000206.1:0-5083 GCA_038258615.1 Sphingomonadales bacterium
AGCCCAAAAGCGGCCCCGCTCCGGCGTCCGATCTTGCCGCCGCGCGCCGCGTGCTCGAACTGGAAGCCGAGGCCGTGCGTGGCCTGATCGGGCTGCTCGACGAGCGCTTCACCGCCGCGCTCGACCGACTGGCCGCCGTCACCGGCCGCGTCGTGGTCAGCGGCATGGGCAAGAGCGGCCATGTCGGACGCAAGATTGCCGCCACCTTCGCTTCGACCGGCCGGCCGGCGCAATTCGTCCATCCGGGCGAAGCCTCGCATGGCGATCTTGGCATGATCACCAAGGAAGATGCGGTGCTGGCGCTGTCCAACTCCGGCGAGACCGCCGAGCTGGCCGATTTGATCGCCTATACCCGCCGTTTCGCCATCCCGCTGATCGGCATCACCGGCAAGGCGCGCAGCGCGCTGGCCGAGCAAGCCGACGTGACCTTGCTGCTGCCGCCGATGGTCGAAGCCTGTCCGCTGGGTTTGGCGCCCACCACCTCGACCACCGCCATGCTGGCCTTGGGCGATGCGCTGGCGGTGGCGTTGCTCGAGCGGCGCGGCTTCACCCAGGAAGATTTCCAGATCCTGCATCCTGGCGGCCAACTCGGCCGGCACCTGATGCGGGTGGCCGACCTGATGCATAGCGGCTCGGAGTTACCCGTCTGCGGCCCCGATACGCCGATGGCCGAGGCGTTGATCGAGATGAGCAGCAAGAGCTTCGGCTGCGTCTGCGTGGTCGATGCCGACAAATACCTGCTGGGCATCGTCACCGACGGCGATCTGCGCCGCCACATGCGCGACGGGCTGTTGCAACAAAAAGCCGCGGCGGTGATGACCGTCAATCCCAAGACCATCCGCCCGCAAGCGCTGGGGGCCGAAGCGCTGGGCTTGATGAACAGCGCCAACATCACTTCGCTGGTGGTGCTGGAAGACGGTCGCGCGGTGGGCATTGTGCATATGCACGATTGCTTGCGCGCCGGCGTGGCCTAGCGGCAGGCGCCAAATGGCCCAAACCGCCCGCCTGGTCTTGCCGCCCGATCCCGAATCGACCAATCGGCGCATCAGCTTCCCGCCGCGCATCGCGCCGCCGGACTCGCCGCTGGCGCGCTATGTGCCCTATCTGATCATCGGCCTGCCGGCGTTGGCGTTGCTGGTGGTGATGGCCGGGCTGGTCTATCCGCTGATCGCAGCCGATAGCGGCTTCCGTCTTGGCGCCGCGCCGGTGGCCAAGAACGACGCCGCCTATTCGGTGATGAACAACCCGCAATTCACCGGCACCGACGCCAAGGGCCGCAATTTCAACCTCACCGCCGTTATGGCCCATCAGCAGACCGCCGAGAGCCCGATGCTCGAACTGCAATCGCCCAAAGGCGACGTTGTCTTGGGCTCGGGCAATTGGGTGTCGCTCAGCGCCGATACCGGCCGCTTCGAGCAGAAGCAGCGCCAGCTCGACGTCAACGGCAACGTCCTGCTGTTCCACGACAACGGCTTCCAGCTCGCCACCGAGCAGGCGCATATCGATATGAAGACCGGCGACGCGCATGGCGAGAAGCCGGTGCACGGCCAGGGCCCGGACGGTGTGGTCGATGCCGAAGGCTTCCGCTTGACCGGCTTCGGCGAGCACATCGAATTCACCGGCAAGACCGAAATGACCTTCTACGACGGCAACCAGACCTTGCCGGACGGCGGCGCCACACAATGAGAACGGCTCTCGTCGTCGCCTTGTGCCTGATCGCCGCCACCGCCGCGGCCCAGACTCCCGTCACGCCGCCCGCACCCCCACCGGCGCCCCCGCCGGCAGCGCCGCCTTCTGCTGGCGCGCAACTCACCACCAATACCGGCAACGGCAAGACGCCGCTGCAGGTCAGCGCCGATAACGGCGTGGAGTGGCAGAAGGACACCAAGCTTTACATCGCCCGCGGCAACGCGGTGGCAACGCGCGGCAATCTTCGCGTCCGCGCCGACACCTTGACCGCGCGTTATCGCGACACCGCCAACGGCAAGACAGAGATTTTCCGTCTCGATGCGGTGGGCGGCGTGGTGCTGCGCCAGGGCGACGGCACCGCCACCGGCGGCCAGGGCATCTACGACGTCGATAGCCGCACCTTGAACCTGACCGGCGGCAATCTTTCCTACACCAGCGGCGATTCCAAAATCACCGCGCAGCAGAGCCTGGAATATTCCGAAAACAAGAAGACCGCGATCGCGCGCGGCAATGCCGTGGCGGTCAAAGGCAACGACCAGGTGCGCGCCGACACCTTGACCGGCTACTTCGCCGACGGAAATTGTGGGGGCGCGGCTGGCGGCACTTCCGATGCCGGCGGCACACGCAACAACCTCAGCCGCATCGATGCGGTCGGCAACGTGGTGATCACGTCGGGCCCCAACGTCGCCTATAGCGAGACCGCGACCTACGATCCCAACTCCAAGATCGCCAGTCTGGCTGGCAAGGTGCGCATCAATCGCGGCGGCGATGTGCTGTTGGGCGAGCGCGCCGAAGTGGACATGAACACCGGCACCTATCGCCTGCTGCCCGGCGCGGGCGGGCGCGTCACCGGCGTGATCCAGCCCGACCAGAAGCTCGACACCCCGACCCCCGGCGCCACACCTGGACAGACACCGGGACCGACCCCAGGCGCGCCGCCCACCAACAAACCGCCCGCCAAGAAGCCGCCCGCCAGCAAGCCGCCCGCCAGCAAGCCGCCGGCCGCAATTCCTCCCAGCAAGCCATGAAGCTGCCGCGCTTTCCCTTGCGCCGTCACAGCAACGGCAACGGCGCCGCTCCGCCCCACAGCGCGCAGCCCCACCTTGCGCCGGGCACCGCCGCGACGGGCAACGCGGCGACGGGCACCACCGCGCCAGGCACCACCGCGCCTGGCGCCACCGCAACTGGCACCGCCGCAACGGGCAATGGCGCCGATCCAGTGACGGCGTTGGGCGATGGCAGCGGACTGGTCGTGCAGGATCTGCACAAGAGCTACAACAATCGCAAGGTGCTGGGCGGCGTGTCGCTCAATCTGCATCGCGGCGAAGCGGTCGGCCTGCTCGGGCCCAACGGCGCCGGCAAGACCACCTGTTTCTACATCGTCACCGGGCTGATCGCGGCCGAGCACGGCACCATCCGGCTCGATGGCCGCGACGTGACGCGCCTGCCGATGTATCGCCGCGCCCAGCTTGGCCTGGGTTACCTGCCGCAGGAATCCTCGGTGTTCCGCGGCATGACGGTGGCCGACAATCTGCGCGCCGTGCTCGAGCTGGTCGAGCCCAACAACTCGGCGCGCGAGGACATCGTCGAGGCGCTGCTCGAGGAGTTCCGCATCGTCGGCCTGCGCAATGCGCCAGCCATGGCCTTGTCGGGCGGCGAGCGGCGCAGGGTCGAGATCGCCCGCGCGCTGGCGGCGCGACCGCATTTCATCCTGCTCGACGAGCCCTTGGCCGGCATCGACCCGATCGCGGTCAACGACATCCGTAACCTGGTCTCGCATCTGAAGGATCGCGGCATCGGCGTGCTGATCACCGACCACAAGGTGCGCGAGACTTTGGACATCATCGACCGCGCCTACATCATCCACGATGGCCGCGTGCTGACCGAAGGCCTGCCGGCCGAGATCGTCGCCAACGCCGATGTGCGGCGCGTCTATCTCGGCGAAGGCTTCAGCCTGTGAGCCGCGCGTCCTTGGCCGCGATCGGGGGTCGCCTGGCATGAGCATGGCGCCCCGAATGCTGATGGCGCAGCGCCAGATGCTGGTGATGACGCCGCAATTGCAGCAGGCGATCAAGCTGCTGCAGCTCAACCAGATCGAATTGGCCGCCTTCATCGAGACCGAGCTGGAACAGAACCCGCTGCTGATGCGCGCCGAAGACGCCCCTGCGCAGGAGGGTGATCCCGGCGCCGAACCCGCCGAACGCGACACGGTCGAACAGCTCGCGCCGGAAGCGCCGGCCAGCGTCACTACCTCACCCGCCATTTCATTCGATGGCGATGCCGACGAAACCGCCGAAGTGCTGGATCCTCGAGATGAAGGTCCGCGCGATGAAGTTCCGCGCGACGATATTCCGCTATCGGGCCTCGGCGACGCTGCGCATGATTCCGGTCGCGGCTTCAACGGCGACAACGGGTTCGATCCGCTGCAAGCGGTGGGCGAGACGCCGACCTTGCGCCAGCATCTGTTGCATCAAATTGGCGTCGAATTCGCCGATCCGGCCGAGCGGATGATCGCCGTCTGTTTGACCGACATGCTGGACGGCGCGGGCTATCTGATCGGCGATTGGGTCGGCCTGGCGCCATCCCTGGGCGTGGCCCAAGCGCGCATCGATGCCGTGCTGCAGCGATTGCAGCGCTTCGAGCCGGCCGGACTCTACGCGCGTTCGCTCGGCGAATGCCTGGCCTTGCAACTGGCCGACCGCAACCGGCTCGATCCCGCCATGCAGGCGCTGCTCGACAATCTCGAACTGGTGGCGCGGCGCGATTTGAACGCGCTGATGCGCCGCTGCGGCGTCGATGCCGAGGATCTGGCCGAGATGGTGGCCGAGCTGCGCCGGCTCGATCCCAAGCCCGGCCATCGCTTCGACGCACCGCCGACCCAGCCGATCGTGCCCGATATTTTCCTGCGCCAAGCGGGCGGCGGCGGTTGGACCATCGAGCTCAACACCGAAATGTTGCCGCGCGTGCTGGTCGATCGCCAGTATTACGCGACACTCGCGCGCCAAGCGCGGGAGAATGGGACCCGCAGTCATGACAAAGCCACAGACAAAGCCACAGACAAAGGCCAGGACCGGGCCGCCCGCGAATTCATCAGCGAGCGGGTGCAGACCGCCAACTGGCTGGTCAAGGCGCTCGACCAGCGCGCCAACACCATCCTGCGCGTGGCGCGCGAAGTGGTGCGCCAGCAGGACGGTTTCTTCCGCCAGGGGGTCAGCGGACTGAAGCCTTTGGTGCTGCGCGACATCGCCCTGGAAGTCGAGCTGCACGAAAGCACCATCAGCCGCGTCACCGCCAACAAATACATCTCCACGCCGCGCGGCATCTTCGAGCTGAAATATTTCTTCACCTCGGCGGTGTCGGCGCAATCGACCGGACCGACCGTGACCTCCGAAGC
>JBBSPR010000207.1:0-5038 GCA_038258615.1 Sphingomonadales bacterium
GCCTGCTTCGATGGGAACCCTACGCCGGAGGCCCCCTCAAGCTTCGAGCAGCGCCTTCAGGTCGCGCTTCAGGATCTTGCCATTCGCGTTGCGTGGCAGCGGCTCGGCCTGCAGCATCACCGCCACCGGCACCTTGAACGCCGCCAGCCGTGCCGCGACATGCGCCTGCAGCTCCTGCGGCGTGGCGTGCGTGCCCGGAGACAGCGTCACGAACGCCACCGGCTCCTCCCCCAGTGTGCGGTGCGGGCGGCCGACAAGGGCGGCGTCCATCACCGCCGGATGCTCGTAGAGCGCGCTCTCCACCTCGACGCAGTAGATGTTCTCGCCGCCGCGGATCAGCATGTCCTTTGCGCGATCAAGGATGAAGCAGAAGCCCTCCTCGTCAAGCCGCGCCAGGTCGCCGGTGCGCACCCAGCCATCGACGAACGTCTCGGCATTCGCCTCCGGCCGGTTCCAATAGCTCTTCACCACATTGGGCCCATAGCCGAACAATTCGCCGACCGCGCCCGGCGGCAGCACACGCCCTTCCGGATCGCGCACCTGCAGCTCACACACCGGCACCGCCGGCCCGCAGCTGTCGGGGCGATGCTCGTAATCCTCGCCGACATGGCTGGTGAAGGTGGCACTCGTCTCGGTCATCCCCCAGCCATTGCCCGGCATCGCCTTGGGGAAGACCGCCTTGATCTGCCGCACCAGCTCTGGTGCCGAGGGCGCGCCGCCATAGCTCACCGTCTCCAGGCTGGAGAGATCGAAACGATGCCGCTCGGGATGCTCGATGATCTGCCAGGCGATCGTCGGCACCCCGCCGCATCCCGTCACCCGCTCGGCTTCGATCAGCCGCATCGCCTCCAGCGGCTCCCATTTCCGCATCAGCACCAGCTTGGCGCCGGCGAAGAGCGAGGGGGACAGCACTGCATGGCAGCCGGTAGCATGAAAGAACGGCACCGAAAGCAGCGTCGCCTTCTGCGGCCCCGCGGGGTCGGGCACCGGCGGCATCTCGCCCCGCCGCAGATAGGCACGCGCGCCCGAGCACGCACTCGCCATGATGTTGGACACGATGTTCCGGTGCGTCCCCAGCGCCCCCTTCGGCTTGCCGGTCGTGCCGCTCGTATAGAACAGCGTCGCCTCATCCTCCGGATGCAGCGTGATGTCCCCCAACGCCCGGTCAGGCAGCGCCGCCCAGCCATGCGGCGTCCCGATCACGTCTTCCAGCGCCGATACCCGCGGATCGGCCGTCTCCTGCCCATCGCCCCGCGCCACCAGCACCGCCTCGATCCCCGGCAGCGACCCGAGATGCTCCGAAAGCCGCGACAGCCGCTCGCCATCGATCACCACGAAGCGCGTGCCGGAATCGCCGAGCGCAAACTCCAGCTCCGCTCCCGTCCACCAGGCGTTGAGCGGCGTCACGATCGCTCCGCAAAGCGCTGCCGCAAAGAACGCCACCGGCCATTCGGGCAGGTTGCGCATGATCACCGCCACCCGGTCCCCCTTGGCGAGCCCCAACCCCTTGAAATGCTCCGCCAGCTGCAGCGTCGCGCGGGCAAACGCCTCGAAGCTCACCCGCTCGTCCTCGTTGACGAGAAAGATCTTCTCCCCATGCCCGCGCCCGGCAGCAAACACATGCGCCAGGGACGGTGGCGCATGCTTCCACGCCTTCACCGGCCGCCCCTCGATTATCACCGTCTCGATCTCGAGCATCTGCCCCGGAGCGGTGAGCGCGGCGTGTGCATCGGCAATCGACATTGCGGGCCATGCGGCCATGAAACTTCCCCTCAAGGCATGTTATGCTTGTTGGCCACGATGCGCGGCAGTCGGCACCCTTGCAAGCGCCGCTCACATCGCTCACGTTCATATTGTCATTTCAGGGAGGGCCACATGGCCACCGCCATCAAGATCAACGATCCCGAAACGGCGATGCTCACGCTGCTCGCCCGCCAGCGCGCCGCCTTCGAGGCCGAGCGCCCGGTCAAGGCCGACGTCCGCCGCAATCGGCTGGAGCGCGCGCTCGACCTGCTGCTTACCCACAAGGACGCGCTCGTCGACGCCATGAGCGAGGATTTCGGCCACCGCAGCCGCGAAATGTCGCTGGTCACCGACCTGATGGCCTCGGTCAAGCCGCTCAAGCACGCCCTCAAATATGTCGAAGGCTGGATGGCGCCCGAAAAGCGCAACCTCGATTTCCCGCTCGGCCTGCTCGGCGCCAAGGCACGGATCGACTATTGCCCCAAGGGCGTCGTCGGCATCATCAGCCCCTGGAATTTCCCGGTCAACCTCACCTTCGCACCGCTGGCCGGCGTGCTCGCGGCCGGCAACCGCGCGCTCATCAAGCCCTCCGAATTCACCCCCGTCACCTCCGAGCTGATGGCGAAGCTCATCGCCGATTATTTCGATCCGGCCGAAGTCGCCGTCGTCACCGGTGATGCCACCGTCGGCCGCATCTTCTCCGGCCTGCCGTTCGATCATCTCCTCTTCACCGGCTCCACCCCCGTCGGCCGCCACATCATGGCCGCCGCCGCCAAGAACCTCGTCCCCGTCACCCTGGAGCTCGGCGGCAAATCCCCCACCATCATCAGCCGCTCCGCCAACGTCGAGTCCGCCGCTGAACGCATCACCATGGGCAAGCTGATGAACGCCGGGCAGATCTGCCTCGCCCCCGATTATCTGCTCGTCCCCCACGAAATGCAGGGCCTCGTCATCGGCGCGCTCAAGGCATCGACGGGCAAGCTCTACCCCACCATGCTCGCCAACCCCGATTACACCAGCGTCCTCGGCGACCGCCACCGCGCCCGCCTCGAAGCCCATGTCGAGGATGCCCGCGCCAAGGGCGCCACCGTCCATGTCGTCAACCCGGCAAACGAGGATTTCGCCGCCCAGAACGGCAACAAGATGCCCCTCCACATCATCGAAAACGCCACCGACGAGATGACCGTCATGCAAGAGGAAATCTTCGGGCCCCTGCTGCCCGTCCAGAGCTACGACAAAATCCACGACGCCATCGCCACCGTCAACCGCCGCGATCGCCCGCTCGGCCTCTACTGGTTCGGCACCAACATGGACGAAGCCCAACTGGTGCTCGATCGCACCCTCTCGGGCGGCGTCACCATCAACGATGTCATCTTCCACATCTCCGCCGAAGACCTGCCCTTCGGCGGCGTCGGCCCCTCGGGCATGGGCCGCTACCACGGCCATGATGGCTTCAAGGAGTTCAGCCACGCCCGCAGCGTCTATTCGCAGCCGAAACTCGATCTCGCCGGCCTCGCCGGCTTCAAGCCCCCCTATGGCGCCAAGACCGCCAAGGCGCTCGCCCGCGAACTGAAGAAATGAAGCCGCTCCTGCTCGCCCTGCTGCTGGTCGCCACCCCGGCACTCGCCGGCCCCAAGGAGGATGCCGTCCGCGCCGCCGGCCGCGAATGGGTCGCCCAGTTCAAGGCCGGCAACCTCGACGCGCTCATGGCCCTCTACGCCGAAAACCCCGAAGTCGCCCTCCACGATCAACCCAAGCTCACCGGCCGGGACGCCGTGCGCGGCTATTTCGCAAACCGCCTCAAAACCCCGCCCGATGCCGATTTCCTGCTCCTCGAAGAAAGCCTCGAAGTCCGCGGCAACACCGCACTCGCCATGAACAAATACTGGTTCACGCTGCGCACCCAAGGCCGCGAATACAAGGACGCCGGCCGCTCGCTCATCACCTACACCCGCGACCGCAAAGGCCGCTGGCTCATCCGCCACGACATCGACCAGACCACCCCCGACGTGAAATTCCCCGCCCCGCCCGAAGCGAAGTAGAGCCTCCGGCGGGCAGGGGACTCGTCCCCTGCACCCCAGCTAGTTTGCCATGAAGCCCAATACTCACCGTCGCCCCGGGCTCGACCCGGGGCCTAAGGACCGTCCAACCCGCCATCCCCTCGCGCAGCGCAATCAAATGCCAGCGTGGCGCCAAACCTTTACAGATGCGATAGTGTCGCTTGCGCCCTATCGGTTGCATTCGACCCCGAAGCGGTCGTTACCCTACTGCCTATCGCGCAGTGGAATGAAGGACATCCAGATTTTACTCCAAGCCTCTTGCACGCCTGTGGCGAACATTGCATGCCCAATTGCAGCACGGATAGGAAACGGCGTTTCGCAAGGGCCTATGATAACCCTGTTGATGAGTGTCTCTGGTGCTGCCCCCACAACACCAACGTCAGGGTCATCTTTCAGTGCCACTTTCACCACGTGTTGTGGAATGCCTCCCACTGACTCGATTGAAATGTCGATCCACGGCGAGGCACCGTCTAGTGAAGGCGAGTGAAATACTCGCCACTCGCGTTCCTCTTTGAAGCCGGGATGTTTCGTAGCAAGTACGAATGACCTGAAGGCCAAGAAAAAATGGTTTAGGATCTGCTGCCGGTCGATCTTGGTTAACGCATCACCTGCGTCCATAATCGATGCTGCCCAAGTCTGGAACCACGCTACGAATTGGCGATGATTTCGATAGACGACCGGCATCGAGTACACTGCCATCGCGTCAGTTTCTGAAAGAAATGTTGCGGTGTTCATAACTAAAGCGACGCCTGCGCGACCGCCATAGGCTCGCCACATGGAAAGGCGTCCATACTCATCCTCGTCGTCATCATGCTCAGACAGGCAGATCATGTAAGTATCGTCGATCATGCTGGCAGCATGGTCGTTGAAGGTGCTTTCGATTTCGATTCTGATCCCTTGCCAGTTCGCCTCCAGCCAATTTTGAAGATCGACGCCAGCGGTAGAACTCCAAGCTGTCCGCAAACATTCCAGTCCATGTCGCATTTCAGAGTAATCGTTCATCAGGTGCGCATTTCTGAGCCAGACCTGTCTCCCCGAGATAATCTTGTATGCGTTATCGGCCGATGTGTAGTGGACCAGCCGTGAACCGTCTTTAGGGTCAGGACCTATTGATCTGATGGGCACGATCTGATTCAAGCTCCGCGAGGAGCCTGAGTGATGAGCGATCTTTTTTGGCTGACGGACGAGCAAATGGCTCGGCTTCAGCCCTTCTTTCCCAAGAGCCATGGTCGACC
>JBBSPR010000208.1:0-5029 GCA_038258615.1 Sphingomonadales bacterium
AACAGTCGACGAAAAAACTTTGGACACGGACCAGCCTTTGCTTGTCGGCGCCCTGTGGCGCGACGTTTCGGCGGCACCTTAGGAGTGCCGCCCGCTTGCCGCAAGACAGTGGCGCGGCTCGCCGGGATCGCCTAAGTGAGTGCCATGACCGAGATCGATTTCGCCCCATTCCAGACCACCGCCGCCGATCGCGCGCCGCTGACCGTTCTTGTGGCAGCGCCGCGAGGCTTTTGCGCCGGCGTGGACCGCGCCATCCATATCGTCGAGCTGGCGCTCGAGCGCTATGGTGCGCCGGTTTATGTGCGCCACGAGATCGTCCACAATCGCTTCGTCGTGGACACCCTCAAGGCCAAGGGCGCCATCTTCGTCGAGGAGCTCGACGAGGTGCCCGACAATGTGCCGGTGGTGTTTTCGGCGCATGGCGTGCCCAAGTCGGTGCCGGCTGCTGCCGAGGCGCGCGGGCTCAATTATCTCGATGCCACCTGCCCGCTGGTGAGCAAGGTGCACCGCCAGGCCGAGCGGCTGGTCGCCGCCGGCCGCCATATCCTGTTCATCGGCCATGAAGGTCATCCCGAAGTGATCGGCACTTTCGGCCAGGTGCCCGAAGGCGCCATGACGCTTATCGAGACGGTGGAGGACGCGGCGTCGGTGCAGGTGTCCGACCCCGAGAATCTCGGGTTCCTCACCCAGACAACGCTTTCGGTCGATGACACCGCCGACATGATCGCCGAGCTGCAGCGGCGCTTTCCCACCATCAACGGCCCGCGCGGCGATGACATCTGCTACGCCACGTCCAACCGCCAGGCGGCTGTGAAGGCCATTGCGCCGCGCTGCGATCTTGTGCTGGTGATCGGCGCCACCAACTCTTCCAATTCGCAGCGGCTGCGTGAAGTCGCCGAGCGCGAAGGGGCGCAGGCCTGGCTGATCAACCGGGCAGCGGACATCGACTGGGCATGGTTCGAGGGCGTGACGACCGTGGGCCTCACCGCGGGGGCCTCGGCGCCCGAGGTGCTGGTGCAGGAGGTGCTCGCCGCCATGGGAGCGCGCTTTGCGGTGACGACGCAGAGCATCACCACCGCCGTCGAGGATGTCGTGTTCAAGCTGCCACGCGCCCTGACCGCCTGACGGCGCAACATGGCCGTCTATACGCCTGTCACTGCCGAGGCGCTGGCCGGGCTGCTTTCGGGCTATGATCTGGGCGAGGCGCTGAGCTTCAAGGGCATCGCCGAAGGGGTGCAGAACAGCAATTACCTGCTGGAAACCGCGCGCGGCCGCTTCATCCTCACGCTCTACGAGCATCTGGTCGATCATGCGGCGCTGCCGTGGTTCCTGGCGCTCACCACCCATTTCGCCGATGCCGGCCTGCCGGTGCCGCGGCCGGTGCAGGATCGGCAGGGCCACGCATTGCAGTCCCTGCTGGGGCGACCGGCGGCGATCATCGAGTTCGTGTCCGGGGTGTCGGTGAGCACGCCCACGCCGGCGCAGGCCCGCGCCGCCGGCGCCGCCCTTGGCCGGTTGCACGGCAGCGCGCCGGCGTTCGGCCAGACGAGGGAGAATGATCTCGGCCAGCCGCACTGGCCGGCGATGGCGGCACGCTGCCTGGCCGGTGCAGCGACGATCGACCCGGCGCTGCCGGCGCTGATCGAGGCCGGCCTTCGTGCCACGCAGGATTGGCCCGCCCACCTGCCGGCCACCGAAGTGCACACCGATCTGTTTCCCGACAATGTGCTGATGCTGGGTGACACGGTGACCGGGCTTATCGATTTCTACTTCGCCGCCACCGATCTCGTGGCTTATGATTATGCCGTCACCCATGCCGCTTGGTGTTTCTCCACGGATGGGCGCGACCATGATGCCGGGCTGGCGGCGGCACTTGCCGCCGGTCATGCCGGCACGCGCGGGCTGTCCACCGACGAGATTGCCGCATTGCCGCGGCTCGGCGTGGGGGCGGCGCTGCGCTTCACCCTCACTCGCACGCATGATTGGCTCAACACGCCGGCGGGTGCACTGGTGACGCGGAAGGACCCGATGGCCTTTGCGCGGCGGCTGGCCTGGTATCTGGAGGCCACGCCCGACATGGTTCTGGGACGATGAGCGACAGCGAAGCGAAACCGAGCGTCGTCATCGCGACCGATGGCGCGTGCAAGGGAAACCCCGGCGTCGGCGGCTGGGGTGCGATCTTGCGCGCCGCCAATGGGCAGGAACGCGAACTTTGCGGCGCCGAGGCGCACACCACCAACAATCGCATGGAACTGATGGGCGCCATCGAAGCGCTGAAGGCGCTTACCAGGCCAGCGAAGGTGACGCTGTTCACCGACAGCATCTATGTGCGCGATGGCATCACCAAATGGGTGCATGGCTGGAAGCGCAACGGCTGGCGCACCGCCGACCGCAAGCCGGTGAAGAACCTCGATCTCTGGCAGGCATTGCTCGAAGCCGCCGCGCGCCATGATGTCGAATGGCGCTGGGTGAAGGGCCATGCCGGCGACGCGGACAATGAGCGCGCCGACGCGCTGGCCAATGCCGCCATCCGGCAGGGCATGGGCAGCTTCGGCGCCGGCAGGTTGGGACAGGGGCAATGAGCATGCCGGGCCGCTATCATTATCTCGATGTCGTCCGCGCTACGCTCATGCTGCTCGGGCTGCCCTATCATGTCGCGCGCATCTATTCGGCCGGTGCTCCCAATTTCCTCAATGCCGAGGTGACAAGCCCGCTGCTCACCCTGATGTCGGACACGCTGCACAGTTTCCGCATGGAGGCGTTCTTCAGCATTGCCGGCTTCTTCAGCTATCTCATCCTTGTGCGCGGGCCGACCGGCAACTGGCTCGTCGAACGCATGCAGCGCGTCGGGTTGCCGTTGCTGGTGTGCACGCTGGCGCTGGCGCCGATCATGACGATGGCGGTCGTGCTCGGCGAAGCCCGGCTGGCTAGCGCCCCCGTGCCGGACCTGTTCGCCGCGACCGCCGAGCGGTTGAGCGCCGGCCCCGGGGGCTGGGTCTATCATCTCTGGTTCCTCCACTGCTTGCTGATGCTGAGCTTTCTGCTCGGCGGCCTGCGCGGCCTTGCCGCGCGCGGCCCGGTCGCGCGGCTGCGGCCGGTGGCCGATTGGTTGACCCGCTGGATCTGCCGCCAGCCGGGGTGGCTCGGTGGCCTCGCCCTGTCGCTTGGCAGCTTCGCCTTCGCGCTGGCGATGCTTGTCTTGCAGGGCCCGCTCGGGATCAACCTGTCACCGTTCGGCGCGATGTTCCGGCTGACGAACGTGCTGCAGTTCCTGCCATTCTTCCTGATTGGCGCCGTGATGTGCCGGCATCGTCCGCTGCTCGAATGGCTGACACGGCCCGATGCCGCCACGCCGATCCTGGCGATCGCATCGGCTGTGCTGTTCGCAACGGTCTCGCTCGATATCACCCCGGTGGCCGACCCACGCATGCAGCGACTGCTGGTGGCGGCGCTCGCGTGCCTGGCCGGGGTGTTCTGGCTGCGACTGCTGCTGGGCTTCTCGTCACGCCATCTGGCCGGCCCCAATCGGGGGTTCGCCTATTTCGCGGCGGCCTCCTACACCATCTATCTTGTGCACCTGCCGATCGCGCTCTGGATCGGCGCGCTGCTCATCGGCAGCGGGCTTTCGGCCGGCGCTGCCTTTGTCCTCAACCTGCTGGTCACGCTGGCGCTGTCGATCGCCCTGCACGAACTGATCCGGCGCTCACCGCTGCTCACCTATCTGCTCAACGGCAAGCGGCCCAAGGCGGTGGCGGTGGTCGCCTGACCAGACACCATTGCGTTTTGATGCGATCGAAACGCAGCTCTGATTTGTTGTTTTCGTGTGTTTTTATCGCACTCTAGCTCACCACTGCCATCTCGTGGAGGAAGTCCACAAAGCCCATGGTGCAGCCGGCAAGCCCTTCCACCTTGGGGTTGATCGATTCGACGATGAAATACTCGTCCGGCGCATGGGCGCCCGAGCCATGGCCGAGGCCGAACTGGCCGGCAGGCAGGCTGACCGGCGGTGCGGTGAAGATCTCGCCCGGCCATGAGCCGGCGAGGCGCGGGTAGAGCGTCGCTGCTGCACCCGAGCGGGCATAGACGGCTTGCTGGGCGCGGATGACACGGCTGTTCTCGGCTGTCTCGGTCGGACCATAGCCGCCGGTCACCTTGATCTCGATGTCGGCAAAACCCCGCTTGTCGAGGTGCGCGCGAAGCTTCTCGAGCACTTCGGCCTTGGTCTGGTTGGGCACCAGCCGGAACTCGCATTTCGCGGTCATCCGGCCCGGCAGGATGGTCTTGCCGCCCTGCCCGGTATAGCCGCCGACAAGGCCCTGGATGTTGAGCGTCGGCTCGGCGGCAAGCCGCTCCATCGCCTGTGGAAACGGCAGATCGTCGATCCACACTTTCACGCCGAAGCCCGCCTTCATATCGGCTTCGCTGGCGCCGGCGGCGTTGCGCGCCACAAGTTCCTTCTCGCGCGCCGTGAGCGGCCGGATATTGTCCCGAAAGCCGTCGATCATCACGGTGTTGCCGTCGTCGGACACCAGCGTCTTGAGTGCTGCCACCAGCCGCCACGCCGGGCTGTCCACCATCGCCTTGTAGCTCGAATGAATGTCCCCCTGCGGACCCCGGCCCCAGCGCTCGCCGCTGGCAATGAGCTCGAATTCAACCGCACCCTTGGCGCCGAGGTTGATGCTCACCGCACCGTTGCGCGCCTGCCAGGCGGTGGGGATGATGACGCCTTCGCACTTGCGCAGCGCCGCCAGAACCTGCGGGTCGGTGACAACATCGCGAAAGTTGGGCGAGGCGATTTCCTCCTCGCCTTCGGCGACCAGCACGAGATTGACCGGCAGCTTCTGCCCGGCGGCGCGCATCGCGTGCAGGGCGGCCAGAAATGCCGCTTGCGGGCCCTTCTGGTTGATGGCGCCGCGCCCGACGATCGCCTGCCCCCAGCCGGGCTTGTTGACGATGCGCGCCGCAAAGGGCGGGGTGGACCATTCGTCGGGGTTCACCTGCTTCACGTCATACATGAAGTAGATGCCCA
>JBBSPR010000209.1:0-5017 GCA_038258615.1 Sphingomonadales bacterium
ATCCGCAGCACGCGACTGGCCGGGCGAAGGCTCGATACCAGGTGCAGCTCACATCCACCGTCCACCGGGCCGAGCTCGAGCTGGGCCGACCCCAGGATGTCGCCGGTGACCCTCGCCTTTGCCGACCGTCCGGCCGATTTCGGCGAGCCCTGGCAGGGCAAAGGGCTGACCTATGACCTGCTGTCGGCGGCCTTCTGCAGCAAGGGAACCGCTTAGTGCTCCGTCTCGGTGTGAACATCGATCATGTCGCCACCATCCGCAACGCGCGCGGCGGCCTGCATCCCGATCCGGTGCGGGCTGCCATCGTCGCGGCGGAAGCGGGCGCGGATGGCATTACCGTCCACCTGCGCGAGGACCGGCGCCACATCACCGATCCCGACCTCGCCCGCCTCGCCGCCGCCACCCGCCTGCCGATCAACCTCGAAATGGCTGCCACCGACGAGATGCTCGCGATAGCGCTGGCGGCAAAGCCCCATGCCGCTTGCATCGTCCCCGAGCGCCGCGCCGAGCGCACCACCGAAGGCGGGCTCGATGCAGCCGGCCTGCACAACACGCTTGCCCCCATCGTCCGCCAGCTTCGCAGCAACGGCTCGCGCGTCAGCCTGTTCATCGCCCCTGATGCCGACCAGCTGCATGCCGCTGCAGCCCTTGATGCCCCGGTCGTCGAACTGCATACCGGCCCCTATGCCCATGCCAGCGGCGACCAGATCGCGGTCGAGCTGGCGCGGTTGCGCGAAGCCGCAGCGCTCGGCGTGTCGCTGGGCCTCGAAATCCACGCCGGCCACGGTCTCACCTTCGACAATGTGGCGCCGGTGGCGGCGATGCCCGAGCTGGCCGAACTCAACATCGGCCATTTCCTCATCGGCGAAGCGGTGTTCATCGGCCTCGCGCAAGCCATCCGCCAGATGCGCGCGCTCATGGATGAGTCGCGTTGCATTGCTCGTCCCGAGCGGGGCGCTTGAACATCCCCGCCGGTCTTGTCGTGCTCGGGCTCGGCTCGGACCTGTGCAACATCACCCGCATCGAATCGAGCATCGAGCGCTTCGGCGCCCGCTTCATCGAGCGGGTGTTCACCGAAGTGGAACAGGCCAAGGCCGATCGCCGGGTGCTCACCCGTGCGGCCACCTATGCCAAGCGCTTCGCCGCCAAGGAAGCGTGCGCCAAGGCGCTGGGCACCGGCATCCGCAAGGGCGTCTTTTTCAGGGACATGGGGGTGGTCAACCTGCCCTCCGGCGCCCCCACGCTGGAGCTCGGCGGGGGTGCTGCGTCGAGGCTGGCGCAAATCACCCCCATCGGGCATAGGGCGAGCATTCATCTGACGATCACCGACGACCATCCATGGGCGCAGGCGATCGTTCTCATCACCGCGAGTCCCGAATGACCCCCCAATGACCGAGGCATCCACCACCGTGGCGAAGAAGCCGACCAACTGGGCGCATGAGCTCTGGCAGCTGTTCCTGCTCGTGCTCGCCGTGCTCGCGGTGCACAGCTTCATCGCCAAGCCATTCTACATCCCCTCGGGCTCGATGCTGCCGACGCTGTTCATCGGGGACCGGCTGATCGTGTCGAAATTCCCTTATGGCTATTCCTATCTGTCCCCATCCATCGAGGTGCTGCCCCCCATCGAGGGCCGGCTGCTCGGCAGCATGCCGGCACGCGGCGACATCGCCATCGTCAAGGCACCGCGCGATCATGTCGACTGGATCAAGCGGGTCATCGGCCTGCCGGGAGACACGGTGCAGATGAAGGACGGCGCCTTGTGGCTCAACGGCGTCCCCGTGCAGCGCGAGAAGGTTGCGGACACCGAGATCAGGGTCAGCCCCAATTCGGATTGCCTCACCATCGTCGATGCCCAGTATCGCGGCACCGATGCCGCCGGCAACCAGGTCTGCCGCTATCCCACATGGCGCGAAACCCTGCCCGGCGGCCGCAGCTACCTCACGCTCGATCTCGGCGAGATGCCGCAGGACAATACCCCCCCGGTTATCGTCCCCGAAGGTCACGTCTTCCTGATGGGGGACAATCGCGACAACAGCCAGGATAGCCGCTTCGATGTCAGCCGCGATGGCCTGGGCATGCTGCCGATCGAGAATGTCGTCGGCCGCGCCGAGTTCATAACCTTCTCGCTCGACGGTTCGACCGATCTGAACCCGATGACCTGGCTCGGCGCCGTCCGCACCGATCGCTACCTGATCGGCCTCAACGATTGAGCGGCCTCGAATAGCCTCCGGCCGCCGGAGGCTCAAAAGAACGCCTGAATCCCCGTCTGCGCGCGCCCGAGGATGAGCGCATGCACATCATGCGTGCCCTCATAGGTGTTCACCGCCTCGAGGTTCATCGCATGGCGGATGACGTGATATTCGTCGGACACCCCGTTGCCGCCGTGCATGTCGCGCGCTTCGCGGGCAATCGCCAGCGCCTTGCCGCAGTTGTTGCGCTTCAGGATCGAGATGGCCTCGGGCGCCAGCTTGTGCGCGTCCATCAGCCGTCCCGCCTGCAGCGCCAGCACCAGCCCGAGCGTGATCTCGGTCTGCATGTCCGCCAGCTTCTTCTGCACGAGCTGTGTCGCCGCCAGCGGCCGCCCGAACTGCTTGCGGTCGAGCGTGTACTGCCGTGCTGCATGCCAGCAGAACTCCGCCGCCCCCATCGCCCCCCAGCCGATGCCGTAGCGCGCATTGTTGAGGCAGCCGAATGGGCCCTTCAGCCCCTCCACGCCGGGCAGCAGCCGCTCGGCGGGCAGGTGGACGTCCGCCAGCACGATCTCGCCGGTGATGCCGGCACGCAGCGCGAACTTGCCCTCAATCTTGGGGGTCGAGAAGCCGATGTCGCCGCGCTCGACGAGGAAGCCGCGGATCTTCTCGTCATCGCACTTGGCCCAGACCACCGCCACATCGGCGATCGGCGAATTGGTGATCCACATCTTCGCGCCCGACAGCGTATAGCCGCCGGTCACGGCGCGGGCCCTGGTCTTCATGCCGCCGGGGTCCGAGCCGGCATCGGGCTCGGTGAGCCCGAAGCAGCCGACCACCTCGCCGCTGGCAAGGCCCGGCAGCCACTTCTGGCGCTGCGCCTCGGAGCCATAGGCATGGATGGGATACATCACGAGGCTCGACTGCACGCTCATCGCCGAGCGATAGGCGCTGTCTACGCGCTCCACTTCGCGCGCGATCAGGCCGTAGCTCACATAGGACGCACCGGCACAGCCATAGCCATCGATAGTCGGCCCGAGCAGCCCGGCCTCGCCGAACTTGCGGATCAGCTGCGGATCGGTGTCCTCATGCCGGTTCGCCAGCTTCACCGCCGGCATCAGATGCTGGTCGGCAAAGGCGCGCGCCGTGTCGCGGATCATCCGCTCCTCCTCGCCGAGGCTTTGTTCGAGCAGCATCGGGTCCTGCCAATCGAAGCGCGGCCATTCGGGGGCGGTCTCGGCCGCTGCAATCGGCGCGTGGATGTTCATGGGATCTCTCCAACTTCAAGCCGGCACAGGATAGGCCTTGCCGCCGCGTCCGTCACCCTTTGCAAAGTGCAAGGATTGCCGCACGCACCGCCGCAGGCGCTTGCAGCGGCAGGAAATGCCCGGTCCCCGGAAGCCGCTCGGCGCGCTCGCACAGGGGATGCCCGGCAAATGCGGCAAAGTCCTCCTCGGGCACCGTCGATCCCGTCTCCCCCGCAAGCAGCACGAACGGCCGCGCCAGCGCGCCGAGCAGATCGTCGACATCGAGCCGCACACCCTCGAAGCATAGAGCCTCGGCCTCGGGCTCGCACGCCAGCCGCACGCCACCTGGCACATCGCGAAACCCGCCCTGCACATAGGCCTGCAGGTCTTCGTCCGAAAACTGCCGAAACACACCGCGACCGACATAGCTCGCCATCGCCTCCTCGCGGCTGGCGAAATCGGCTCGTCGCCGCCGCGACTGATCCGCCAGCGGGTTTTGCGGCATCTCCCCCTTCGCCCGCATTTCGCGTGCCAGCGCGAAGGGGATGAACGGCGGATCGAGCATCACCAGCCCGGCCACCCGGTACGGCGCCGTCACCGCCGCGATCAGCGCGCAGGTGGCACCCAGGCTGTGCCCCACCAGCCACCACGGCCGGTCCTTCTGGATATAGTCCATCAGCGCCAGCGTCTCGCCGGCCAGTTGGTCCCACGCCATCGCCTCCGGCCCTTCGGCGGCGCGGCGGTTCTCGCCATGCGCGCGCGCATCGCTCGCCATGATGTTGAAGTGCTTCGCCAGCGGGTCCAGCAGCGTCGCATAAAGCAGCGCATGCATGCCCGTCGCATGGCCGAAGTGCAGCCAGGGCGCATCGGCGCCCGCACTGTCCCACACCAGCGCCGACCCCTGCCCTATCCTCACCCGCCGCATCTCAAGCTCCCATCACACGGCGCAATATCGGCACCAGCCGTTCGACCAGCGCTGGATCGCGAACCGCCGGATCGGTGATCAGCGCCACATCGAGCACGGTATCGATCGGGGACGCCGCACGCACCGCCGGCAGCGCCTGCACCAGCCCTGCCACCATCGTCCGCGCCGCGTCGGCATTCGCCGCCATCACCCGCAGGATCGAGCCGATGTCCACGTCATCGGCCTCTCGCCAGCTGTCATAATCGGTCACCATCGCCACCAGCGCATAGGGCAGCTCCGCCTCGCGCGCCAACCGCGCCTCGGGCATCGCTGTCATGCCGATCACCTGCGCCCCCCATTGCCGGTAGAGCCGGCTTTCGGCCCGCGTCGAGAACTGCGGCCCCTCCATCGCCAGATAGGTCGCAGCGTCATGCACCCGCACGCCCGCCGCCCGCGCCGCCGCAGCCGCCATCGCGCTCAGCCGGGGGCAAACCGGGTCCGCCAGCGGCACATGCGCCACCAGCCCGGGGCCGAAGAAGCTGCCCGGCCGCCCCCTGGTGCGGTCGATGAACTGGTCGGCCATCACGAAATCCCCCGGCGCCATGTCGGCATCGAGCGACCCCACCGCCGACACCGACAGCAGATCGGTGCAGCCGAGAATCTTCAGCGCCATGATG
>JBBSPR010000210.1:0-5000 GCA_038258615.1 Sphingomonadales bacterium
CCAACAGCTTCCGGTCGGACGATCCGGACAACAACGCCGTCGGCCTCCTCCACGCCGAGATGCGCGCCATGGACAGCCTCGTCATGGCCGCCGCCGACGCCGCGCGCGTCCCCGCCGGCTCCGCCCTTGCCGTCGATCGCGATATCTTCGCAGCACACGTCACCACCACGCTCGAAACCCACCCCCAGGTCACCATCGTCCGCGAAATGATCGAAGGCCTGCCGCCGGCGGAATGGGACAAGGTCATCATCGCCACCGGCCCGCTCACCGCCACGCCCTTGGCTGAAGCAATCCAGGCGCTCACCGGCCAGGAGAGCCTCGCCTTCTTCGATGCCATCGCCCCCGTCATCCACCACGAATCGATCGACTTGGACATCGCCTGGGCGCAATCGCGCTGGGACCGCGAGAACCAGGCCGGCGGCACGACCGACTATCTCAACTGCCCAATGGACAGGGACCAGTACAACGCCTTCATCGATGCGATGCTGGCGGCCGAAAAGACCAGCTTCAAGGAATGGGAAGGCACCCCCTATTTCGACGGCTGCATGCCCATCGAAGTGATGGCCGAGCGCGGCCGCAACACCCCGCGCTTCGGCCCGATGAAGCCCGTCGGCCTCACCAACCCCGCCACCGGCCGCCGTGCCTTCGGCGTGGTCCAGCTGCGACAGGACAATGCACTCGGCACGCTGTGGAACATGGTCGGCTTCCAGACCAAGATGAAGCACGCCGAGCAGGTCCGTGTCTTCCGCATGATCCCCGGCCTCGAAAACGCCCAGTTCGCGCGGCTCGGCGGCCTCCACCGCAACACCTTCATCAAGTCGCCGGTGCTGCTCGACGCAACGCTGCGCTTGCACGCCGATCCGCGCATCAGGTTCGCGGGCCAGATCACCGGCTGCGAAGGCTATGTCGAAAGTGCCGCCATCGGCCTTGTCGCCGCCCGTTTCGTGCATGCCGAGGCCCGCGGCTTGCCCGCCGTGCCGCCGCCCGCCACCACCGCCATCGGCGCACTGCTCGCCCACATCACCGGCGGCGCGGACGCAAAACACTTCCAGCCGATGAACGTCAATTTCGGCCTGTTCCCGCCGCTGGTCCCGCCGGCCGCCAGCAAGGACCAGCGCAAGCCCCAGCTCGTCGCCCGCGCCCGCGCCGATCTCGCCGGCTGGATGGCGGCATGACCTTCCAACCCAGCCTGGCAAACGCGCATGTCGATCTCCGCCCGCTCGTTACCGAGGATTGGGAGGGCCTCTACGCCGTCGCCTCCGATCCGCTGATCTGGGAACAGCACCCGGCGCACGACCGCTGGCAGGAGCCGGTGTTCCGCGCCTTCTTCGATGCCGCCCTCGCCAGCGGCGGCGCCCTCGTCGCACGCGATCCAAGAACCGGCGCCATCATCGGCAGCTCGCGCTTCGACCGCGACTGCGTCCAGTCCGGCGAAATCCAGATCGGCCGGACCTTCCTCGCCCGCAGCCACTGGGGCACCCCGGTCAACCCGTCGATGAAGGCGCTGATGATCGCCCATGCGCTGCGCTCCTTCGAGCGCGTCATCTTCCTCATCGGCGAGCACAACATCCGCTCGCGCCGCGCCGTCGAGAAGATCTGCGCCGTCCTCACCCCGCGCACCGACACCACGATCATGGCCGGCACCCCGGTTGTGCATGTCATCTACGCCATCGATGCGCCGGGCTTCACCGCCGGCCCCATCGCCCATCTGGCATGAGCCTCGCCGGCAGGGTCTGGCACCGCGTCACGACCCTCAGGGCCTGGTTCGACACGCCCACCGGCCGTCGCATCTCCAGCGCCATCAGCTTCGGCCTGTCGGTGCTCATCCTGCTGCTGCTGGCACGCGCCGTCGCCCTGCTCGGCTGGCCGGCCCTCATCGCCGTCCTCCCCGCCACGCCGCTCGCGGCCACGCTGTTCTGGCTATGCTTCGCCGGCCAATATCTTGCCCAGCCGATCGCCGACTGGCTGCTCTACCGCCCCTGGTGGCGCCTCGCCCCCGCCGACATGCCGATCTTCCTCAAGAAGTACGCACTCAACGAATCGCTGTTCGCCTATGCAGGCGAAGCCGCCCTCATCGCCTGGATCGCCCGCCGGCACATGATCGCCAGCACCGATGCCCCGCCGAGCATCGCCGGCCGCGGGTCCGGCCCCGGCACGCCGCCGGGCCAGAACCCCTTTGCCGATATCAAGGATGCCGCCATCACTTCGGGTCTCGCCGGCAACCTCTTCACGCTGCTGATGCTTCTCCTCGCCATCTCCATGGGCGCCGGCGCAGTGCTGGGCGATCAGCTCGATGCCGATCTCCTCAAGCAGGGCGGCATTGGCTTCGGCCTGCTCGTCGGCCTCAACATCGTCATCCTGTTCAACCGCGACCGGCTGTTCACCCTGCCCGTCCGCGCCAACCTGCGCAGCTTCGCCATCCACATGGCGCGCGTATGCACCAGCCATGCGCTTCTCGTCGCCAGCTGGGCAGTGGCGCTGCCGCTCATCGGCTTCCGCGCCTGGCTGCTGCTCGGCGCGCTCCGCCTCGTCATCGCCCGCCTGCCGCTCCCCAACAAACAACTGCTATTCGCCGCCGCCGCCGTCAGCTTCGCCGGCAGCAGCGCGCCGGCAGTCGCAGCCCTGATGGCCGCACAAGGCGTGCTAACCCTCGCCGCCCATGCGCTGAGCTGGCTCGCCGCAGAACTGGTCGAGTCCCGCCATCGCAACTGATCAGAACCAGACCCATCCCTCCCCCTCGCGGGGAGGAAGTCGCGCGTCTTCGCGCGAGCGAGGTGGGGGCAGGCCCTACTCCTCCTCGCACTTGCACGCCGCCTTCGCCCGCCGCTTCACCGCCGTCGTCGCAAATTCCTCTCGCGCCAGCGCCTTGTCGCCATCGCGGTCGGCCTTGGCAAAGCGCCGGCTCGTCACCACCGCAAATTCCTCGAAGTCGAGCCGACCATCGCCATTCGCATCGGCGCGCGCGAACGCCTTGCGGCGGTTGGCCAGATATTCGTCGCGGGTGATCCGCTCGTCCTTGTCCTTGTCATAGCGGTTGAACCGCCGCAGTTCGCGCTGTTCAGGGGTAATCTCGGCGCGCGGTGCCTTCATCGGCGGCGCATCCCCGTCCGCCACAGGATCGGGCGGCGGTGGCGCCACCTGCGCCACGGCCACCGGCCGGTCGCGAGTCCACACGAACCCCGCCGCCAGCAGCGCCACAAATGCCAAGGCAAGAGCCATCAGACGACGCATGCGCCCCCCTGCAACGACCCTGGCTGAACGCTAGCCCGGCTCAGCGCCCGAAGGCAACAGCCGCCAGCATCCGCAGCTGCCGGCCGGCACCGGCGCGCGGCGCCCGCACCCGCCCGGCTTCGGCATCACGCGAATCGCGCACCCCCAGCGCCGCCAGCCCCAGCAGCGGCCGCAGCACCCCCGGCACACCCGATGGCAGCGCATCGCCCGCCGCCCAGCTCCGCCCCAGCTTCGCCGCCACGCCGTCTTCTCCGCCCAGCAGCCGCCCCGCCAGCCCGAACAGCAGCGCGCCCCCCGCAGCCTCGGCGTCGCGCTCCGCCTCGGGGGACAGATCCCCCGCCAGCCGGCACCCCCAGCGCTCCTCCAGCCCGGCCAGCTCGGCTCCGCTCACCCTCGGCAGCAGCGCCGCCACCGCCTGCAAATGCGGCTCATCCGGCGGCCGCCCGCCATCGAGTGCGGACAGCGCGTCGCGCCACCAGGCCAGCTTGATCGCCCCCACCATCGGATCGGTGGCCGTCATCGCCACCTCGGCCAGCGCCCGGTCGAGCGCGAACAGGGCTATCAGCCCCGGCCGCGCCGCCGCCGGGGCATAAAGCGTCGCCAGCCACATCTCGCGGTCCCGCTGGCGCAACTCCTCGGTGAGCAGATCCAGGATCAGGCCGGCCCCATCCGGAACGCCGCCAGCTTGTTGCCATCGGGATCGCGGAAATAGGCGCCATAAAACGCCTGCTCCCCTTCCGGCCCGCGTAGCCCCGGCGGGCCTTCACAGCTGCCGCCGAGTTGAACCGCATGCGCATGAAGCGCGTCGATGGCGTCGCGGCTCTCCAGTTGCAGCGCCACCATGTTGCCATTGCCCGCCGTCGCCGTCCCGCCGTCATACGGCGGCGCCACCGCCAGCATCGGGCCGTTCCAGTCGCGCCCCCACACGAAGCCGCCCTGCGGCATCGGCATGATCCGGCTGGCACCCAGCGGCCCCAGCAGCGCATCGTAAAAGGCGGTCGCCCGCTCCAGATCATTGGTCCCCAAGGTCACATAGCCGATCATGACAGCCTCCGTTGTGTCGGAGCCGCCAGTCTAGCGCCGCGCCGGCGTCGCCGCCAGTTCCTCCATGATGGCATCCTCAACAGCACTGAAGCTCGATCCTTGGTGCACCACCGAAAACGGGTCTTCCGCACTCCCGGTCAATGCATAAACCAGCACCCGCCCCTTCGCCTCGTCGATCCACAGCCCCGCCAGCAGCCCATAAGCCTCCCCACGATGCCCCCACCAGCCGGCGCCCGGAACGCTCGGTGCCACCGGCTGGTCGCTCGCCCCGGCGCGCCCCGAAAGGCACTGCGGCCCGGCCGCATAGCAGAGCATCTGACCTTCATACGTGTCGCCCGGCACCCCCTGCCCCTCGCGCCAGACCGGCGCCTTCATCGCCGCCACCGTCTCGGGCTTCAGCAGCCGCACCCCGTCCACTTCGCCACCGCGCAACAGCATCCGCCCGATCTTCGCCAGCCCCAGCACCGAAATCCGCAAGCCCCCCTGCGGCGAGAAGATCGTGCCATTGGCCCCTGGCCGATACGCCGACAGGTCACACCCCGCCTTGCTCGGTACCGGGCACGCCGGCCGCACCCCCTTCAGGTCATCCACCTGTGCCAGCCAGGGCGCGCTGGCCTCCCAGCCTCCCGGCATCCGCCCGCGCCGATACAGCACCGCCGCCGCCGCGACCGCCGCATCGCTCGCCCCCTGCCAGTTATATCCGGCATCGAGCCCGAGCGGTTTCA
>JBBSPR010000211.1:0-4929 GCA_038258615.1 Sphingomonadales bacterium
CATCGGCCTGTTCCGCCTGCTCCCGGAAGTCGAGGTCCGCCTCGCCGCGCTTCTCGCCTTCCTGCCCTCCTCCGATGGCACCGCTGCAAGCACACCCCCCGGCGCCGCCACCCGCCCGGCCCCATGCTGGTTCGCCACCGAATTCACCACCATCGACACCGGCAGCAGCATGGCCGCCCTCGAAGCCGTCTGGCCGCATGGCTTCACCACCGATGAAGACTCCGAGGCGAAGAAGCTCGCCGCCATGGGCCTCGGCGGCGGCTCGGGGTCGCTCGTCAACGCCGCACGCCCCGCCGCCATCCTCCTCGGCCCCGGCGAAGTCATCGCCAGCAGCGACAAGCTGATGGTGCTCAGCGCCGTCCAGCACCGGCTCTGGGCGTTCGACGCCCTCGGCCGCGCCATCGATCCCGGCGCCGTCGCCGCCTGGCTGGCCTGGCTCGCCACCGAGCAGTTCGACAATCTCTGGGCACCGCGCGTCACCGAGCGCACCTGCCCCGTCGATCCCGCGCGCACCGTGGCGCTTGTCGGCGCCCACCAGGGCCCGGTGCCCGCCGCCCTGCTGGCGCGCACGCAAGTCGGCAATGTCGGCGGCGCCGCCACCGATGTCGTCCGCGCCGCGTCGGACGCCAACGCCGTCACCATCGGCTTTTCCGCCGCCCCCGATCCCGATGACGCGCCACTGCCGCGCGCCGTGCTGCTCCCCGCCGGAGCCGCCGCCACTACGCTCTCGCTCTGGCCCTCCGGCGCGCTCGCCACCGGTCTCGAGCGCGATGCGGCGCGCGTGCTGCTCGTCGATGTCGAGGCGCATCTCACCGGCCAGCCCCGCATCGCCGCCGGCACCACCCCCACCGCCGGCGCCAACCGCCGCGCCGCCATCCAGAACCAGGCCGCCAGCCGCATCACCGTCGCCCGCGCGCTGCGTTGTGACGCGGCACCCCTTGCAGTCGCCCCCAGCCTCGATCTCGCCGCCTCGGCCCTCGTCACCCTGCTCGAGACCGCCCTCCCCGTCACCCTCGTCACCCCGCAGCTCGACCGGGATTTCGGCCCCTTCGCGCCGCTGGAAGAGGTCGCCGCCGCCCTGCCCGATGCGCTCCCCACGCCGGTCGTACAGGCGCTCGGCGGCGGCGGATCCGGCGGCGATGCGATCAGCGCCCAGCGCGTGCTGATGACCTTCAGCTTCGATGCCTCGCTGGCCGGCGCCATGCTCCGCGTCTGGCCCAACGCCGTCGATCTCGAAAGCGGCCGCAGGCGCGCTGCCGATGGCGGCACCGGCCGCATCCGTGCCGATGGCACCACGAGCCTCGTCGTCCAGCTCGCCCCCGGCGCCAACACCGCCGCCCTGCTCAGCGGCGTGGCACTCCTCGCCCATGCCGGCGGCTCACGCCTCTACGGCGAATTCCGCTTCGAGCGGCCCGTCGCCAGCACGGCCGCCACCGTCGACTGGAGCAACGCCGGCGGCGCCATCATCGCCTGCGAGCAGGACCGCTTCGACACAAGCGCCGCTGCCGAAGCCGCCGGGCTGCTTCCCGGCGTCACGCTGGTCCATGACGATGGCAGCGCCGCCGCCATCATAACCCCCGGCACCGCCCCCGCCGCCACCGGCTCGGTCGGCGCCGCCCTTGCCGCCGGCGACCGTGTACAGCTCAGCGTCCCCGCCTTCCGCGCCGAGCCGCGCGGTGCCGCCCCCGCCATCCTCACCGCCACCGGCGCCACCGCCACCGAGCTTGCCCGCGATGGCCGCACCCGCGCCGCCGGTGCCGGCACGCCGCTGCCCAGCCAGCGCGCCCTCGTCAGCGCCGCTGCCGGCTTCGATGCCACATCCGCCCGCGCCGTGCTGGTGCCGCCGCCCGCCTTCGCCCGCCTCCACGAGATCGGACCGGTGCAGCTCGGCCATCCCGGCGCCCCCGCCACCGCCGAGCATATCGGCGTCGGCGCCGACATCGCCGGCCCGGCCGCCCTGCTGGTCGCAGAGGCGCTCGCCGCCGGCATCGATACAGCCACCCCGGCGCTCGCCGCCGCCGCAACCACCCGCGCCGCCAGCGCCCCGCCCGATCCGGCGGGTGCCGCCCTCTGGGTGGCAGCGCTGCGCACCGAAGCCGCCGGCGCCGAGGGCGAACCCGGCATCGCCGGCCATGTCGACAACAGCAGCCACCCCTATCCCTTCGTTGGCGACGAACCAGCGCAGCGCCAATGGTATGCCGATCATCCCGGCATCACCGTGCCCGCCCCCGGCGCCAACGATGCCGCCGTCCGCCAGCGCGCCATGGCGCGGCGCGCCCTCGCCGCCGGCCGCGGCATGCAGGAAGCCGCCATCGCCCTGTCCGCCGCCTTCGCCCGCGCCGAGGATCTCGTCTATATCGAAACCCCCTGGATCGACGTGGAAACCGCCGGCAGCAACGACGACGCGCGCAACCCGGTGCAGGGGCTGGTCGATCGCCTGCAGGCGCAGCCCGCCCTTCATGTCGTGCTCTGCATCCCCATCCAGCCCTTCACCGGCGCCCCTGCCGATCTCGTCCGCGTCCGCGCCCATGGGCTGCGCACCGCCATTGCCGCCCTGCGCGGTGCGGGTGGGGACCGCTTCGCCGTCTTCTGCCCCAGCGCCGGAGTCGGCCGCACGCCGCGCCTCGCCAGCAGCGTCGTGCTCGTCGACGATGCCTGGGGCCTCATCGGCTCGGGCGATCTCAGCCGCCGCGGCCTCAGCTTCGATCGCAGCCTCGCCGTCGCCCTGTTCGACGAGCTGGCGAGTGCCGGGCGCAGCGAAACGCTCCGCCGCCTGCGCCGCATCCTTCTCGGCGCCCGCCTCGGCCTCGAACCGCGCCTCGTCCCCGATGAAGGCCCCGCCCTCGTCCGCGCCCTCACCGATCTTCAGTTGCGCGGCGGCAGCCGCATCAGCGCCGCCAAATTGCCGGAAGAGAAAATCCCCGTCACCGCCGGCGATCGCTCCTTCTGGACCCGCGACGGCTCGCAGCCCCCCGATCCCGTCGATCTCGCTGCCCGCCTGCAAGCCCTGTTCACCGCCAACCAGCTGAATTGAAACCAGAACCCCTCCCTCCCCCTTGCGGGGAGGGCGACTCGCACCCCTTGGTGCGAGCGGGGTGGGGGGGTCCTCAACTCACCCGGCAACCCCCAGGGCTTCAAACAAACCCCGATCCCGGCTAAACCGCCCCCGAACCGCGCGCATTCCGCGTCACGCCACGGAAAGGCCAGTTCTTGACCATCGACACCAAAGGCGGCGCCCGCCTCACGCTCCGCAACGCCACCTTGCGCGATGCCAAGGACATTCTTGCGCTCGCCGATCGCTCCTACACCGACGTCGGCGGCTATACGCTGGGCATGATCCAGGGCCAGATCAGCACCTTCCCCGAAGGCAAGATCATTGCCGAATATGATGGCGTCGTCGTCGGCTATTGCGCCACCTTCATCATCGACGAAAAGACCGCCTTTGCCCCCCACAGCTGGCTGGAGATCACCGGCAGCGGCTATGGCTCGCGCCACGATCCCGATGGGGACTGGCTCTACGGCATGGACGTCTGCGTCGATCCCGCCTTCCGCCGCCTGCGCATCGGCCAGCGCCTCTACGACGCCCGCCGCCGGCTGTGCGAGCATCTCGAGCTCAAGGGCATCGTCTTCGGCGGCCGCCTCCCCGGCTATGCCAAGCGCCGCAAGAGCTTCGAAACCCCCCACGCCTATCTGGAGGCCATCCAGGCGCGCAAGGTCCACGATCAGGTCGCGTCCTTCCAGCTGCGCTCGGGCTTCGAGCCCATGGGCATCCTCGACAATTACCTCAGCTCCGACAAGCAATCGCTCGGCTTTGCCGCCAAGATGGTCTGGCGCAATCCCAATGCCGCCCAGGAGCCGCAGCCCAAGCGGCTGCTCCGCGCCGATTCCGAAGCGGTGCGCATTGCCACCGTCCAGCTGCAGATGCGCGCGGTCAAATCCTATGAGGAATTCGCCAGCAACATCGAATATTTCGTCGATGTCACCGCCGATTACCGCGCCGATTTCGTCGTCTTCCCCGAGCTCTTCACCCTGCAATTGCTCTCGATGATGGACCGCAAGCTCAACCCCGAGGAATCGATCGAGGCGCTCACCGCCTTCACCCCGCAGATCATCGATACCTTCCAGAAGCTGGCGATCAGCTACAATATCAACATCATCGGCGGCTCTCACCCCACCCGCGTCGATGGCGATATCCACAATGTCGCCTATGTGTTCCTGCGCGATGGCTCCGTCCACAGCCAGGAAAAGATCCACCCCACCCCCAACGAACGCTATTGGTGGAACATCAAGGGCGGAGACAGCATCGAGACGATCGACACCGACTGCGGCCCGATCGGCGTGATGATCTGCTACGACAGCGAATTCCCCGAAGTCGCCCGCCGCCTCGTCGATCAGGGCGCCCGCCTGCTGTTCGTGCCCTTCTGCACCGACAGCCGCCAGGGCTATCTCCGGGTGCGCTACTGCAGCCAGGCGCGCGCCATCGAAAACCAGTGCTTCGTGGTGATGTCAGGCAATGTCGGCAACCTGCCCGGCGTGGAGAACATGGACATCCAATATGCCCAGTCGTGCATCCTCACCCCTTGCGATTTCCCCTTCGCGCGCGACGGCATCGCCGCCGAAGCGAGCGAGAATGTGGAGACCGTCACCGTCGCCGACGTCAACCTCGCCGATCTCAACTGGGCCCGCGCGCAAGGCTCGGTTCGCAACCTGCGCGACCGGCGGTTCGATCTCTACCGGATCGAGTGGCTCAACCCCTGAGCTGCAAGGGCACGGCCGCTCGCCCAGAACAGCAGGATTGCCCCCAGGCACAGCCCGGCAGCAGCGGCAAACACGCCGCTGCTGCCATGCGCGCCCTGCACCAGCCCCAGCTGCTTCGCCCCGAACGACGTGCCCAGGTTGAGCATCGCCATGAATGCGGAAAATTTCGTC
>JBBSPR010000212.1:0-4883 GCA_038258615.1 Sphingomonadales bacterium
CGGAGCTTGCCGGGCATCTGATCGCCGGTGGCGGCAAGCGACTTCGGCCGATGCTCACTCTCGGTTGTGCGGCGCTGCTCGAGTATAATGGCACGCGGCACCACAAGCTGGCAGCGGCGGTGGAGTTCATCCATACGGCCACGCTGCTGCACGACGATGTGGTGGATGCCTCGGGGCTGCGGCGCGGCAAGGCAACGGCCAACCGGCTGTGGGGCAACCCGGCGAGCGTGCTGGTGGGGGATTTCCTGTTCAGCCGGGCGTTCGAGCTGATGGTCGAGGACGGATCATTGAAGGTGCTGAAGATCCTGAGTTCGGCATCGGCGGTTATCGCCGAGGGCGAGGTGGCGCAGCTGACGGCGCAGCGCGAGGTGGAAACCAGCGAGGACCGGTATCTGGAGATCATCACTGCCAAGACCGCGGCGCTGTTTTCGGCGGCATGTCATATTTCGGGCGTGGTGGCCGAGCGGGGGCCGGATGTGGAGAAGGCGCTCGAATCCTATGGCCGGAACCTCGGCATCGCCTTCCAGCTGGTGGACGACGCGATCGATTTCGTGTCCGACGCCGACACGATGGGCAAGGATGTGGGTGACGATTTCCGCGACGGCAAAGTGACGTTGCCGATCATTCTGGCCTATGCGCGCGGCAGCGACGAGGAACGGCAGTTCTGGCGCGATGCGATGCGCGGCAAGAGGGTCGGGCCCGAGGATCTTGCCGAGGCGCAGCGGCTGCTGGGGACAAGCGGCGCGATTTCGGACACCATGGCGCGGGCTCGGCACTATGGCGCGCGGGCCATGGATGCGCTCTCGGGCTTTCCCAATGGCCCGGCACGCCGGGCGCTGACGGAAACAGTGGAATTTGCGATAGCACGGGCGTATTGAGCCGCCCATGCCCGACGCCCGCCTCTACCAGCGCCCCAAGAGCGCCATGCAAAGCGGGCGCGCGCGCATGGGGGAATGGCTGCTCGAATGGGAGCGCGACGAGCCGCAGCGCCCCGACCCGCTCACTGGCTGGGCCGGATCGGGCGACACCGAGACGCAAATCCAGTTGCGCTTTCCTTCACGCGAGGCAGCGCTGGCCTATGCCGCGAGCCAGGGGCTGAGCGTGGAAATTCTGCCTCTTGGCCCGAGACATCTGAAACTGCAGGCCTATTCCGACAATTTCAGATAGGGTTTCCGCACCCGTAGCTCAGCCGGATAGAGCACGTGCCTTCTAAGCTCGGGGTCGCAGGTTCAAGTCCTGCCGGGTGCACCAAATTCCGGACTGTCCTGGCTGTCCGCGTGGCGGTCGTCCGAGAGCCGGCCGGTCGGGACCTTTCGCGACAGTCCGCGTCGGTGTCCCGCCGGCGGCGGCATGGTCACACCGCCTCGAGCGCCTGCTCGAAGTCGGCCACCAGGTCACCGGCATCTTCGACGCCGATCGACACGCGCACCAGATTGTCGGTGATGCCGAGCTCCAGCTTGCGTGCCGGCGCCACCGAAAGATGGGTCATCGCTGCCGGATGCGACGCCAGGCTTTCGGTGCCGCCCAGGCTCACCGCCAGTTTCACCAGCCGCAGATTGTCGAGCAGCCGGAACGCCTCGGCCTCGCCACCCTTGACGAGGACCGAGAAGGTGGAGCCGGCGCCGCTGCAGTGCCGAGCGTAGATATCCGCCTGCCGCGAGCCTGCTTCAAAGAAGCCGAGATAGCCGACCCGCTCGACCTTGGGGTGATCGCGCAGGAATGCACACACGGTCGCTGCATTTTCGGCCGCCCGGCTCATCCGGAGTTCGAGCGTCTCCAGCGACCGCAGCAGCATCCACGCCGTGTGCGGATCGGTGATCGTGCCGATGGTGTTGCGCATCATCCGGATCGGCGTCAGCACGTCCTTGGCGCCGATGCATGCCCCTGCCACCAGATCCGAATGCCCGCCGACATATTTGGTGAGCGAATAGACGGTCACATCGGCGCCCTGCGCCAGCGGCTGCGCCCATAACGGCCCGAGAAATGTGTTGTCAATGACGATGGGTGGCAGTTCGTCATGCCCCAGCACTGCTGCGCGCGCGGCGTGCACGGCCTCGACATCGACAAGTGCGTTGGTCGGATTGGCGGGGCTTTCGAGATAGATGGCGGCGATGCGGCCCTTCTCCCGTGCCGCCGCGATCACGGCCTCGATTTCGGGCTGGGTCGCGCCGGCCGGAAAATCGAGCCATGTCACCCCCAGTTTGCCGAGGATGCGGTTGATCAGCGTTTCGGTTGCGGCATAGAGCGGCGCCGAATGGACGATGACGTCGCCCGGCCGCACCAGCGCCAGAAAGGTGGTGGCGATCGCCGACATGCCGCTCGAGAAGGTCAGCGCCTCCTCGGCGTCCTCCCAAAGCGCCAGCCGGTCCTCGAGGATCTCCTGGTCGGGGCCGTTGAACCGCCCGTAGACGAGTCCCTCGGCACCGCCGGGCCGCACGCCGGTGACGCCTTCGAAAAAGCGCTTGCCATCGGCGGCACTTTCGAAAACGAAGGTCGAAGTGAGGAAGATCGGTGGCTTGAGCGCCCCCTCCGAGAGCCGGGGATCATAGCCGTGCCCCATCATCATCGTCGCGGGCTTCAGCTTCCTGTTGCCGATGCTGCGTGCCTGATGATGCATGGTGCGGCGCGCGCGAAAATTGTCGTCGGTCATGGTATTGTTCCTCTTGGTGCTGCCTCTCTAACGCGTCGGGGCGGCCGGAAGACTTGGGACCTGCCAAAAAAAGCGGGTTTCGGTGGCAGGGAGCGGTCCGGGGCCTAGATGGCGCCCCGGGCGGCCCATGCTGCCATTTCGCCATCGGCAATGGTGAGCGATACCCGCCAGCGATCGGTCCGGCGCAGAATGTAGACATGCTCCCATTCGGCGACGAGGGCGTTTTGCTCGCCGAGCATGCGATAGGCCATGCGGGCCTGGGCCACGTGCGGGAAGAGCTCGGTGGCGGACAGGAGCTCGCCCCCGGGGCGGACGACGCCTTGCTGGTGGTAGAAGTCCATCAGGGTCACGCAGTGATCGCGGAAGGCCTGGCGGTCCATGGCGAAGTTGCCGGTCGGCGAGGGGAACAGGCCGACATCATCCCACATGGCGCTGAGGGCGTCGGCATCCTGGCGGGAGAATGCGTCGACATAGCCGGCGAAGAAGGCGGTGATTTCATCCTGGAAGGTCATGATGTCTCTCGGAGCAGGCTGGGCGCGCGCAGTGCGTGTGAACGGTTCATCATACCCTGATTGGCACAAGCATTGGCAACATTGGGGCATCGGCGGGAGCTGGGGTCGGCTAACGTCTTGCCTGGCCGATCGCGGCGCGGCCGGTCGAGATGAGGACATGCTGGCCGCTGGCGGTGGTGGCGGGCTCCACGTCGACGCCATAGGTGCTGCGAATGCAGTCCGGCGTCAGGACGGCGGCGGGATCGCCCTGGCCGATGACGCGGCCATCGGCGAGGAGCACCACCTGGTCGGCGACGCGGAGCGCGTGGTTGAGATCGTGGAGCACCACCACGACGCCGGCCCCTGTGGCGGCGACGGCGCGCAGGCAGGCGAGGGCATCGTGCTGGTGTGCCGGATCGAGGTTGGCGAGGGGCTCGTCGGCAAGCAGCCATTCGGGCTGGCCGGCGAGGACGCGGGCCAGGAGGACGCGGGCGCGCTCGCCGCCGGACAGGGCGGAGACCGGACGGGCCGCGAACTGTGCGACATCGGTGGCGGCCATGGCGGCAGCGATGGCGGCATGGTCTTCAGCTGTTTCGCCCCAGCGGTTGCGGTGGGGGTAGCGGCCGAGAGCGACCAGCGTTGCGACATCGACATCCCAGTGCACATCGGCGACCTGCGGCAGCAGGCCGATGCGCCGGGCGAGATCGCGCCGGGGCAGGCTGGCGCGGGGCTCTCCATCCAGCAGCACGCGGCCGGCATCGGGGGCGCGCAGCCCGGCGAGGCAGGCGAGCAGGGTCGATTTGCCGGCGCCGTTGGGCCCTAGCATTGCGGTGACCGTGCCGCGCGCGAAGCTCGTGGTGATGCCGCGCAAAATCGGGCGGCCGGAGAGCGCGAGGGTGAGGTCTTCGACGGCCAGGGTGCGCGTCATGCCAGCTTCCGGCGCATGCGGACGAGCAGGAGGAGGAAGAACGGCCCGCCGAGCATCGACATGGCGATGCCGAGGCGGAGCTCGCTGACAGTCGGCATGGCGCGGACCGCGCTGTCCGCCAGGATGAGCAGCAGGGCGCCGGCGAGGGCCGAGGGGAAGAGGACGGCGGAAGGGCGGTTCCCGACGAAGGGGCGGACGATGTGCGGCACGATGAGGCCGACGAAGCCGATGACGCCGGCGGTGGCGACCGATGCACCGACGCACAGCGCCACGCCGACGACGACGAGGAGCTGCAGCCGCAGCGGATCGACGCCCATCGAGCGCGCCGCACTCTCCCCCAGGGTGAGGACATCGAGGGCGCGGGCTGTGAGCGCCAGCAGGGCCATGCCGGCGGCGATGAGCGGCAGCGCCAGCAGCACGTCGTTCCAGCTCCGGTCGGTGAGCGCGCCCATCAGCCAGGTGACGATCTGCGCGGCGACGAAGGGGGTGGGGGCCAGGCTGATCGCCAGTGCGGTGAGCGAGCCGGCGACGCTGGAAAGGATGACGCCGGCAAGGGTGAAGACGATGACGCTGCCCGAGCGGCCGACGATGATTGCCAGCAGTGCCATGGTGCCCGCAGCGCCCGCAAGGGCGAAGGCGGGCAGCAGCCAGGCCGCGGCGGCATAGCCGAAATAGAGCGAGACGACGGCGCCAAGTGCGGCACCGGCGGAGACGCCGAACAGGCCGGGATCGGCGAGCGGATTGCGGAGATAGCCTTGCATGACCGCACCCGAGAGGCCGAGTGCGGCACCCACAAGGGCGGCCAGCACGGTGC
>JBBSPR010000213.1:0-4835 GCA_038258615.1 Sphingomonadales bacterium
GACTTCGCGCTGTTCGCCTTCGGCGGCAACGGGCCGCTGTTCGCCTGCGGCATGGCGGAATCACTCGGCGTGAAGCGGGTGGTGGTCCCGCCGTCGCCGGGCCTGTTCTCCTCCTTCGGCCTGCTCCATGCCGATGTGGAGCACCATTATTCCCGCACCTTCCGCCGGCTGACACGCAGGATGGATCTCGGCGAGGTCAACGCGGCCTGGAATGCCCTGCTCGACCAGGCACGCAGCCAACTGGCCAGCGAGGGCTTCACGGGTGCCACCGCGACCCTCAGCCGCGCCGCCTCCTTCCATTACCAGGGCCAGAGCTTCGACCTGACGGTGCCGGTGCCGGACGGCCCGCTCGATGAAGCCGCGGTGCGCCAGCTTGAGGAGGCCTATGGCCGGGAGCATGAACGGACCTACGGGCACCGGGCCGGGCCGGATGAACCGGTCGAGCTGGTCGGGATCCAGGTGATCGGCCGCGGGCTGCGGCACGGCACCGGCGTCGCGGAACGGGTGATGCCCCGCCGCACCGAGGCTGCCACGCCGCCACCGCGCCAAGCCTATTTCGGGCCAGAACAAGGCTGGATCGAAACCCCCGTGCTGCGCCGGGCCGACCTGGCAACACTCAGGACCGGCCCGCTCATCATCGAGGAATACGACGCCACCTGCCTCGTCCTGCCGGGGTGGCGGGCCAGCCTGGACACCGCCGGGAACATCGCGCTGGAGCAGTGACCCGGCGTTCCAGGCCGGGCGCGTCAGCCCTCCGCGCGTCCCGGCAGCCAGAGAGCGATCTCCGGCCAGAAGATCAGGACGCCGATCATGACCAGCAGAGTCAGCACGAAGGGTGACGCGCCGATCATCACGTCATCGATCCGGCCACGCGTCCGCAGCCCCTGCACGACATAGAGGTTGATGCCGACCGGCGGGGTTATCATCGCCGTCTCCATCAGCAGGACGATCAGCACGCCGAGCCAGATGGGGTCGAACCCGGCCTGGACCAGGACCGGCACGATGATCGGCACGGTCGCCACCATCATGGAGAGCGTCTCCATGAACATGCCGAGCACCAGGTAGAACAGGATCACCACCAGCAGCAGTTCCATCGGCGCCAGCCCGAGGGAGGTGATGGCGCGGTTCACCTGCGTCGTCAGGCCGATGGAGGTGATGACGAAGTTCAGGAAGTAGGCCGCGATGAGGATCGCCATGATCATCGCCGTGGTCCGCATCGTGCCTTCGAGCGCCTGGCCCAGCACGCTCCAGGTCAGTCGCCGCCGCACCGCCGCCACCCCGAGCGCCGCCAGGACACCAAGCGCCGCGGATTCCGTCGCCGTGGCGAGGCCGGCATAGATCGAGCCGATCACCGCGATGAAGATCACCAGTGGCGGCAGCAGGTCCGGCAGCGAGCGCCAGCGCCCCTCCCAGCTTGTCTCGACCCGCGTGCCGTCGAGCCCCGGCCGCAGCACGCACAAGATGAGCACCGTGAGGCTGAAGAGCAGCGCGAGGATGATGCCGGGCAGCAGGCCTGCGAGATAGAGCTTCGGGATCGAGGTTTCCGTCAGCACCCCATAGACGATGATGTTGATCGATGGCGGGATCAGGATGCCGAGCGTGCCCCCCGCGGCAATGGTCCCGAGGAACAGCCGTTCATTATAGCCACGGCGCTCCATCTCCCCGAGCGCAACCGTCCCGATGGTCGCGGCGGTTGCAACACTGGAGCCGGAGGTCGCGGCGAACATGCCGCAGGCGGCGATGTTTGAATGCATCAACCCGCCGGGCAGCCAGGGCATCCACTGCACCAGGGCCGCATACATGCGCTCGGCGATCCCGGACCGCAACAGGATCTCGCCCAGCAGCACGAAGAACGGGATGGCAACGAGCAGGAAGGAGTTGGAGGTGGACCAGGCCATCTCCCCCATCGCCAGCGACAACGGGAAGCGGGCGTAGATTTCACCGAGCGCCAGGCCAAGCACCCCGAGCGCCGCCGCGACCGGAACCGCGATGGCCAGCAGCGCCAGCAGGATGACGAGGGTCGTGGCGATCATGGCTCGTCCACCGTCCGGCGTGCTTCAATTGACCGCATCTCGATCCCGACCTCCTCCTGGCTGGAGCGCGTGCCGATCATCCGCGCGACACCGGCGCGATCGCCTGCAAGAAGACGGCCAAGCGCCTTGAGGGCCAGCGCGGTCCCGACCAGCACGAACACCCCGAGCCCAGCCAGCCAGATGATCTGCGGCAGCACGATCGGCGTCTCGAGCGCCGACTGGCTCCGGGAGCCGGAGGCCCAGGACTGCTGCACCACCCCGATGCCGTGCCAACCCACCAGCGCGAAGAAGCCCACGAACAGGCCCAGTCCGATGAAGTCGAGCAGGATCCGCAGCGGCGCCGGGAAAAAGACGTAGAGAGAATCGATACGAATATGCGCCCGGTCCAGCAGGGCCGCCGCCAGCGACCAAGCCGTGCCGATCGCCAGGGCATAACCGGCGAGTTCATCCGCACCCCCGATCGACACCGAGAACAGCCTGCGGAGGCTGACATCGATGCCGATCAGCACGGCGGCGAGGAGGATGAGGCCTCCCCCTATCCAGAGACCGCCACGGGCAACACCATGGATGCCCGCCGTCAGCACCGCCCTCATGCGCCGCTCCGGCCAGGTCCGGCAAAGAACGGGGCCCCGCGACGTGTCACGGGGTCCGCCCCTACAGTCAACTTAGCGCACAACTGCCGTCAGCCCCAGGGTCTTGCCGACGGTTTCGTTCCATTCCCGCGTGCACTCCGCACCGCAGCGCTTCGCCCAGTTGGTCAGGACCGCGCCCTCGACCAGCTTCTTGTGGGCTTCCTGCTCCTCCGGCCGGACCGGCACCAG
The DNA here is from genome assembly GCA_038258615.1 of Sphingomonadales bacterium. Lineage (GTDB taxonomy): Bacteria > Pseudomonadota > Alphaproteobacteria > Sphingomonadales > Sphingomonadaceae > Sandarakinorhabdus. Next base: position 2,855 of record JBBSPR010000213.1, read on the forward strand.
GGTCATGTCGGCCAGCCGCCCCATGGTGCAGGGCTGCTTGTTGAAGTTGCAGTTGTTGGCCTGGACGCTCGCCTCCTTCAGCGTCTTCCACATCTCGTCTTCATAGGCCTTGGCCTGCTCGGTGAAGAACGCCTGGGTCTTGGCATCCATCCGGTTCCAGGTGTTGAGGTTGACTGCGAGCATGTTGATGCTCCAGCCCAGCGACATCGGGTAGAGGGACTTGGTCACCTCCGCCCAGCCCGCCGTGTTCCCGGACAGGCTGCCGGTGACGGCGCAATCGACCACGCCATTGTTGAGCGCCGGCACGACCTCGGCGAAGGCCATGCTCACCGCCGTTGCCCCGACACCCTGCAGGAAGTCGCGCATGGTGTTGTTGAATACGCGGATCTTCTTGCCGCGCAGCCCCTCGAGGCCGCTGATGACCGAACGGCACCAGAACACCTGCGGCGGGTTGCCGCCGAAGGCGAGCAGCTTGGCGTTCCAATTCTTCTGCAGCTGCCGGTCGATGATCGGTGCCCAGGCCTCGCAGGCAGCCCGCGCCTTGTCGGCGTCGAGTGTCAGGCCAGCCAGGTCGCAGCCCTCGAAGCGCGGATCGTCGCCGGCCATCTTCGAGATGTCCATGCCGGCGAAATCCATCACCCCCAGCTTGAGCAGGCGGAGCATGGTCTTGTCGTCGATGCCCATCTGGTCGAGTGGCGTGATGTCGACGGTGATCGCGCCGTTCGAGGCCTGCGGGATTGTGGTCCGCCAGAACGGAACCTCATTCACGCTGGAGGCGACGGTCGGGCTGTTGAGGCCGATGGCCTTGAATTGCTGCCGCGGCAGATCCTGCGCCAATGCCCCGCCGAATATGGGCATGAGGACCGCCGCGAGAGCGGCGCCGAAAAGGGTGCGTATTTTCATATGTGCCTCCTGCGGAATAGATTGTTCTACTCCCGTGGTCGCCTTCGGCGGCTGGTAGCCTCGGAACCGGTACAAAGGATGGCACCCCGGACCAATGCCATGCAAGCGGCGGCTGTCCCACGTCCGTGGCGTGGCGTGCGACGGCTTCGGCCAGTGCTGGCAACGTGTTGCCGTCCCACCCCGACAACGGGCACCATGCCGGCGTGCAACCCATCGCAGTTGTGGGAGACGCCTGATGTTCACGCTTGATCCGATGCCACCACCACTCGACGCGCGCCTGCTCGATCTGCTCCGTGGTGCCGAGCCGGCCACCATCGGGCACTTCATGCACACCGGCTTCATAGAACCCGCGATCCGTGGCCTGTTCCCCGATATCCGTGTCGCCGGGACCGCCGTGACCGTCCGTGCCCCAGGCGCCGACGGCGTCATGGTCCACCACGCCGTGGGCAAGGCCCGGCCGGGCGACATGCTGGTCATCGACCGCTGCGGCGACCTCAAGCACGCCTGCATCGGCGGCGCCGTCGCCTATGCGGCGAAGCAGCGCGGGATCGCCGGCATCATCGTCGATGGCTTCGTCACCGACATCTCGGAGTTGCGCGCCATCGGTGTCCCGGTCTGGGCGCGTGGCCTGTCCCCGGTCACGACCAAGCTCCTTGGGCTCGGCGGGAGCTTCTGCGTGCCGGTTTCGTGCGGCGGGGTTTCGGTGCGGCCGGGCGATGCGGTGTTCGCGGACGAGAATGGTGTGCTGGTGCTCGATCCCGCCGATATCGAATGGGCGGCGAAGCGGGCCATCGGCATGCAGCAGGAGGAAAAGAAGACCCTCGCCCGCATCGATGCCGGCGAGAACTATGCGGATATCATCGGCTCCAACGCGATCATCCAGCAGCATCTTCAGACACGCTAGGCCCGCGCCACCGGCGGTGGGTGGCTTGCCGCACACGGGGAGCCGTGCCTAGGCTGCATGAAAAGGGGAAACACGGGCCTGAGCCAGGTCCGCGCCGCTCAATGCAAACCGGTGGGCGCCATGAAACGACAATTGAACCTCAATCTCTTCATACACGGGCGCGGCCATCATGAA
>JBBSPR010000214.1:0-4802 GCA_038258615.1 Sphingomonadales bacterium
CGCGTCGAGCACCAGCTCGGCCGGTCGCGCGGCGGCCGGAGCAGCGGCGGCCTCGGCGGTGATCGCCGCTGCCGCCAGCGCCAGCAGCGGGCGTGCGGTGGCCGCAGCCGCTGCGTCCTGCCCGGCCGCTGCGGCGCGCAAGAAGGGAAGCGCCGCCCGCCACTGCTTCTGCAAGCTGAGTGAATAGCCGAGGTTGGCGAGCAGCGCTGCATCATCGGGTGCAATGGCGAGAGCGGCTTCATACCAGCCTCGCGCCAGATCGTGCCGCCCCATCCGGTCATAGACCACACCCATGCCGTTCATCGCATCGGTGGAACCCGGATCATCGGCAAGCGCGCGGCGAAAGCCGGCGAGCGCGCCTGGCATGTCACCGCCGGCGAGCAGCGCCTTGGCATCGGCATAGCTGCCGGCTGTCGCTTCGGGCTGTTCCACCGCACCGCGCGCTGCCATCGCCTGCTTCAGCGCCTCGGCCTGTGCCTTGGCGCCCTTGTTGCCGGCCTGGGCGGCACTACCGCACAATACCGAAACGAGCAGGATCGTGGTGATGGCGCTGCCCGCCGCGAGCCGGGACATGCCGGGGGGCGCCATATCATCCATTGGCGTCGATCTTCTGCATCGATTGCTTCACCTGGATCGAGGCCGGCAGCATCAGCACGGCGACCATCGTCGGCAACAGGAAGCAGATCAGCGGGATCGACAGCAGCACCGGGATGCGGTGGGCCTTTTCCTCGGCGCGCATCCGCCGGCTCTCGCGCATTTCACCGGCATAGATGCGCAGCGCCTGCGAAATGCTGGCACCCAGCCGGTCGGACTGGACGACGAGCGTCACAAAGGCGCTGATCTCCGGCACCGCCGTGCGCTTCGCCAACGTGCGCAGCGCCGTCTCGCGCGTGCGCCCGGCGCGCAGCTCCAGCGATACCAGCGCGAACAGCCGCGCGATGAGCGGATGCGAGCGGCTGATTTCGGTGCCCACCCGGCTGAACGCTGCATCGATCCCCAGCCCGGCTTCCACGCACACCAGCATCAGGTCGAGCGTATCGGGGAAGCCGTTCAATATCTCCTTCTTGCGCTCCTCGGCAGCCGAATTGACGAGGAAGTTCGGCAGATACAGCCCGATCCCGGCAAGCGCCACGATCGTCAGATAGAGCGTCGCCGCGGAGGGAAAGGCATCGAACAGCACCATGATCAGCAGCGCCAGGATCGGCAGCGCCAGGGTGAGCACGGTGCGCGTGAGCACGAAAACGCGCGGCGCGAACGGCTGGTCATAGCCTGCCAGCATCAGCTTTTCGGTGAGCTGATCGCCCTTGGTGTCGGACAGCGACAGCCCGCGCCGCTCCACCTCGGCCACCAGCCGTGCCCAGATGGACGCCGTCTGGTCGGTGCGCAGCGATTGCGCCGATGCGGCCGGTGCTGCGGCACTGGTGGGTGCGGCACCGGAGAGCCGGGCCTTGATGTCGACGCGGCGCTGCAGCATCGGCGCCACCGCCATCACCACCAGCACCACGGCGGCAAACACCGTGAGCATGATGAAACCGTTGACGAGGCTTTCGGTGTCCATGATGTCGATGCCCCCCCTAGACCTTGATGGTGATCAGTTTGCGCATGATGAACACGCCCAGAAAATACATCACCGCCATGCCGATCACCCCCGGCAGGAACCAGGGATCATCGATCACATCGAGGTAGAAGCGCGGCTGGGTGGCGAACATGAACGCGAAGGTGAGCAGCGGCAGTGCGGTGAGCAGCGTGCCGGTCATCTTGCCCTCGCTCGCCAACGCATTGACCTTGAGCACCATCTGCGCCCGGTCGCGGATCACCTTGGAAAGCCCTTCGAGAATATCGGCCAGGCTGCCGCCGGTTTCGGACTGGATGGCCACCGACACCACGAACATCTGCATGTCCTGCGTGCGCACCCGGTCGGCCAGGTTCGACAGCGCATCGCGGAGATTGTAGCCATAGTTCATCTCCGCCATCACCAGGCCGAATTCCGAGCTGAGCGGATCGGGCACTTCGGAGACCAGCAGCTCGAGCGCCGAAGACACCGGGTAGCCGGCGCGCAGCCCGCGCACGAAGATATCGAGCCCGATCGGAAACTGCTTTTCGAACAGGCGCATGCGCTTGACGGCCTGGAGGTTGATATAGCTCATCGGCAGCACCCCCCCGATGACGATGGCGAACACGATCACCAGGATGAACGCCAGCGGCGAGGTGAGCTGTCCACTGATGCCGCCGATGATCGGAAAGACGATGCCCACGGTGAGCGTGGTCACCATCATGATCGTCACCATCGTGGTGCTTCGCATCCGCATGCCGGCCTGCGACATGCGCGTCTCCACCAGCTCCATCAACGATGGCAGCAGCGCATTGGTGTTGTCGGGAATCTGCCGGCGCAGCGATTCCATGATCTCGGCGTTGCTGGCACCCTGCGACAGCAATTCCATCCGCCGGCTCACGCGCTGTCGCGGCGCCACGATATCCCGGTAGAACAGGAAGATGCCCTCCACGAGCATCACCACCGCCAGAAACACGGCGATATAAATGCCGAACTCGGCGTCGAACAGTGCCTCCATCAGCCGGTCCGCTTCTTGTAAGGGTCGAACAGGTCGGCCGCCAGGTGGATGCCGCGCGATTGCAGCACTTCGGCGAACTTCGGCCGCACGCCCATCGGCTTCATCTCGCCGATCACCTTGCCATTGGCATCGACCCCGGTGCGCTCGAAGCGGAAGATCTCCTGCATCAGGATGATCTCGCCCTCCATGCCGGTGACTTCGGCGATCGAGGTGACCTTGCGCGAGCCGTCCGAAAGCCGCGAGAGCTGCAGCACGATCTGGATCGCCGAGGCAATCTGCGCGCGCGCCGATTTGGGGCTGATGTCGATGCCGGACATGCCGATCATCTGCTCGATGCGGCTCAGCGCATCGCGCGGCGTGTTGGCGTGCACCGTCGTCATCGAGCCATCATGGCCGGTGTTCATCGCCTGCAGCATGTCGAACGCCTCGCCCGAGCGGATTTCGCCCAGGATGATCCGGTCCGGCCGCATCCGCAGCGCGTTCTTCACAAGGTCGCGCTGGTTCACCTCGCCCTTGCCCTCGATGTTGGAGGGCCGCGTTTCCAGCCGCAGCACATGGATCTGCTGGAGCTGCAGCTCGGCCGAATCCTCGATCGTCACGATCCGCTCGCCGTTGTCGATCGACGCCGAAAGCGCGTTGAGCATCGTCGTCTTGCCCGAGCCGGTGCCGCCCGAGATGATGAGGTTGCGCCGCGATTCCACCACGCCGCGCAGCACCGTGGCGGCATCGGGGGTCAGCGCGCCGAAGCCCACCAGCTTGTCCAGATCGATCGGCGTCTTGGAGAATTTGCGGATCGAAAGTGCCGGACCGTCGATCGCCAGCGGCGGGATGATGGCATTGATGCGGCTGCCGTCGGGAAGCCGCGCATCGACCATCGGCGAGCTTTCATCCACCCGCCGCCCCACCGCCGAGACGATCTTGCCGATGATCCGCATCAGGTGCCGGTCGTCGGCGAAGCGGGTGGGCACGAGCTCGATCTTGCCGCGCCGCTCCACGAACACGATCGAGGCCGAGTTGACCATGATGTCCGAGATCGTCGGGTCCTTGAGCAACGGCTCCAGCGGCCCCAGCCCCAGCAGCTCGTCGAGGATATCCTCCACCAGCTGCCGCCGCTCGGTCAGGTTGAGCGCATGGTTGAGCTCCTTGAGCATCTCCTGCACCAGGTCGCCGATGTCCCGCCCCACCTGCTCGCGCGACATGCTGTCGAGCGCCGAGAGGTTGATCCGCTCGATCAGCTTCTGGTGCAGGCTCACCTTGAGCGCGGTATAGCTGTCGGTGCGCTTCGTGTCGCTGGCCTGCGCCGCCACCGCGCGCACCGGCACCACCGGCGCTGCCGTCTCGGCGGCCACGGCCTCGACCGGCGCGGGTGGCGGCGCCGGCCTCGCAGCGGTCCCGGCGGCCGCACCGGCCACAGCGCCGGCTCCCGATTTCCGCGTCGGCCAGATCACATCGTCACCAGCGGCGCCGCATCGAGCGCCGCCACCAGCGTGCGCAGATCCTTCTCGATCCGGGATTTCACCTTGATCGCCGAAACCGGCCGCCCCTCGTCGATCGCCGCCGACATCGCTGCATAGTCGTTGCTCACGACCATATCGACCTTGCGCTTGAGCGCCTGCTCGGTCTGGGTGAGGTCGGCACGGCGAAACAGCGATGTCGCCATGCGGTTGAGCACCAGCTTGACCCGTTCCGAAAGCCCGTTGGCGTCGATCATCTCCAGCTGCCGCTTGGCCTGGTGGACGCCGGCGACCGAAAGCTCGCTCACCAGCACCAACACGTCCGACCGCATGAGCGCCGCCGCCGACCAGTTGATCCACGCATCGGGCAGGTCGACCAGCACCACATCATAGTTGTCCGCGGCGAGCGCCAGCATCCGCTGCACGGCATCCGGCGTCACCATGTCGAGCGGCACGATGTCGATCGGCGCCCCCACCACCGACATGCCGCTGTTGTGCGTCTCGGCCACCGAGGCCAGATATTCGGCATCCATCCGGTCCCCGGCATCGACGAGATCGGCCACGGTGAGGCGCGGGCGCAGGTTGAGATAGAGCGCTGCATTGCCGAACTGCACATCGAGATCGATCAGGCAGACGCGCTTGTCCGCCGCCCAGATCACCCCGAGCTGGGTGGCCAAGCTGGTCGTGCCCACCCCGCCGAGCGCGCCCAGCAGGCTGATGACCTTGCCGCGCCTGCGCGGCGGCTGGAACGCCGGAATGGCCGGGGCCACCGGCACGC
>JBBSPR010000215.1:0-4756 GCA_038258615.1 Sphingomonadales bacterium
CGCTGCCGAGCTCCTTGAGGTCTAGGCCGGCGGTGAAGGCGCGCGGGCCGGCGCCGGTGAGGATGACGACGCGCACTTCAGGATCGGCTTCGAGGGCGGCGCAGGCTTCGACCAGCGCCAGCCGGAGGGCGCGGCTCAGGGCGTTCATCGCTTCCGGGCGGTTGAGGGTGATCGTGGCAACCGGGCCGTCGCGATCGATGAGAATCGGGCTCATCGGGGTCTCCTGAGGATGAGGTAGAAGGCGCCGCTGCCGCCGTGGCGGGGGCTGGCGGGGCGAAGGGCGGCGATGCGGTGGCGGATATGGGCGCTGTCCAGCCAGTGGTGGAGCTCATTCCTGATGCGGCCCGGTCGATCGGCGCGGCCCTTGCCGGTGATGACGAGGAGCACGCGGTCCCCGGCGGCGGCAGCAGCTTCGACGGCGAAGTTGAGGACCTGGTTGGCGCGCTCGAGGCTATGGTCGTGGAGGTCGATCACGCGGTCGGGGACCAGCCGGCCGCGGGTGAGCTTGCGATCCCAGCTTCCGTCGAGGGTGGCCGCGAGGACGGGTTTGGGGGGTATTCTGAAGGTCTTGGGCGGTGGTGCGGGGAGCGGAACGGGCTGGCCGCGGGGCATCGGGGGTGCTGGCGGAGCGATGATGGGGGCGGTGACGAGATTGTTTCCGGGAAGCGGCCGGACCGAGGCGGCGACGCGGTGCCAGAGTGCGCGCTCATGCGCCGAGAGCCGGCGGCTCATCGCGCCAGCAGCCGTTCGGCGGCCGGTTTGGGCAGCAGGATGAGGACGCCGATGGCGCTGGCGAGCGACCCGGCTTCGGCGGCTGCGGCGGTGCCCGATCCGCGGAACATGTCGATACGGCCGGGGCCGCGGATGGCGCCGCCGGTGTCTGCGGCGACCTGCAGCACCGGCGGCTGGCCGGGCAGTGCGACGATGAGCGGGGCGCCATAGGGGGTGAAGGCGGGATCGACCGCAACCGAGACGCGGGGCGTGAGCGGGTGGCCCATGGCGCCGATGGGGCCCTGATCGGGGCGGATTTCGGTCAACTCCCGGAAGAAGACGGTGCTGGGGTTGGCGGCGCGGATGGCGGGGGCTTGTGCGGGGTTGGCGCGGAGCCAGCCGAGGATGCTCGCCATGCTGACGGGATCCTGGAGCTTGCCCTGATCCTTGAGGACCTTGCCGATGGCAACATAATCGCGGCCGTTCTGGCTTTCGTAGCCGATGCGCATGATCCGGCCATCGGGGAGGCGGAGGCGGCCCGAGCCCTGGATTTCGAGGAAAAAGGCCTCGTTGGCATCGGCGGCCCAGGCGATCTCGAGGCCCTTGCCGGCGAGGGCACCCGCGGCAATGTCGGCGCGGGCGGGATAGGGAACGACCTTGGCGCCGCTGAGCCGGCCACGCAGGGTGCGGCCTTTCCATTCGCTCCGGAAGGCGCCGAGATCGACGTCGACGAGATCCGGCGGGCGTTTGTACAACGGCGTGACATAGCCAGGGGCACGCACGCGGCTGGCGGCGATCTCGGGCTCGAAATATCCGGTGGCGAAGCCTTTGCCATCGGCGAGGCGGACTGCGGTGAACTGCGCGGTGAAGAAGCTGCGGGCGTCCGACGCAGTGGCGGCGGCGGCGCAGAGGGTGGCCCAGTCCGATGGCTTGGTGAGGCCGGACCGATCCTCGCGGCGGGCGAGCGACGGGCAGGCGGCGCGGAAAGCGGCGAGCGCATCGGCCCCGGTGCCGGCCGGCGCATCATGGGCGACACGCGATGCGGGGAGATCGGTAGCGCGTGCCGGACCAGTGGTGCTGGCGGGCAATGCCGGTCCCGATGGCAACGGCGGGGCTGTGGGGGGTGATGGCGGCGGGGTCCGCGTTGCGCAGGCTGCTAGGAGCAGGCCCGATGCAAGCGCCAGCAGTGGCGGGCGACGCACGACCATGCGCCGATGGTCCCGATCAGGCCTCGACGTCGGTGGCGATCAGCAGCCAGGCGGGATCACGCGAGGTGATGTGCCGGCTGAAGGTCCAGAGATCGGCAGTTTCGACGGGTGTGCCGCTCTCGGGCGTGGTGACGCGGGTGACGAAGCGGACGGTGATCTCGGCCATCTGGCCGACGATATCGACGCCGGTGATGGTGGCGGAATCGACGCCGGCGATCTTGTTGGCAAGGCGCTTGCCATCGCGCTGCTCGACGGCGGTGGCAAAATTCTCCTGGATCTCTTCAGAGACCAGGCCTTCCATGCTGCCGAGATTGCCCGACCAGAAGGCTTCGAGAACCATCTGATAGGCAGCGCGGGCGTTGGTGACGAAGCGCTGCGGATCGAAGCCGGGATCCTGCTCGGCGAGATCGGCGAGGCGCGGTGCCAGGGCGGCGTCGGTGCCTTCGGGGAGCTTGGCGAGCGGGCGCGGTGCGCTGTCCGGATTGCGGGCGGGGCGGGCGATCACTTTGGGGGTGCCGGGGCGGAAGTCATCGCGCGGCACCGGCTCCTCACCGGTCCGCTTGCCCAGCACGCTGACGAGTCGCAGGCCGATGAAGGCTGCCAGCATCGCCAGCAGCACGATCTCGACCCAATTGCTCCCGTCTGCCATGATTTTCCGATCTCCAGTAGCGCTCTGCATAGCAGCATGGCAGGGGCAAGGTCCACCGCCGATGCAGCGGCTGCGACATCTGCCGCTCAACGATCGGGATGGCGAACTGGTTCCGCAGGTTCAGGCCGGCGGCGGTACCAGACCGATCGATTGCAGCAGTGCCGCTTGCAGCACCATCAGCACCAGCCAATAGCCGAGATCACGGATGATGTGCCCCGCCGGCATGCCGCGATAAAGCTGGCTGACGAGCAGGGTGGGGAGCACGAAGCCGGCCCAGATGACGACGCCGGAACCGATGGCCATGACCCATGGACCAGCCTGATCCTTCGGCGCCAGGATAAGGGCGCCGGCGAGGATGGCGGCGAGCCAGAATTCGGCGAGGCTGGTGGCGATGACGAGTGCGGGGCGGCCCAGTGCCAGCGGCGGCGCACCGGGCAGGCGGTGCCAGAGCACGGCGAGGACGAGGCCGAGGGCGGTGGCGGCGAGGATGGGACCGAGGTTGAGCCAGATGTAGATCAATGTCGCCTCCGATCGCCTTGGAATGGTGCCGAAACTGTTGGAGCGGGGCCTCTTGGTGCGGACGGCGGGGCTCGAACCCGCACTTCCATTGGAAAGCAGATTTTAAGTCTGATGCGTCTACCAGTTTCGCCACGTCCGCACTGCAAACATGCTTAGGCAGGATATGGTTGCGGGGGAAGCTCGCTATTCGGCGTCGGCGTTGAGCTTTTCGCGCAGCTCCTTGCCGGGCTTGAAATAGGGAACGCGCTTGGCATCGACCTTGACCGTGGCGCCGGTGCGCGGGTTGCGGCCAGTGCGGGCATCGCGGGCGCGGGTGGAGAAGGCACCGAAGCCGCGCAGCTCGACCCGGCGGCCCGATGCGAGCGCCGCGGTGATCTCGTCGAAGATCGTCGAAACAATCGCTTCCACATCCCGCACGGTGAGGTGCGGATTTTCCTCGGCGATCTTTGCCACCAATTCAGATCTTATCACTGGCACACCCCCTCTACACCCCCGTGCAGGGTTTGCTTATTGGTACCATCGTGCATCCAAGTTAAGCGATTGGCAAATGAAACCGTGGCCTCAAGCCGCTGTTTACGCCGTCGATTCGTCTAGTAACCGTGCAGATGGTGTGAAATCGCGTCGAAATGACAGCGGCGACAGTCCCTAAAGGAATGTCGCCGCCGCATTTGCTGTTGCCGATCCGGGAAAATCAGCTCTTGTCGGCGTCCTCGCGGGCCTTGTTGAAGGCGGCGCCGAGAATGTTTCCGAGCGTGGCACCCGAGTCGGACGTGCCGTATTGGGCAACGGCTTCCTTCTCCTCGGAGATCTGCAGTGCCTTGATGCTGAGCATGGGCTTGCGACCCTTTTCGAAGCCGGTGACCATTGCATCGACCTTCTGGCCGGGCTGGAAGCGCTCGGCGCGCTGCTCGTCCCGATCACGGCTGAGATCGCCGCGCTTGATGAAGGCGGTGGTGGTGCCATCGTCGCCAAGGCTGACTTCGATGCCGCCATCGCGTGCCACCATCACCGTGGCGGTGACGATGTCGCCCTTCTTGAGGTCGGTGCCACCGGCCGAAACTTCGGTGCGGGGCGCCTGGGCCGAATCGAGCTGCTTGATGCCGAGGCTGATGCGCTCTTTCTCGATATCGACTTCGAGAACGACCGCGTGCACGCGCTCGCCCTTGTGGTGACGGCCGAGCGCCTGCTCGCCGGTGACACCCCAGGCGATGTCGGACATGTGGACCATGCCATCGACTTCGCCGTCGAGGCCGATGAACAGGCCGAACTCGGTGGCGTTCTTGACTTCGCCTTCGATCTTCGAGCCGACCGGATATTGCTCGGCAAACACTTCCCACGGGTTGCGCTGCGCCTGCTTGAGACCGAGCGAAATGCGGCGCTTCTCTTCATCGACTTCGAGGACGATGACTTCGACTTCCTGGCTGGTGCTGACGATCTTGCCGGGGTGGACGTTCTTCTTGACCCACGACATTTCGGAGACGTGCACCAGGCCTTCGATGCCGGCTTCGAGCTCCACGAACGCACCATATTCGGTGATGTTGGTGACGCGGCCGGTGTGGCGGGTGTCCACGGCGTACTTCGCGGTGGCGGTCGTCCAGGGATCGGCTTCGAGCTGCTTCATGCCGAGGCTGATGCGCTGGGTTTCTTCGTTGATGCGGACGATCTGGAC
>JBBSPR010000216.1:0-4748 GCA_038258615.1 Sphingomonadales bacterium
GCCGGCGCGGGGGCCGGTGTCGAGCCCGAGCGCGGTGGCCTGGGTGGGGTTGGCCTCGACGCGCTGGTAGAAGATGTCGTCGAGCAGGGTGCGCAGCGCGGCATCGGCCGAGCCGGCGGTTTGCGCTTTGGCAACTGCGGGGGCGAGGGCGAGGGCGCCGGTGCTGGCGAGAAAAGTGCGGCGTTGCATGATGCTGTCTCCCGGAATTGCGGCCGGGGTATCGGACCGGACCGGACCTGTCCAGAAAGGCTGCGACAGCTGCACGTTCAGGCGGAAGGTTGACGTGTGGGAGAGGTTGCGCCAAGCGTTCGGGCAGTTTTGCAGCCTGTGGAGAGCTGGGGATGAAGGTTCTGGTGCCCGTCAAGCGGGTTGTCGATTACAACGTCAAGGTGCGGGTGAAGCCCGATGGCTCGGGCGTTGACCTGGCCAATGTGAAGATGAGCATGAACCCTTTCGACGAGATTGCCGTGGAAGAGGCGATCCGGTTGAAGGAGAAGGGCATCGCCACCGAGATCGTCGTCGTGTCGATCGGTGTGCAGCAGGCCACCGAAACGCTGCGCACGGCACTCGCCATGGGTGCCGACCGCGGGATTCTGGTGACGACCGAGCAGGTTACCGAGTCGCTGGCCGTGGCCAAGGTGCTGGCGAAGATCGTCGAGGAGGAGGCTCCCGGGCTGGTGATCCTCGGCAAGCAGGCGATCGATGACGATGCCAACCAGACCGGGCAGATGCTCGCCGGGCTGCTCGGCTGGCCGCAGGGGACATTTGCGAGCAAGGTGGCGCCCGAGGGCGAGACCGTGCACGTGACCCGCGAGATCGATGGCGGGCTGGAGACGGTGGCGTTGACACTGCCGGCCGTGGTGACGACCGACCTGCGTCTGAACGAGCCGCGCTATGCGTCGCTGCCCAACATCATGAAGGCCAAGTCCAAGCCGATCGCGGCAAAGACGCCGGCCGATTATGGCGTGGACATGACGCCGCGGCTGAGCGTGCTGAAGGTGGTGGAGCCTTCCAAGCGCCAAGCGGGCGTGAAGGTGAAAACGGTGGATGAGCTGGTGGAGAAGCTCAAGACTCTGGGAGCGGTGGCATGAGCGTTCTGGTTCTGGCTGAACATGACAATGCAGTGCTCAAGGACCCGACGCTGGCGGCGGTGACTGCTGCTGGCCAGCTCGGCGGCGAGGTGCATGTGCTAGTGGCGGGGCAGGGCTCGGCTGCGGTGGCGGAAGCGGCGGCACAGGTGGCGGGCGTGGCCAAGGTGCTGCACGCCGATGATGCGAGCTTTGCCAATGCGCTGCCGGAGAATCTGGCGCCGCTGATCGTGGGGCTGATGGCGGACTATGATGCGTTCGTGGTGACGGCGACGTCGCGCGGCAAGAATGTGGCGCCGCGCGTGGCGGCACAGCTCGATGTGGCGCAGATTTCGGAAGTGCTGTCGGTCGAGGGGCCGGACACGTTCACGCGGCCGATCTATGCCGGCAATGCGATTGCCACGGTGAAGTCTGCTGACGCCAAGAAGGTGCTGACGGTGCGGGGCACTGCCTTTGCCAAGGCAGCGTCGAGCGGTGGTTCGGCGGCGGTGGAAGCGGTGTCGGCGGCCGGCGCCAGCGAAAAGGCCTCGTTTGTGGGGGCGGAGCTGACCAGCTCGGCACGACCGGAGTTGACGGGTGCGAAGATCATCGTTTCGGGTGGTCGGGCGCTGGGCTCGGCGGACAAGTTCCACGAGTTCATCGATCCGCTGGCCGACAAGCTGGGGGCCGCCGTGGGCGCCAGCCGGGCGGCGGTGGATGCCGGTTATGCGCCGAACGACTATCAGGTGGGGCAGACCGGCAAGATCGTGGCGCCCGAGCTTTATGTGGCGATCGGCATTTCGGGTGCCATCCAGCATCTGGCGGGGATGAAGGATTCCAAGATCATCGTCGCGATCAACAAGGATGAGGAAGCGCCGATCTTCCAGGTGGCCGATGTCGGGCTGGTGGGCGATCTGTTCACGATCCTGCCCGAACTGACGGGCAAGCTGTGATGCGCGCCGCCCCCATCGCTGCAGCTGTTGTGGCTGCGCTGCTGCTGGCGACTCCGGCTGCTGCCCAGATGGTGGCGGAAAAGCCGGTGCTGACGCTGGCGGGCGGCCGGGCGGTGCTGGCCGCAGCCGAGGCCAAGGCGGCGGCGATGGGGCTGAAGGTCTCGATCGTGGTGGTGGACCCGGCAGGCGTGCCGATCGCGAGTGCCCGTATGGACGATGCCTCGATGGTGGGGCCGGAGATTGCGCTCGCCAAGGCGAAGACCGCTGCCGGATTTCGCCAGCCGACCAAGGTGATGCAGCAGCGGCTGATGGAGGCCGAGGGAATGCGGATGCTCACGCTGCCGGGAACGTTTGTCGATGGTGCGGTGCCGGTGAAGCAGGGTGCGGCGACCGTAGGCGCGGTGGGCGTGAGCGGGGCGACCTCGGCGCAGGACGGCGAGATTGCGGAAGCAGGGGCGGCGGCGGTCCGCTGAGCGCAGTGATGCGCCGCTTCAGCCCCTGCGCACCAGGGTTCCGGCACCGCGGCGGGTGAAGATTTCCAGCAGCATGGCGTGGGGGATGCGGCCGTCGAGAATGACGGCGGCATCGACGCCGGCTTCGATGGCGGTGACGCAGGTTTCCAGCTTGGGAATCATGCCGCCGCTGATGGTGCCATCGGTGGTGAGGGTGGCGATGTCTTCGGGGGTGAGATCGGTGAGCAGGGTCTTGTCCTTGGCGAGCACGCCGGGGACGTCGGTGAGGAGGAAGAGGCGGGCGGCCCCCAGCGCGCCGGCGATGGCGCCGGCCATGGTGTCGGCGTTGATGTTGTAGGTGTGGCCGTCGGTGCCGGTGCCGACGGGGGCGATGACCGGGATGATATTGGCGGCGAGCAGCGTGTCGATGATGGTGCGATCGACGGTTTCGGGCTCGCCGACGAAGCCTAGATCCACCACCTGCTCGATGGCGCTGCCGGGATCGCGGGTGGTGCGGGTGATCTTGCGGGCGCGGATGAGCCCGGCGTCCTTGCCGCTGATGCCGGCCGCGCGGCCACCGGCGGCTTCGATCCAGGCGACAAGCTCCTTGTTGATGCTGCCGGCCAAGACCATTTCGGCGATGCGGGCGGTATCCTCGCAGGTGACGCGCAGGCCATCGACGAACTGGCTTTCGATGCCGAGGCGCTTGAGCATGGCGCCGATCTGCGGGCCGCCGCCATGGACGACGACAGGCAGGATGCCGACCGCCTTGAGGAGAACGATATCCTCGGCGAAATCGCGCGCGAGGCCGGCGTTGCCCATGGCATGGCCGCCGTACTTCACGACGAAGATGGAGCCGGCGTAGCGCTGCAGATAGGGCAGGGCTTCGACCAGCGTTTCGGTCTTGCCCATCATTTCGGGCGTGGGGATATGACTGGTCATGGGGCTCATCGACGCAAGTGCCTTCAACGGGTCGGGACCGGCTCGGGGCCGGTGTAGTCATAGAACCCGCGGCCGGTCTTTCGGCCCAACCAGCCGGCTTCGACATATTTCACCAGCAGCGGCGCGGGGCGGTATTTGGGGTCGCCGGTGCCGTCCTGCATCACCTTCATGATGCTGAGCAGCGTGTCGAGGCCGACGAAATCGGCCAGCGTGAGCGGGCCCATGGGGTGATTGGCACCGAGCTTGAGGCCGGTGTCGATGTCGATGACCGAGCCGACGCCCTCGCCGAGCGCGAAAATGGCTTCGTTGAGCATGGGGCAGAGGATGCGGTTGACGATGAAGGCCGGGCTGTCGGCAGCTTCGATTGCGGTCTTGCCGAGCTTGTCGGCGAAGGCGTGCATGGCGGCGGTGGTTTCAGCGCTTGTGGCGAGGCCGGGGATGATCTCGACGAGGGCCATCAGCGGCACGGGATTGAAGAAGTGCAGGCCGCAGAATTTGTCCGCGCGGTCGGTGGTGCTGGCGAGGCGGGTGATGCCGATGCTGCTGGTGTTGGTGGCGAGCAGGGTGTGCGGTTGCAGGGTGAGCGACTGGAAGATCTTCGCCTTTACGCCCTCGTTTTCGGTGGCGGCTTCGATGACCAGATCGGCGGCTTGGTGGGCGGCATTGTCAGTGGTGAGGGTGAGCCGCGCGAGGGCGGCGTCGGCAGCCTCTTGCGTAGCGGTGCCTTTGCTCACCATGCGGGCGAGGTTCTTGGCGATGGTGCTGCGCGCGGCCTCGGCGCGGCTCATCTCGATGTCGGACAGGATGACATCATAGCCGGCGAGGGCGGCGACATGGGCGATGCCATTGCCCATCAGCCCGCTGCCGATGACTCCGATGGTCTGCATGGGTGCTCCTGCTTTTGCCTGGCCGGGTTAGGCGGTGGGCCGCGATGCGGCAAGAGGCGAGTTGTCGGATGGGGGGGCGGGCTGTAGGAGGCGGGGACTGATATCCGAGGAATGGTGATGAACACTTTGGTAGCCCTGGTGGGGGTGGTGATTTACGCGCTGCAGCTGCTGGTGTGGGCGCTGGTGATCTGGGCGGTGCTGAGCTGGCTCGTGGCGTTCAATGTGCTGAGCTTGCAGAACCGCTTCGTCTACAGTGTGGTGACCGGGTTGGACCGCTTCTTTGCGCCGATGCTGCGGCCGATCCGGCGGGTGCTGCCGGACATGGGTGGCATCGACCTGGCGCCGATGGTGTTGATCCTGATCATCATCCTGATCCAGCGGCTGTTGCCCGCACTGCTGCTCGACGCCGGTGTGGTGTGAGCGCAGTCCTGATCGACGGCAAGGCGC
>JBBSPR010000217.1:0-4720 GCA_038258615.1 Sphingomonadales bacterium
CGGCCTCGACATAGGGCGGGTTGCACAGCACAAGGTCGAACCGCACCTCCAGCCCCGCCCCCCAGTCCCCCAGCCGAAAGTCCGCCCGCCCCGCAAGGCCCAGCGCGTCCGCATTCGCCTTCGCCACCGCAAGTGCGGCCGCACTCGCATCCACTCCCACCCCGGTCGCCCCCGGACGCTCGCTCAGCACCGCCAGCAACAACGCCCCCGATCCCGTCCCCAGATCGAGCACCCGCGAAAACTCATCGCAAAGCGCCGCCTCCACCAATGTCTCCGAATCCGGCCGCGGGATCAGCACATCGGGCGTCACCCGCAGCGGCAGGCTCCAGAACTCGCGCTCGCCGGTGATATACGCCACCGGCTCGCCAAGCTCGCGCCGCGCCAGCATCGGCTCGAACGCATCTGCATCCACCACCCGCTCAGGGCGCAACACCAAGTCCCCCCGCGAGCACCCCAGCAGATGCGAAAGCAGCACCTCCGCCTCCAGCCGCCCCACCCGCCGCGCCGCTGCAGCAAGCGCATCGCGAACCATCACGCCAGGTCAGCCAGCCGCGCCGCCTCATCCTCGGCAATCAGCGCGCTCAGCAGCTCGTCCAGCCCGCCGCCCTCCAGAATTTCCGGCAGCCGGTGCAGCGTCAGCCCGATCCGATGGTCGGTCACCCGCCCTTGCGGAAAATTATAGGTCCGGATTCGCTCGGACCGGTCGCCGCTCCCCACCATCGCCTTCCTGTCCGCCGACCGCGCCGAATCCACCTTGCTCCGCTCCAGGTCATACAGCCGGCTGCGCAGCACCTTCAGCGCCTTGGCCTTGTTCTTGTGCTGCGATTTCTCGTCCTGCTGCTGCACCACCAGCCCGGACGGCAAATGCGTGATCCGCACTGCACTGTCGGTCGTGTTGACCGATTGCCCGCCCGGCCCGCTTGAGCGAAACACATCGATCCGCAGGTCCTTCTCGTCGATCTGCACATCCACTTCCTCCGCCTCCGGCAGCACCGCCACCGTCGCCGCACTCGTATGAATCCGCCCCTGCGTCTCGGTCGCCGGCACCCGCTGCACCCGGTGCACCCCGCTCTCGAACTTCAGTTTCGCGAACACCCCCTCCCCGGTCACGCTCGCCACCACTTCCTTGTAGCCGCCCATCTCCGCCGCCGAAGCGCTCATCACCTCCACCCGCCACCCCTGCGTCGAGGCATAGCGCTCGTACATGCGAAAAAGATCGCCCGCGAACAGTGCCGCCTCATCCCCCCCGGTCCCGGCGCGAATTTCCAGCATCGCCGGCTTGGCATCGGCCGCATCGCGCGGCAGCAGCTTCAGCGCCAGTACGCGCTCGGCCGCCGGCAGCTGCGCCTCGATGCTCGCCAGCTCCTCCATCGCCATCTCGTGCATCTCGTCGTCGGCCGGAATCCCCCGCAGCGTCTCCGCCTCCTCGCGCAGCGCGCGGAGCGCCTCTGCCGCTTCAACAACAGGCGTCAGCTCGGCATAATCCTTGGAAATCTGCACGAACTTGTCCGCCGCCAGATCAGGATTGCCCATCTGAGCCGCCAAATCGGCATGCCGCCGCGCAATCTGCGCTAAACGCTCCGGCGAAATTATCACAGCTTTAAATCCAGACTGTTAGGACGGAAAATTATCGAGCTTCTCCATTACGAATTGGAGACTTGGATATCCGTCACGACTTGTTCTCATGGTTCCACGGATGATGTTTCCATCATATGCTCCGTCATAGAACACAACGTGGTTAACAACACCCACCATTCCAAACACGTTGATCAATCCATCATAATCGGTATGTGTTTTAACGCGAACTTCTCCAGTCATATTTCCGGCTTCAACACTGTAATTACCATTGTAATAATAGGCTGAATCGCCTCCAAATAGTTTCCCTGTATCAAGTACAATTACACCCGGTCCCGTGAACTCAGAAGAATCATGCTGAGTGGTCCGCATTAACCAAAAGCCTTCAACGCTCATTAGTTGCCTCCTGAAAAATCAGCCCCACAGACCACCCCCAGCCAGCCGCGCCCGCACCGCCGTCACTGCCTCGCCCAGCGCCACGCGCCGCTGCTCGCCCGATCCCATGTCCTTCAGCGTTGCCTCGCCGGCTTCCAGCTCGTCGCTGCCCACCAGCAGCACCAGCTGCACGCCTGCCTTGCCCGCACGCTCCATCTTCTTCTTCAGATTGCCCTTCCAGCCCTGCTCGGCGGAAACCCCAGCCGTCCGCAGCCCGGCCAGCAGCTGCAGCGCCGCGTCCCCGGCCGCCGCATCTGCCGCCACCACCGCCACCTGCATCCGCGTCTCCGCCGGCAGCCCGGCGAGCAGCGCCAGCCGCTCGATTCCCCCGGCCCAGCCCACCGCCGGCGTCTCCGGCCCGCCCATCATCCCGATCAGCCCGTCATAGCGCCCGCCGCCGATCACCGTCCCCTGCGCCCCCAAGGCCTCGGTGACGAACTCGAACGCCGTATGCCGATAATAATCGAACCCCCGCACCAGCGCCGCCGCCCGCACAAACGCCACGCCGCTCGCCTCCAGCCCGCGCATCACGGACTCGAAAAACGCCCCCGCCTCCACAGTCATGAAGTCGTCGATCCGCGGCGCATCCGCCACCAGCGCCCGGTCGCTCTCCGCCTTCGAATCCAGAATCCGCAGCGGGTTCTTCGCCAGCCGCTCGCGGCTCTCCGCACTCAGCACATCCAGATGGCCCGAAAAATGCGCCACCAGCGCCTCGCGCCACCTCCCTCGCGTCTCCGCATCCCCCAGCGTGTTGAGCTGAAGCACCACCCGGTCCGCCACCCCCAGCTCGTCCAGCAGCTGTGCGGCAAGCGCAATCACCTCCACATCGGCCGCCGGCTCGCCCGCGCCGATCACTTCCGCATCCAATTGATGAAACTGCCGGAACCTCCCCTTCTGCGGCCGCTCATAGCGAAACAGCGGCCCCCAGGTCGCCAGCTTCATCGGTGCCAGCTGCTGCCAGCCATTTTCCACGAACGCCCTGCAGATCCCGGCCGTGAACTCCGGCCGCAGCGTCAGCGAATCCCCGCCCCGGTCCTCGAACGAATACATCTCCTTCGAAACCACATCGGTCGTCTCGCCCAGCCCGCGCGAAAACACCGAAGTGCTCTCGAACACCGGCACCTCCACCCGCCCGAAGCCATGCAGCCGCCGCACCCGGTCGAAGGTCCGCACCACATGGTCGAAGCGCTCCGCCGCCTCGCCGATCATGTCCTGCGTGCCGCGCGGCCGCTGGGGTGGCTTTTGTATGCTGCTCATCCCGCCGCCATATCCGCCGCCCCCGCACTTGTCACGCCACCCGCCACAGGTCTAACCACTGCGAATGTACAAAGCCCTGCTCCTCACCGCCCTGCTGTCCACCGCCGCCACGGCGCAGGTCCAGCGCTCCATGCCCACCCCGCTGCCGCTCACCGATCCCATCCCGGCAGCGCGCGAAATGCCCGTCCCCGGCACCATGGCCGTCGCCGTCGATGCCACCGACACCGTGCAGGGCATCTTCAAGGTCCGCCAGACCATCCCCGTGCCGTCAACGCTCCCGGTGCCCGGCAAGCTCACCCTGCTCTTCCCCAAATGGCTCCCCGGCAACCACGCCCCGCGCGGCCAGATCGAAAAGCTCGCCGGGCTCACCATCACCGCCGGCGGCAAGACCCTGCCCTGGGTGCGCGATCCGCTCGATGTCTTCGCCTTCACCGTCGATGTCCCCGCCGGCACCCGCAGCGTCGAAGCAAAATTCGAGTTCCTCAGCGCCACCACCGCCAACCAGGGCCGCATCGTGGTCACCTCGGAGATGATCAACCTCCAGCCCAACCAGGTCAGCCTCTACCCCGCCGGCTGGTTTACAAGGGCTATCCCGACAGCGCTGACGGTGACATGGCCCGAGGGCTTCAAGGCCGCCGGCGCGCTCCGCCCCGCATCCACGTCGCAAGTCTCAGGCGGCAACACCATCACCTACGAAACCACCGACTATGAAACGATGGTGGACAGCCCCTTCTTCGCCGGCCGCCACTTCAAGGCCTGGGATTTGGGCAACAACGTCACCCTCAACGTCTTTGCCGACAAGCCGGCCGATCTCGCCGCCAAGCCCGAGCAGATCGATGCCCACAAGCAGCTGGTAACGCAAAGCATCAAGACCTTCGGTGCCAAGCACTTCGATCATTATGATTTCCTGCTCCACCTCTCCGAGCATCTCGGCGACATCGGCCTCGGGCATCACCGCAGTTCCGAGAACGGCGAGCCCCCCGCCTATTTCACCGGCTGGGACACGCCATCGAGCACCCGCAATCTTCTCCCCCATGAGTTCACCCACAGCTGGAACGGCAAGTTCCGCCGCGGCGCCGACAGCATCGTCCCCGATTTCCGCGTGCCGCTCCGCAATTCGATGCTCTGGGTCTATGAGGGCCAGACGCAATTCTGGGGCTATGTCCTCGCCGCGCGCTCAGGCCTGACCAGCCGCGAGAACACCCTCGCTGCCTATGCCAACATCGCCGCCTCGCTCGACACCCGCCACGGCCGCGAATGGCGCCCGCTCATCGACACCACCAACGATCCCGTCATCTCGGCGCGCGCCCCCAAGGGCTGGGTCAGCGAGCAGCGGTCGGAAGACTATTACAACGAGGGCCTGCTGATCTGGATGGAAGTCGATTCGATCCTGCGCCGCGAGACCGGCGGCAAGCGCGGCATGGACGATTTCGCGCGCGCCTTCTTCGGCACC